>JAZJYU010000025.1:0-4517 GCA_040390225.1 Actinomycetota bacterium | reverse complement strand
GCGCGACACCCTAACCTGACGCCGGCCGCCACACGCGTGCCCCCCAACGCCTCGTGTCAGCCGCGAATCGAGGAGGGTCGAAAACGTCCGGCGGCGGACGGCGGGCCGTGGCGCGGTAGGGCGATCTACCTCGGGGCCCGGAGGTGCGCTGCGGCCCGCTCGAAGATGGAGGTCGTGCCCGACATCAAGTCGAGCGGTTTCGGCCGCGGAATCGGGCCGGGTGTCTACGACATCCACTCGCCTCGCGTTCCGTCGGTCGAGGAGGTCACCGACCTGATCGGCATCGCACTCGGCTCGATCCCGGAGCGCCAGGTCTGGGTCAACCCCGACTGCGGACTGAAGACCCGTGGCTACGACGAGACGGTCGAGTCGCTCACGAACGTGCTCGCGGCGACGCGTGCGGTGCGCCTCCGGCACGCCCACTGACCTGCGCCTGCAGTCGTGGCGGGGGATGCGCCAGGTCGTGGCGGGCTGTCGAGCTCGCGGAGCCAGTTACGACTCCCTCCGTGATGGCATGAACCCGCCGCGAGCGTAGGAGGTAAACAGCGAGCGTAGGAGGTGAACACTAGGGTGGGCGGGTGCCGTTCACGCCGAGCCACATTGCCGCGATCCTGCCACTCGCCCGCACGCCACTGCCCGCGGCCGGGCTCGTGATCGGGAGCATGGTGCCAGACCTGCCCTACTTCGTTCCCATCGGCATCCCAAGGGAATACACGCACTCGCTCATCGGCGGTCTGACCGCCGACCTGCCGATGGGCCTGATCGCTTTCGGGGTGTGGGTCTTCGTGCTGCGCTCGCCACTCGTGGACTTCGCCCCGCGCTGGGTGCATGATCGATTCCGGATTGCGCCCCGTCGGCGCCTATGGTGGGCGTTCGTGGTGCTCCTGATCGCCGCACTGCTGATCGGCATTGCGACCCACCTGCTCTGGGACAGCTTCACGCACCCCGACGGTTTCGTCGTGCTGCGCGTCGCGGCGCTCCGCGCGCAGCTCGGCCCGTTCGCGGTGTCGCGCTGGCTGCAATACCTCTCCAGCGTGTTCGGACTTGTCGTTGTCGCGATCTGGGCGGTGCGGTGGGTGAGGCGCACCACTCCCGCGGAGGCGCCATACCAGCGCACCGGCGGAGTCCTGCGGATCATCGCCTGGGCAGCCGCCCTAGGCGTGCTCGCCGTGGCGGGAGGCGCCATCTGGCTCCGCGGAATCATCGCAGGAACGATGGCCTTCGACCGCGTACTGGTCTATGACACAGCGGTATATTCGATCGCGCTCGTCGGCGTCGTCGCCCTGCTGTTCTGCCTGATGTGGTACCTGCTCCCGAGGCGAGATCAGACCGAGCGCAAGACCGCAACGACCTTGCCGAGAAGCTCGGCGTAGTCGCCCAGGATCGGCGCGAAAGCGCTGTTGCGCGGCAGCAGCCAGGTGTGGCCGTCGCGCCGCTGGAACACCTTCACCGTCGCCTCGTCGTCGAGCATCGCGGCGACGATGTCACCGTTCTCCGCATCTTTCTGCTGGCGCACCACGATCCAGTCGCCGTCGCAGATCGCCGCATCGATCATCGACTCGCCGACGACCTTCAGCATGAAGAGATCGCCCTTGCCGACCAGCTGGCGGGGGAGCGGGAAGACCTCGTCGACCTGCTGCTCGGCGGTGATCGGGATACCGGCCGCGATGCGCCCGACGAGCGGCACCATGGCGGCGTCGCCGATGGGTGTCGGGTTGTCTGAGAGGCTGGCGCCCTCCGGAGTATCGAGCTCGATCAGCACTTCGAGTGCGCGCGGCCGATTCGGGTCGCGCCTCAGGTAGCCGCTCAGCTCCAGCTGGTTCAGCTGGTGGGTGACGGATGAGAGCGACGAGAGGCCGACCGCGTCGCCGATCTCGCGCATGCTCGGCGGGTAGCCCCGGGTGGCGACGGCTCGCTGAATCATCTCGAGGATGGCGAGCTGTTTCTCGCTCAGGTTCTTGCGCCGGCGCGTTCCGCCGTCGTTGACGCCCAGCTCGTCATTGATGCTCTCAGCCATCACGATCCGTTCGAATGTCAGTGGTCGCTGGTTGCGTGTGAACCAGACACTCGAAACTGTATCCGGCGAAGGGCACGAAAACAAACACCTGTTCTAGTGTGTCGGGTCGAATGTCGGTGCTGTGTTCGAAGATCTAGTTGAAATGAACGCAAATCGAAGGTATGTTCGGTACAGAGGTTCGAATGGAACGAAGGAGTCGGCAATGAGCACAGCGGTAGCGGGTTATGCGCCCTCACATCTTCGCCTGACCCGACGTGGTCGCGTCGTCTTCACCCTGCTCATTGCCGTACCGCTGGTTGTCGCCGCGTTGTTCGCCCTCGTCAACAGCGGGGGTGCTGCGGCGTCCAACGAAACGGGATCCTCGCTCCACTACGTCACCGTGCAGTCTGGTGAGACCCTGTGGCAGCTGGCCGGAGAGATCGCGCCCGCCGCCGATCCGCGCGAGGTCGCCTCCGAGATCGTGCACCTCAACAATCTGTCGGGCTCCGACATCCAGGCCGGCGAGCGTCTCGCCATCCCGGCGCAGTACTCCAAGTAAGAACCATCCGATCCAAGACCCATACGCCGATCCAAGACCCATACGATTGTCGAGTGGTATCGCTCTCCGACCTTCCGATCCGTGACGACCTTCGCGGTCTCACCCCGTACGGCGCACCACAGCTGCACGTGCCCGTCGAGCTGAATGTCAACGAGAACACGCATCCGATTCCGGAGGACGTGGCCACGGACATCGTGACGGCGCTGGCGACCGCCGTGCTGAGTGTCAACCGATATCCCGACCGTGAGTTCACCGAGCTGCGCGAGAGCCTTTCCGGCTATGTCGGCAATGGCATCACACCCGAGCAGGTGTGGGCAGCCAACGGGTCGAACGAGATCCTGCAGCAGCTGATGCAGGCGTTCGGCGGTCCCGGCCGCAGCATCCTCGGCTTCCCGCCCACCTACTCGATGCACTCGATCATCGCGGCGGGCACGGGTACTCACTGGATCGCCGGCGAACGTGATGCCGACTACGAGATCTCAGCGGCCACCGTCACGGACTGGATCGAGCGCACCGACCCCGACATCGTCATCCTCTGCTCGCCGAACAATCCGACGGGCACCGCCCTGTCACTCGGAACGATCCAGGCCGCGTACGAGGCCGCTCGCGGGATCGTCATCGTCGATGAGGCCTATGCCGAGTTCGCGCCGGATGGCACCCCGAGCGCGCTCACGCTGCTGGAGGGCAGACCGCTTCTGGTGGTCACCCGCACCATGAGCAAGGCTTTCGCCTTCGCCGGCGCCCGGGTGGGCTACCTCGTGGCCGACCCGGCGGTCACAGACGCACTGCGGCTCGTTCGACTGCCATATCACCTGTCGTCGTTCACCCAGGCGGCGGCCGTTGCTGCTCTGGCGCACAGTGCGGAGATGCTGGCGATGGTGGATGAGATCAAGGTGCAGCGGGACCGACTGCTGGTCGAGTTGCCGAAGCTCGGGTACACGGCCTGGCCGAGCGAGTCGAACTTCGTCATGTTCAGCGGTGTCGGCGACCCTAACGGCGTGTTCGAGACGCTGCTGGCCGAAGGCATCATCATCCGTGACCTCGGCATCCCCAACAGCCTGCGTGTGACCGCGGGTACCGAGGCCGAGACGACGATCTTCCTGCACGCTCTCGCTAGGCTGACCTCATGACCACCGAACGCGTCGCACACATCGTGCGCGAGACGAGCGAGTCGAGTATCGATCTCACGCTCGACCTCGACGGTTCCGGCGTGTCCGACATTCAGACCTCCGTGCCATTCTACGATCACCTGCTCACAGCCTTCTCGAAGCACTCGCTGATCGACCTGATCGTCAAGGCGAGGGGCGATATCGAGATCGACGTGCACCACACGGTCGAAGACATCGGCATCGTGCTCGGCTCGGCGATCAAGCAGGCTCTTGGTGACAAGTCCGGCATCGCCCGCTTCGGCGACGCGCTGGTGCCGCTCGACGAGGCGCTCGTTCAGGCTGTCGTCGACATCTCCGGCCGCCCGTTCCTGGTGCACAGCGGTGAGCCGGAGGGCTTCGAGTACCACCTCATCGGCGGCCACTTCACGGGATCCATGATGCGTCATGCCTTCGAGGCCATCGCGTTCAACGCCGGGCTCACCGTGCACATCACCGTGCTCAGCGGCCGCGACCCGCACCACATCGCGGAGGCCGAGTTCAAGGCCTTCGCGCGGGCTCTTCGCCAGGCCGTCGCGTTCGACGCGAGGGTTACCGGCATCCCCTCGACCAAGGGCGCGCTGTAGACGTGAGCGCACCATCCGTCGTGGTCCTCGACTACGGCAGCGGCAACGTCCATTCCGCCGTCAAGGCGCTGGAGCTTGCCGGTGCCGACGTCGAGCTGACCGGTGACAAGAAGAAGGCGTTCGAGGCCGGCGGACTGGTCGTACCAGGGGTCGGCGCCTTCGCTGCGGTGATGAGCGCCCTGGATGCCGCGGGCGGCGCAGAGATCATCGACCGCAGACTCGCCGGCGGC
>JAZJYU010000024.1:0-7605 GCA_040390225.1 Actinomycetota bacterium | reverse complement strand
CTCGCGCCGGCGGAACCAGCGCCACCAGACCATCCAGAGCAGCAGCGCCGCGAGCAGACCGAGCGCCGCCGGAACGGGGAAGGTGGCAGACTCCGGACCGAACAGGATCGCGACAAGAAACAGCACCGCCGGAGCGAAAGCGCCCACCTCACCCCAGCGCGCGCGCAGTGCGATCGTGAGTCCCGCAGTGACCGTGCCGAATACCAGTACGAGTGCGGGAACCAGCAGCGACTGGTAGCTGCCGACAGGAAGAGTGATGGTGAGCAGCTGCTTCCAGCTGAGTGCCGTGCCGCTGAGCAGGTCGAGAATCCCCTGCCAGGTGGGCAGCACCGTGAACTGCGCGCGAGCCGGAATGGCCAGCGGAACCCCGATCACGAGGTAGGCCACGATGGTGACCGCCAGCGTGATGAGGGCCGACCAGCGGAAGCGGGCGCCGAGGATGGCGATTGCCGACCCGGCGATGGTGGCGACAGCGACCAGGATCACCAACTGGATGCTGCGATACGTGGACCATAGTGCGGTCGACGCGATCGCTGTCGAGATCCACATGAGCACCGTGTTGCTCGCGACGAAGCCGAAGGAGAGCGGCCTGCGCGGGTTCACGCTGCAGCCGATCGGGCCAGCGACTTCTGCAGGTCTTCGAGGTAGCCGATGGTGAGCACGCTGAGCCCGGACACCCGGCGGAGCCCCGGCACCATCTCGGGGTCGCAGACCACGGCCACGACTTCGACGCCCGCGGGGAACTTGGTGGATGCCGCACGGAGGTCGGTCGGCGTGGCGAGCGAGCCACAGACCAGGAATGCCACCGAGATGCCGGTGATCTCGTCCGCGGTCACTCGAGCGACATCCCGGATCCCGATCGCGGACGCGCTGTGCTCGATGAGCGCCAGGTCGTCGAGCAGGCGGGTCCGGGTGAGAGTGTTCAGATGCTGCACCGCCAGCACCTTCTGCTTCGCGAACTCGGGCGTGCGTTCGCTGACCACGACGGAGACCGTGCGGGCGTCCCGGATGGCACGCGCGCCGAGCGAGCCGGCCACGCTCACCGCCATCTCGAACTCCTCGTCGGTTGCGTAGTCGGCGGTGGAGAGGCTCAGCGCGATGACGAGATGGCTCCGCCGCGTCTCCTCGAACTGGCGCACCATGTATGTGCCGGTCTTTGCCGTGCTCTTCCAGTGGATGTAGCGGCGCTCGTCACCGGCCGTGTACTCGCGCAGGGCGTGGAATGAGACGTCGCTGTTGGAGAGGTCGCGGGTGGGGTTGCCCTCGAGGTCGCGGATGAAGCCGGTGCTGGTCGACGGAATGCCGATGGTGCGCGGGTGGATGAACAACTCCGCCGAGTCGGTCCAGACCAGTTCACGCCGCACCAGTCCCACCGGGTCCGCACGCACCGTGCGCACGGGACCGACCCGCAGAACACCCCTCCTGAGCGTCGGCACCACGAACTCGTGACGGAACACGGCGCCACCGGCCAGACTCGGAAGGGCGATCTCGGCGAGGCCCTGCCCGACCGGGATCTCCGCCTTCACGCCGAGAAATCGCCGCCGCGTGGGATTCTGCACCACGATCTGACCCGTGGCCCGCTCCCCCACCACCACGCGGCTGTGCGGAACGGTCAGCCCGATCTCGAATGCGCTCCGTCCGATCAGGTAGATCGCCGCGACGATGATGAGAACCGCCCCGGCCCACGCGACCACGACCAGTTCGAGCCAGCCCAGGCCGTAGCCGAAGCCGAAGGCCAGCGGCACCACCGCGAGCATCACCCATCCGAGCGGGGTGATGACGGCCGAGATGCGCGCCAGCCAGATGCGAACGATCTCGCCCACCGACCGGGCCGCACGCACGATGCTGATGATCGCATCCGCCAGCACGCCCGTGCGATTGCCCACGATGCGGGTGCGGGCGTTGTTGATGCCCTCGGTCGCCGCCGACCCCGTGTCGAAGCGCGACGAAGAGTTCGTCCTGGTGCGCGAGGACGACCTGTAACCCGGGGCCTCTCGGTTGGTCACACCGCTTGCCGTTCGCTCGGCGGCGGGGTTTCGATGAGCAGCTGGCTCATGATGCTCGAGGGTGTCACACCGTCGAACTCGGCCTCAGGGTCGAGCACCAGCCGATGGGCGAGCACCGGTTCGGCCAGTACTTTCACGTCGTCGGGCACCACGTAGTGGCGACCGTTCGCGGCGGCGAGGGTCTTCGCCGTGCGGATGAGGGCGAGCGCACCGCGCACGCTCGCACCTAGACGCACTTCGGTCGTCGTTCTCGTGGCCTCGATGAGCCGGGAGACGTAGTCGTTGATCGACGGGTCGACATGCACGGTGCGCGCGAGTCGTCCCATCTCGATGATCACCTCATCCGTGGCGATGGCCGGAACGATCGTCTCGTGCGCCTTGACGCCCGCACCCTCCAGGATGCGCACCGTCGACGCGTGGTCCGGGTACCCGATCGAGGTCTTCATGATGAACCGGTCGAGCTGCGCTTCGGGCAACCGGTAGGTTCCCGCCTGCTCGATCGGATTCTGGGTGGCGATCACCATGAACGGTGACGCGACCGGATGAGTCACGCCGTCGACGGTGACCGTGCCCTCCTCCATCACCTCGAGCAGTGCCGCCTGGGTCTTCGGGCTGGCGCGGTTGATCTCGTCGGCGAGCACGATGTTCGCGAACACCGGTCCCCTGTGAAACTCGAAGACCCCGGCGCCCTGGTCGTAGATGCTGACACCGGTGATGTCACCGGGAAGCAGATCGGGGGTGAACTGGATGCGGTTGGTCGTGCCCTTGACGCTCTGCGCCATGGCGCGGGCCAGCGAGGTCTTGCCGGTACCCGGAAAGTCCTCGAGCAGAAGGTGCCCTTCGCTGAGCAGCGCGGTGAACGACAGCCGCACGACGAACGTCTTTCCGAGCAGCACCTGGTCGACGTTCGCCACCAGGCGGTTGAAGATGTCGGAGAACCACGTGGCCTGCTCCTGGGTCATCGTCATTTCGGGTTCTCCTCGTTGGTCGACGTCATCATGCTGCACCTACTGCAATGTGCCATTCTGGTCGTAAGTCGCGTCATAGGTCGTCCCCCCGTTCGCGGTCACTCTGATTATGAGTTCCAGCGGCGCGAGAACAGGAACATCGCAGCTTCCGCCCGCCACGGTGGTGTCCGCGGGGCTGAAGCTGGTGCCGCCGTTGCAGCTGTACTGGATGCTCGTGTAGCCCGGACCGGAGGGCCAGCTCAGCCAGCTGAACGTTCCCTGGCTGAGGCTGAGATCGCTGGCCGGCGCGAATTGAACCCCAGCCACCTGCGGATCCACTGGAGTCACGGAGAGCGGGATCGGAGCCGAGAACGAGTCCTGGCACGCGGTGTTGTGACAGGCGAGCAGCGCCACGTGCTCCGAGGTGCTGCCGTACTGGCTTCCGTCACCCACGAGGAAGTCGCCGAGCGCGATGGGACCACGCTTTACGCCGTCGTCGAGCATGTAGTAGAACGTGTAGTCGCTCGTGAAGGTCTGGCCACCCGAACTCGCCCCGGAAAGGGTCGCGTCCCACAGGGTGCTGTGCTCACTCGGGCCGCCGAATGCCGCCGCGTCGATCACCGCAGGAGGGGTTTCGGCCTGCACCGGTGTGCTGGCGCTGCAGCCCTGGCTGTTGCGGGCGTAGACGATCACGTCGTAGGTCGTGTCGGTCGCGAGCCCGCCGAATACCTTCGACGTGTCCGCGGTGAACCCCGAGGTCGGGCAGGCAGGCTGCGGATCCGTCGCCGGGTACGCGAACGCGACGTAGCCGTCTATGGAGCGCCCGTTGTCGCTGAAGTCGCCACCCCAGCTTGCGGAGATAGTGGTGCCGGACACCGGGACGCTCGGCGTGCCGGTCTGGAGGGGAGCACCCGCCGGGGTCCCGCTGATGTCAGTTTCGTTCCACGGCACGATCCCCGACTGGGCGTCGTTGTGCGCGCTGATCGAGACGCCCACCGACTGGCCGTTCGACAGACCCGTGATGTCGACCGAGCACGTGGATGAGCAGCTGTTCGCCATGACCGGCGGGGCATCTATTCCTCCCGCGGATACATAGTACGCGGAGACCGCGCTGCCGTTCGCGGGATCCGGCACCACGTTCCAGGTGACATGCAGGCCGCCGTCGAGCGGGGCGGCCGATGCCCCGGTCGGCGCCGCGGGAATGACGTCCGACCACGCCGTCGCCCCGCCGCCGAATCCGACCGGTGTCGAGTTGCCGAGCGCGTTCGTCTCGATCACCCGCACCCGAACGGCATTCGACGAGCCGTTGCCCGGCGTCGTGATCGCGCAGATGGTGGCGGTACAGGGCGTCATCGAGATCAGGTTGGTGAGCGTCGAGTCGTACATCAGCACGCTGTACCCGGTGATCGGCGAGTTGTTGTCGGAGCCGGGTGTCCAGTGCAGGGTGAGCGACAGATTGCCGAACCCGCTCACGCCGACACCGGAGACCGGGTCAGGCTTGTCCTGAACCGAGATCGTCACCGTGCCCCACACGTAGCGGTCCGGGTCGTTGGTCGCGTCGGCCACCTCGTACTGCAGGCTCGTGTTGCCCGGCACCGCCGAAGGATCGACCGTCACCGTAAGATGCGAATTGTCTGCGCTCGGAGACACCGAGACCCCCGCGGGCAGCGAAGCCCCACCGATGCCGCGGATTGCGACCACCGTCAAAGGCTGGCCGGGGAAGGGGTTCGTCGCCTGATCGTTGGCGAGCACGTCGACGCTGGCCGTCTGGCCGCGCTGCACCTGCACAGAGTCGGGTGCCGGGCTGGCGAGCGGCCGGGTCGATGCCACGACACCCAGTTGGATGCGCCCAGACAGGCCTGTGGAAAGCGCGTCGGCGACGGACAGCTGGATGGCAGTGCTGCTGTTCTTCACCGCGTCGGAATCGGCGGTCAGCACCAGGGTCTGCCCGGTGAGGGTGTAGCTGAAGCCGGTCGGCAGCGGATTGAGCACGGTGTACGTCAGCTCGCCGATGTCGTTGGGGTACGGATAATTGGTGAGCTTGGTGAGGTCGATGGTGCGGGACGCGCCCGGTTCGAAGTCGATCTGGCCGCCGACGAAAGCCGGCGGCTGGTTCTGCCGCGGCGTCACCTTGATGGGCAGCACGAGGGTCGCGACGTGCCCGTTCGGATCGGTCGGCGAGCTGCCATCCGTCACTTCGAAGGAGATGGATGCAGGCCCGAAGTACTTGTCCGCTGACGTGAACTTGAGGGTGTGGTCGTTCACCACGAGCGGGTCGCCATTCGAGTGCGTAGCCTGCACCTTGGTCGTGTCGGTGAGCTGCACGGTCTTACCGCCGATCGCCAAGACGTACTTGTTCAGATCGATCGTGAGCTGCGACTCGCTCGCCACCGTGAGCGGCGGCGCCTTGCGGTTGAGCTGGGGCAACGCGTCATCGAGGCCCGGCACCCAGACGAACGCGTACGACACGATCTTCGGGTCATCGGGATTCGCCACCGCGAAGGGGATGATCTGGCTCTTCGCCTCAACGCGCACCGCGATGCGCTTGCCGGCCGTCACGGATGCGCTCTGCGCGTACCCTGGCAGCAGGCTCACCTTCAGTCCGCTCACCGGCCCGTCCGCGAAGAAGACGTTGCGCAGCACGTTCACGTTGATCTGCGTCTGGCCGAGCACGTCCGTGAGCGTCAGCACCGTGTCGTTCACCTGGGGGTACGCGCGGGGCGCGTTGGGATCGACATCGACCGAGATGAAAGCAGAGCTGCGCCCGCCGAAATCGTTCTCGATCGTGTAGACCAGTCCGTAACGACCCGGGGTCTTCGGCGGAGTGATCTTGACGATGTCGCCCGAGATGACGGCCTTGATGTCTTTACTGTTCGGCTCAACCTTCACGACCTTGAGGGTTCCCCCGTCGGGGTCCGAGTCGTTGGCAAGCACCTGCACCGACACGGTCGCGCCCGGACGCATTGTGACGTCATCCTCCACCGCGACCGGGTTTCGCGCACCGTCGAGCTTCGGCGCGATGCCGACCCGCACGATGCCGGTCGCCCGGGCACCCAGCGCGTCGACGACCGTGTAGGTGAAGCTGTCCGTCCCCGCCGAGTAATCGCCGGCCTGGTAGTCGAGATAGTCGGGACCGACATCCGTCACCGAACCCTTCAGCGGCGCGGTCTCCTGGCCGAGGAGTTGCACGGAATCGCCATCCGGATCGATTCCGGTCAGCGGTATGGGAATTCGCACGGTCGCGCCCGCGAGCACGCGGGCGGTGACCGTCTGCGGCACCGGCGGATTGTTGGTCGCTTCGCTCGCCTCGCGCACCGCGATCTTCACCTGGGCCTGGGCGACCTGACCATCGGGCCCGGACACCTGGTAGACGGCGGTGAAATCGCCCGTCTTCTGCGGTGCCAGGTAGCGCAGCACGCTGCCGGACGCGAACAGCAGACCGGAGTCGCTCTTGAGACCCGTGGACAGCAGCGGGTCGAGCGTGAGGTCTTCGCCATCGGGCTGCACGTCGTTGGCGAGCACCGGAATGTCGATCGCGTCCCCTGGACGCACCGTCACGGAGTCATCGTTGGCGATCGGCGGCTGCAGTCTCGCCGGAGGCGGGATCTGCACCACGGTGATCACGCCATCCGCCTCGGCCAGGCCGTTGGTGATGTGATAGTTGAAGGTGACCGGGCCGTTGTCGAGCGGCGCGGTCAGGGTCACCCGAACCGTCCGGTCCTCGAGCACCTCGGCGCGCACCCCCGAGTTCGCGGGCACGTTGAACACTCCGGTCACGAGCAGCACACCGCCTGCCGGATCGATGTCGGTCGACGCCACATCGATACTCTGGCTGCTGAGAGTGTGCACGAAGATCGTCTTCGGGATGGTGATCGGCTTGGTGTTCGCGTCCGGCGGAGCCGCGACATCCACTCGAACCTCACCGTTTGCCGTCTCGCTGCCGTCGTTCACGACGTAGTCGAGGTAGTGCGTTCCGGTTTCCGTGCTGGTGACGGTGAAGGTGCCCGCCTCGAGGCTGGCTGTGATGTCGACCCCGGACTTGGCCGGCACGCTCGCCAGTCGCAGCGTTCCCGTGCCGCCGCGAACGTGGTCGAGCGGCGACACGGTGACCTCCTGGCCGGCGTATGCCTGCACCTCGAATGGGTCGGCGATGATCGGCACCTGGCCTGCGGGCTTGACCGTGACGTTGAGGCTGCCGGTGCCCTCCGCCCGGCCGTCCGAGACGACGAGTCCGACCGATCGCAGCGCGCTCGACGATCCCCCCTCGGCGAAGACGACCGTGCCCTCGGGCTTGTAGCTCACCGTGTCGGGCGCGGCGGTCGAGGCCCCTGCCAGGTAGAACGCGTCACCGTCGGGGTCCACCCAGTCGCCCAGCACCGACGCGGTGACCCTGCTCAATGCCGGCAATACCGTGACCATCTCGCTGGTTGAGACCCTGACCGGCGGCACCGGCACGGACGTCGTTACCCTGACCAACGGTGGCAACACCGTCACGGTTTCGGCGATCGAAACCCTCAGCGGCGGCACCGGCACGGACTCGATCACCCTGGTCGGTAAGGGCAACACCGTTACCGTCACCATGATCGAGAAGCTGGTCGGCACCACCGGCACCGACGCGCTGACCCTCGGCAACGACGGCAACAGCATCAATG
>JAZJYU010000023.1:0-8749 GCA_040390225.1 Actinomycetota bacterium | reverse complement strand
TGACGTCGGCGACAACCTGGAAATAGTCCTCGAAGTTCTTGTCGTGGATGAGGTGGTGGTGGAGTCGGCAATAGTCTGGGCTGTGGAGGAGCCGACGCGGTTCCCCGTCGGCGAGGTCACGACACGCACGACCCGCGAGCACACGCTCGACCCGCTGACTACTCCTCGAAAGTGTTGACCATGGCGTGGGCCGCTCGCTCGAGATAGTCCCAGAGCGTCTCGTCGTCGAGCGGTGAAAGCTGGAGCGAATCCACGGCCGCACGCATGTGAACCAGCCAGCGGTCGCGGGCATCCGGGTTCACGGTGAACGGCAGATGCCGCATTCGGAGGCGTGGGTGACCGCGCTGCTCCGAGTACGTGCCGGGGCCGCCCCAGTACTGCTCGAGAAACCCGGTGAGTCGCTGGATGGCGCCTTCAAGGTCTTCTTCCGGGTACATCGGGCGCAGGACAGGGTCGGTCGCGACGCCCACGTAGAACTCGCGCACGAGCTTCTCGAACGTCGGGCGGCCGCCGATATCGTCGTAGAAGGTCACTTGCGCGTCGGCTTCGGGGTGGTGGCCTTGAGTGGCGCGTCTTCGAATGGAGTTAGCACGACGCTGTTGAGCGCGGGCAGCCTCACACCCATGGCATCGAGTGCCGCCTTCAGGCGGGCTCGTAGATCACGCGCGACGTCGTCTCTCATTCCGGGGCGGGTTTTGACCACGAGACGGATGACTGTGGAGTCGCCGGAGATCGACTCCACACCCCAGATCTGCGGGGCTTCGAGAATGATGGCCGACCACGCCGGGTCTGCCGCCATGGCGGTCGCCGTGTCCAGCATCCGGTCCTGGACCGCAGTCACGTCGGCCGTCACCGGTACCGCCAGGTCGAGGATCACGCGCGACCAGCCGAGCGACTGGTTGCCGATGCGCGAGATGTCGCCGTTGTGCACGAACCACACCGTGCCGGTGACATCGCGGATCTGCGTCGTGCGGATGCCGACCGCCTCGACAACGCCGGTGGCAGGCCCGAGGTCTACGACATCGCCCACCCCGAGTTGGTCGTCGGCGACCATGGACAGCCCATTGAGCACGTCTTTCACGATGCCCTGTGCTCCGAAGCCGAGTCCAGCGCCGAGGGCTGCCGTGATGAGCGAGAACGCACCGGTGATGCCCGGCGCGACCTTTGTGATCACCAGGAGGACGGTCACGATGACGATCACGGCATTGAGCACGTTCTTCAAGACGCTGCCGAGGGTCTGCGTGCGCTGCACTACGCGCAGGGAGACGATCGGTGACAACTGCCCTTGGCCCTGGTGGCGTTTCGTCACCCCTGTGACGATGCGCTTCACAATACGGTCGATGACGAAGCCGAGCACCAGTCGCAATACCAGCGCGACGACGATGTACGCGACCACGTCGAGCGGTACACGGTAGGTCGCGTAGAAGTGCTGCAGGTTGGTCCAGAACATCGGGCCAATTCTAAGAGCGCCCGGCGACTTCAGCGGCCACAGCCGGGAACCATGAGTCTAGGATCGAATCGTGCAGGAGACAGCGTGATCGAAGCCATAGGGCTCACCAAGCGGTACGGCAGCAAGATCGCCGTCGACAGCATCGACTTCCAGGTCAAGCCCGGGCGCGTTACCGGCTTTCTCGGCCCTAACGGTGCCGGCAAGTCGACGACCATGCGCATGATCGTCGGCCTCGACCGGCCGACCGCGGGCACGGTGACGCTGGACGGCAAGAAGTACTCCGACCTCAAGGCTCCGCTGCACGAGGTGGGCGTGCTTCTGGATGCGAAGGCCGTCCACACCGGGCGCAGTGCCTACAACCACCTGCGCGCCCTGGCGGCGACCCACGGCATCAGCCGGAGGCGGGTCGACGAGGTGATCGCACTCACCGGACTCGAATCGGTCGCGCGCAAGCGTGTCGGCGGATTCTCGCTCGGAATGGGCCAGCGGCTGGGCATGGCGAGCGCGCTTCTCGGCGACCCGGCGATCCTCATCCTGGATGAGCCGGTGAACGGTCTCGACCCCGAGGGTGTCATCTGGGTTCGAACCCTCGCGCGGCACCTGGCGTCCGAGGGACGCACGGTCTTCCTCTCGTCGCACCTGATGAGCGAGATGGCGCAGACCGCCGATCAGATCATCGTGCTCGGTCGCGGCAAGGTCATCGCGGATGCTCCTGTCGCCGACATCATCGCCCTCGCCGCAGGGAACTCGGTGCGCGTGCGCACGCCCGACCTCGAGCGGTTCTCGACGTTGCTCGAAGGCGTGGACGTGAGCATCACGAAGACCGAGCCCGACCTGCTGGTCGTCAACGGCCTGAAGGCCGCCCGCATCGGTGAGATCGCCGCGAGTTCGAAGATCGTCTTGCACGAACTCACGCCGCTCGCCGGTTCGCTTGAGGACGCGTACCTCGCCCTCACCGAAGACGATGTCGAATACCACGCGTCGAGCATCTCTGACGCGACGACCCCGATGGAGCCGGTCCAGTGACCACAACCGCAGTGGCAGCCCCGCCGTCCCGCCGCACCCGTCTCACCTTCGTGGGGGTGCTGAAGTCGGAGTTCATCAAGCTCTTCACCCTCCGGTCGACGTTCTGGTGCATCGTGCTCGTGGTGGTGCTCTCCGTCGGCGTGGGCCTCCTCCTGTCGACGGTGCAGCGCCCGCATATCGCAGGTACCCCGGTGGCGCCGCTGCCGAGCTACGCCGACCAACAGTCGACGGCGGTGCGTGACGCCACCGCAGGCGCCTCGATCGGTGAGCTGGTGCTCTCGGTTCTCGGTGTGCTGGTGATATCGGGCGAGTACAGCACCGGCATGATCCGCTCGACCTTCGCGGCGGAACCGAAGCGGCTGCCGACCCTCTTCGCCAAGGCGATCGTGCTCGGGATCACCACCTTCCTGGTCGCCCTGGTGTCTGTGTTCGGCACCGCGGCGATCATCTTCCCGCTGCTGCCTGCGCTGCACGTGCACCCGGACTGGGGCAACTCCACGCTGCTGCTCGCGCTGTTCGGCGGTGCGCTCTATCTCGCCCTCATCAGCCTGATCGCGTTCAGTATCGGCGCCATCATCCGCACGACCGCCGGCGGCATCGCGTCCGCCTTGGGCCTCATCCTCGTCGTGCCGACAGTGCTCAACATCGTAGCGCTGACGACCGGGGCGGCCTGGGCGGCCAACCTCGTGGCATTCCTGCCCACGGATGCCGGAGCAAAGCTCTATGCATACGCGAGCAGCAGCGCGTCGATCACGAACGGAGTCGTGTCGCTAGATTCACAGCAGGGTGGTTTCGTTCTGCTCGCGTGGTTCGTGGTGCTCTTCATCGCGGCCGGCGTGCTGCTCAAGCGGCGGGACGCCTAGGCCCGGTCCGTCGCGCCAGCGTCAGGTCAATCCTTCGATTGCACGTCGAGCGCGCGCTCGACGCTTGCGAGATTTTCGACGACCAGGCGACGCAGTGCCGGCGTGTCGGGGTTGGCGGCGAGCCAGGCGTTCGTGGCGGCGACCAGCTCCCTCGACGCGAGCGGCGTCGGGTAGAGCCCGACGACGATGTACTCGGCGATCTTGTACGTGCGGTTCTTCCAGATGTCGTTGAGTGCGTCGAAGTACGGTTTCACCAGGGTAGACAACGACGACGGGTCGTTCGTGTGCTGGTAGCCCACGGTCACCTGCCGCACGATCGCGTTCGGCAGGTCGTCGCTGTCGACCAATGAGTCGAATGCGGCGCGCTTCGCCTCCGGCGTCGTCATGGTGGCGCGGGCGCGCGCTGCGGCCTGCTGTCCGTTCGACGTGTTGTCTTTCTCCAGGGCCTCGTCGATCTCGTTGTTCCCGGCAGCACCGGCAAGCACAAGGCCCTCCAGCAGCTCCCAGCGCAGGTCGGTGTCGATCTCGAGGCCGGCGAGGGGAGCGCTGCCGTCCATCAGAGCCCTCAGAACGGCGACGTGTTCGGGCGTCGATGCAATGTTCGCGAAGAACTTGACGAACTGGAACTGCGCGTCGGTGCCGGCTTCGGCACCCCCCGCCAGGGCCCAGAGCGCATCACCGACGGCCAGGATCGTCTCTTGTCGCTTCGCGGGTGCCACATACAGCCGCGCGACGGTGCCCAGCTGGCTGAGGGTGGTTCGGATGGTGGTCGACTCGGTCTCGGTCGCGATGTTGCCGAGCACCAGGCGCACATAGTCGCTGGCCGGCGATTCGCCGTCACGCGTCGCGTCCCAGGCCGCCCCCCAGACGATGGACCGCGCGAGCGGGTTCTCGATGTCCTTGAGATGTTCGATCGCGACCGCGAGCGAGTCCGGGTCGAGGCGGATCTTCGCGTAGGCCAGATCGTCGTCGTTGAGCAGAACGATGGCAGGCTTCTTCCGGCCGACGAGAGCCGTCACGTCGGTCGATTCACCGTCGACGTCGAGCTCCTCGCGATGCGTGCGAACGAGGGCGCCGTCCACGAGATCGTAGAAGCCGATCGCCAGACGATGCGGACGGATGGTGGGGTAGTCGGCGACCGCGGTCTGTTCGATCGCGAACGAGGTGATCACGCCGTCCGGGTCGGTCACGATGCGCGGTCTGAGCGTGTTCACACCCGCGGTCTCGAGCCATTTCTTCGACCATTCGCCGAGTGTGCGGCCGCTGGTGGCTTCGAGCTCGGCGAGCAGGTCGGTCAGTTCGGTGTTGCCGTATTCGTGCTTCTTGAAGTAGGCGGCCACGCCCGCGAAGAAGGCCTCCTCGCCCACCCAGGCGACGAGCTGCTTCAGAACCGAGCCGCCCTTGGCGTAGGTGATGCCGTCGAAGTTGACCTGCACGTCTTCGAGGTCGTTGATGGTCGCGACGACCGGATGCGTGGAGGGCAGCTGGTCCTGGCGGTATGCCCAGCTCTTCTCCATCGCCTGGAACGTGGTCCAGGCCTCTTTCCACTCGGTCGCATTCGCGGTGGCCATAGTCGAGGCCCACTCCGCGAATGACTCGTTCAGCCAGAGATCGTTCCACCATTTCATGGTGACGAGATCGCCGAACCACATGTGGGCGAGCTCATGGGTGATGGTGACGACACGGCGTTCCTTGATCGCGTCGGTGACCTTCGAGCGGAACACATAGGTCTCCGTGAAGGTGATCGCACCCGCGTTCTCCATCGCGCCGGCATTGAATTCCGGCACGAACAACTGGTCATACTTGGCGAAGGGGTAGGGGTAGTCGAACTTCTCCTCGTAGTAGGCGAAGCCCTCTCGCGTCTTCTCGAAGATGTAGTCGGCGTCGACGAACTCGCTCAGCGACTTGCGCGAGAAGATGCCGAGCGGGATGACCCGCCCGCTCTTCGAGGTGAGCTCGCTGCGGATCACCGCGTATGGCCCCGCGATGAGTGCGGTCACGTAGCTGGAGAGGATCGGCGTGGCGTCGAAGCTCCATGTCGAGTTCCCGTCGCCGCGGTCCTCGGGGTCGGGGGTGGGCGAGTTGCTCACGACCTGCCATGCGCTCGGCGCGGTGACGGTGAAGGCGAAGGTGGCCTTCAGGTCGGGCTGCTCGAAGACGGCGAACACGCGGCGGGAGTCGGGGACCTCGAACTGCGAATAGAGATAGACCTCGCCGTCGACCGGGTCGACGAAGCGGTGCAGGCCCTCGCCGGTGTTGGTGTACGTGGCGTCGGCGACCACGGTGAGCACGTTCTCCGCGGCCAGGCCGTCGAGCTGGATGCGAACGCCGTCGCTCACGTTCGCCGGATCGAGCTCGGTGCCGTTCAGGGTGACCGAGTGCACCGTCTTCGTGATCGCGTCGATGAAGGTGGACGCACCCGCGGTCGCCGAGAATTTCACGGTGGTCGTGCTGAGGAAGGTCTCAGGACCCGTGGTGAGGTCGAGTGCGATGTCGTAGCTCGCGACCGAGACGATCGCCTTCCGCTGCTGCGCTTCGACGCGGGTGAGGTTCTCTCCGGGCACGGCTGACTCCTTCGGTGCTGGTGTGTTTCCAGCAGTCGAGTCTACCGAGCGGTGACGAGCTCGCCCTTGTGCTCCGATTCTGCCGGCTGCATCGCACGGATGCTTGACTCGAGCAGGCGCTTCAGCCGGTCATCCGGGTCGGGCACGCACGCCTCCGCGATCCCGATGACAGCGGTGCGCACGATCGCGTCGCACATCCTGTCGACGAGTCGCTCGCTGATCGGGCCCGCGTCGAGCAGGAACCGGCTCGCCCAGTCGCGCGCGTCGGGCACGCGGGCGAGCACGTCATCGATCCGTTCGATCACCCGCGAATCGTCCACGAGTGAACGGCAGCGCAGCGCACCGGCCGCGAGAGCCCTCTGGCGACCCGCGCTCACCACCGGCAAGGCCGCGGTGAAGGCGTCGACAGTGATGGCGAGCGTCGTGCGCCGCCCGTCGCCGAGCAGACCGACCACGGACGGAACCATCACGACCAGTTCGCCGCGCGTGGCGTCCGAGCTGCAGTCGTTCACCAGCCGCGCCAGGGTGGCCAGCATCGGGTGCGTGCATGCCGGGTGATCGCTCCAGCGCTCGCCGGCGAGGTAGGAGGCGTACTCCATGAAGCACGCGCCGCTCTTCGGGGTGCGATGCCGCCCCCGGCCGAGTACCGGCATGAGAAGCGGAACTGACAAGACTGGCTGGCGCATCGAAACCTCCCGTTGTGAGGAACCTCCTAACCAGTGTGCGCCATGCGCGCTCCGGCCACCAGTGGGGGAATATGGGGTTATGAGCGAAACAGCATCACAGACCGCCGTCGATTTCTGGTTCGACCCGTCCTGCCCATGGGCCTGGATGACGAGCCGCTGGGTGGATGAGGTCGCTCCGCAGCGCGATCTCGACGTCAGCTGGCACATCATGAGCCTCGCCGTGCTGAACGAGGACAAGGATGTGCCGGAGAGCTACGCGGCCTTCTTCCCGCGGGCGCTGCGCTACACCCGTCTCGTCGCTGCAGTGAAAGAACTGCACGGCCAGGAGATCGTGAAGCCGCTCTACGACGCGCTCGGGGTGCGGATCCACAACGCGGGTCGCAAAGATGTCGACGCGGTGATCGGGGAATCCCTCGCCGAGGTCGGCCTTCCGGCCGGACTCGCCCGGTACGCCGACAGCGATGAGTTCGACCCTCAGATGCGGGCTTCGCACTTCGACGGCATCGACCGTGTCGGACAGGATGTCGGAACCCCGGTGATCGCGGTCGGCGCCAATGCCTTCTTCGGTCCGGTGATCTCGCCTGCCCCTCACGGGGAGCAGGCGCTCGCGCTCTGGGATGGCGTGCTCGCCATGAGTTCATACGACGGCTTCTTCGAACTGAAGCGCTCCAGAACCCGCGACCCTATCTTCGAATGATGCATTCCACAGTCTTCGAGAGGTCGCAGCCTGACCCCCGGGTCGTGCGAGACGCGCTGACCGGATCCCGGCTGAAGCCGTTCTGGCTGGACGGACTCGCCGCTCCCGCGTTCCCGCGATTCGGCGGCACCGGCGACTGGGATCTGGCCATCGTGGGCGGCGGGTACACCGGGCTCTGGACCGCACTGCTGGCCACTCAGCGGCAGCCAGGGCTGCGCGTCGTCGTGCTCGAAGGGCGCAGGGTCGGTTCCGCGGCATCCGGGCGCAACGGTGGCTTCGTCGAATCGACGCTCACCCACGGCGAGTCGAACGGGCGCACCCGCTTCGCCGACGAATACGACCAGCTCGATCGGCTCGGCATGCAGAACCTCGACCAGATCGAGTCGACGGTCGCCGAACTCGGCCTGGACTGCGAGTTCGAGCGGCCGGGCTCGCTCACTGTGGCCACGGAGGAATACCAGCTGGACGAGCTGGCCGCAGCCCACGACGGCGACGATGTGCTGTACTTCGACGCAAGCGCCACAAGGGCGCGTGTCGATTCACCCACCTACCTCGGGTCGCTGTTGAGCAGGCGCACGACCGCCCTGGTGCATCCCGGCAAGCTCGTCACGGCTCTCACGAGGGCGTGCCTTGATGCCGGGGTCGAGTTCTTCGAGAACTCGCCGGTGCTCGGCATCGACAGCGAGCTGCCCGCAGCCCCGGTCACCCTCACCCTCGGCGGTGGTTTCGTGCGCGCGGATCGCGTGGTGCTGGCGACGAACGCCTTCCCTTCGCTGCTGAAACGATTTCGGCTCCACACCGTTCCGGTGTACGACTACGTGCTCATGACCGAGCCGCTCTCGGCATCCCAGCTCGCCTCGATCGGGTGGCAGGGGCGCGAGGGCGTGTCGGACTCTGCAAACCAGTTCCACTATTACCGGCTCACCGCAGACAACCGCATTCTCTGGGGCGGGTACGACGCGATCTATCACTATGGCGGCCGCATCCGCTCCGCGTACGAGAATCGCCCGGCCACCTTCGCGAAGCTGGCATCGCACTTCTTAACCACGTTCCCGCAGCTGGAGGGCATCCGATTCAGCCACCGCTGGGCAGGGGTGATCGACACCAGCACCCGGTTCTGCGCGTTCTTCGGGCAGGCGCGCCAGGGCAGGGTTGCCTACGCGGCCGGCTATACCGGTCTTGGTGTCGCCGCCACCCGGTTCGCCGCCCAGGTGATGCTCGACCGGCTCTACGACGAGAAGACCGAGCGCACCGAGCTGGCGATGGTCAACGAACTGCCGCTGCCGTTTCCGCCGGAACCGGCGGCGTGGCTCGGAGTGCAGGCGACCCGCCGCGCGCTCGATGCCGCCGACCACGACGAGGGCCGCCGCAACCTGTTCCTGCGCACCCTCGACACTCTCGGTCTCGGTTTCGACAGCTGACTTTCAACGTGGCGGGGGATACGCCGAGTCGCGGGGGGGGGG
>JAZJYU010000022.1:0-7271 GCA_040390225.1 Actinomycetota bacterium | reverse complement strand
CGATCGCCTCGCGGCCCGGCTGGCGCCCGGTCGTGAAGACGAACTCGTCACCCGTGTAGTCGACGTGAACGTGGTCGCCCGCGTTCAGCTCGCCCTGCAGGATGCGCTCGCTCAGCCGGTCCTCCACCTCGCGCTGGATCGCGCGGCGCAGCGGCCGTGCTCCGAGCGACGGGTCGAAACCGATCTTGATGAGGTGCTCCTTGGCGGCGGTCGTCAGCTCGACGGTCATGTCGCGGTCCTGCAGGCGGTCGGAGAGACGCTTGATGAACAGGTCCACGATCTGCAGCAGCTCCTCCTTGCTGAGCTGCGGGAACACGATCGTCTCGTCCACGCGGTTGAGGAACTCGGGCTTGAAGTTCTTCTTGAGTTCCTCGACCACCTTGCCCCGCATCCGGTCGTAGCCGGTTGAGGTGTCGGCGGATGAGGTGAACCCGAGAGGCGTGCCCGAGATGTCCCTGGTGCCGAGGTTGGTGGTCATGATGATGACCGTGTTCTTGAAGTCGACCACGCGACCCTGGCCATCCGTCAGGCGTCCCTCTTCCAGGATCTGGAGGAGCGAGTTGAAGATGTCGGGGTGAGCCTTCTCGATCTCGTCGAACAGCACCACGGAGAACGGCTTGCGGCGCACCTTCTCGGTGAGCTGGCCGCCCTCCTCGAAACCGACGAATCCGGGAGGGGCACCGAACAGTCGTGAGACCGTGTGCTTCTCGCCGTACTCGGACATGTCGAGCGAGATCAGCGCATCCTCGTCGTCGAACAGGAACTCGGCGAGAGCCTTCGCGAGCTCCGTCTTACCGACACCGGTCGGGCCGGCGAAGATGAACGAACCGCTCGGACGCTTCGGGTCCTTGAGTCCGGCGCGGGTGCGGCGGATCGTCTTGGAGAGAGCCGAGATGGCCTCCTCCTGCCCGATGACGCGCTCGTGCAGCGCCTTCTCCATGAAGACGAGACGCGAGGTCTCCTCCTCGGTGAGCTTGAACACCGGGATGCCGGTGGCCGCCGCGAGCACCTCGGCGATCACGCCTTCGTCCACGGTGCCGGTCGAGCCGGCCTCGCCGCTCTTCCACTGCTTCTCGAGACGCAGGCGCTCGCCCAGCAGCTTCTTCTCCTCGTCGCGAAGAGACGCCGCCTTCTCGAAGTCCTGGTCCTCGATGGCACCCTCCTTCTGCCCGCGCACGGCCGCGATGCGGTCGTCGAACTCGCGGAGCTCCGGCGGGGCGGAGAGGATCGACAGCCGCAGGCGTGCGCCGGCCTCGTCGATCAGGTCGATGGCCTTGTCGGGCAGGAACCGGTCGGCCACGTAGCGGTCGGCCAGGTTCGCGGCGGCGACGATCGCGCCATCCGTGATGGACACCTTGTGGAACGACTCGTACTTGTCGCGCAGTCCCTTCAGGATGTTGATGGTGTGCGGCAGAGAGGGCTCGTGCACCTGCACGGGCTGGAAGCGGCGCTCGAGCGCGGCATCCTTCTCGAAGTGCTTGCGGTACTCGTCGAGCGTGGTCGCACCGATGGTCTGCAGCTCACCACGGGCGAGCAGCGGCTTCAGGATGCTGGCCGCGTCGATCGCGCCCTCCGCGGCGCCCGCACCGACGAGGGTGTGGATCTCGTCGATGAAGGTGATGATGTCCCCGCGGGTGCGGATCTCCTTGGTCACCTTCTTGAGGCGCTCCTCGAAGTCACCGCGGTACCGGGAGCCTGCGATGAGCGAGCCGAGGTCGAGCGTGTAGAGCTGCTTGTCTTTCAGCGTCTCTGGCACATCCCCGCGCACGATCGCCTGGGCGAGACCCTCGACGACGGCGGTCTTGCCCACGCCGGGCTCGCCGATCAGCACCGGGTTGTTCTTGGAACGACGGGAGAGGATCTGCATGACCCGCTCCATCTCCTTCTCGCGCCCGATCACCGGGTCGAGCTTGCCGTCGCGGGCCGCCTGGGTGAGGTTGCGGCCGAACTGGTCGAGAATCTGGCTGCCACCCTGTGCCGCCGCCTGGGTCTCGCCGCCGACGGCGACCTGCTCCTTGCCCTGATATCCGGAGAGCAGCTGGATGACCTGCTGGCGCACCCGGTTGAGGTCGGCGCCCAGCTTCACCAGCACCTGCGCCGCGACACCCTCGCCCTCGCGGATGAGGCCGAGCAGGATGTGCTCGGTGCCGATGTAGTTGTGGCCGAGCTGCAGCGCCTCGCGCAGTGACAGCTCGAGCACCTTCTTGGCGCGGGGGGTGAAGGGGATGTGGCCGGTCGGCTGCTGCTGACCCTGGCCGATGATGTCCTGAACCTGCTCGCGCACGGCGTCGAGCGAGATTCCGAGCGACTCGAGCGCCTTGGCGGCGACGCCCTCACCCTCGTGGATGAGACCGAGCAGGATGTGCTCGGTGCCGATGTAGTTGTGGTTGAGCATCTTGGCTTCTTCTTGCGCCAAGACGACAACGCGGCGGGCCCGGTCGGTAAATCTCTCGAACATCATTCACTCCTACTGACGCCGGCAGGTATGGCGTCGTTATAGAGAGAGTAACCAGCGCACCCCCGGTTTCCTGCCTCTGTTCGCCCTCGGCGTGAAGGCGCGTCGAGCGGGCAGAAAGCCCGCGGACACCTCACTCGTGGGCGGGACGACGCCCGCCGCCCCCTTCCAAAATGACGGAGATTTTCGTGGTAGCCGACCGTTCGGCCGGAATCCGGTCCCTCCGGTGCACGATCTCCGTCATTTCGGAAGGTTTCGGGATCGGGTGCGGCATCGGGTGAGGCATCGGGGGGGTGGGGGCCGCCCGACGGGCTCGACCCGCCCTAGGCTGAATGGGTGAGCAACCTCGAGAAGGAGCCGGGCGAAGTACTGCTCAGCGAACCCGTCGCGTCGGCGTCGGCGGTGGAGCTGCTCGAACCGCGCGATGTGCCGCTCGGCGGACCGCGCGCCATGCAGGTGCGGCGCACTCTGCCGCAGCGCCAGCGCTCGCTCATCGGCGCCTGGTGCTTCGTCGATCACTACGGGCCGGACGTCGTCTCCGAGAGCGGCGGGATGACGGTGCCGCCGCATCCGCACACCGGCCTTCAGACGGTCAGCTGGCTGTTCGCCGGCGACATCGACCACCGTGACAGCGTCGGCAGCCACGCCACCGTGCGTCCCGGTGAACTGAACCTGATGACAGCGGGCAACGGCATCGCGCACTCCGAGGTATCGCTACCGCAGACCACCGTGCTGCACGGCGCGCAACTCTGGATCGCTCTGCCGGAGGCGCGCCGGTTCCATGCCCCGTTCTTCGAGCACTATGTGCCCGATCCGGTGGACATCGACGGAGCGACCGTGCACGTCTTCATCGGGTCACTCGCCGGCCGGGTCTCCACCGCGACCACGTTCACCGAGCTCGTGGGCGCCCAGCTCGACATCCCGGCGGGCACCACACTCGACCTGGCCGTCGATCCGCGGTTCGAGCACGGCGTGCTTCTTGATGCCGGCGAGCTCACCGTGGACGGCACCGACGTTCCGGTGGCGAACCTGGCGTTCATCGATGCCGGCCGCGCCTCACTGAGGCTGCGCGCCGCATCCGACGTGCGGGCTCTGCTCATCGGCGGCACCCCGCTCGGCGAGAGCATCGTCATGTGGTGGAACTTCATCGGGCGAAGCCACGAGGAGATCGTGCGGTTCCGCGACGACTGGCAGCGCGAGGTGATCGCGGGTGAGAACCCGGCCGGGCGGTTCGGGCTCGTCGACGGCTACGACGGTGCGCCGCTGCCGGCACCGGAGTTGCCGAACGTAAGGCTTCGCCCGAGGGACTAGTCGGGTCAGTTATTGGCTGCGGGGATGCTCGCGCTCGAGGCGAGCCTTCTCTTCAGCCTCGATCTCGGCATACACCTTGCGCTCGGTGCGGTCCGATCGCAGGATCGCGCGCATGACGACCCAGAACACGATGCCCAGCAGGATCGTCGGCGCGAGCGAGTAGACGATATTGCCCCACACGCCCTGGATCATGATTCGAGCATAGGCGAGCGACCTGGGAGGGAACTAGCCGTGCTGAATCACCCCGATGATGCCGGACACGATCGAGAAGATGGCGACGGCGGCCACCCCGATCCAGATCGCGAGGCGCGCCATCGATGGCTTCTTCGGGTCCGGCGGTTCCGGCGGCAGGTAGCTCATGTCACTTCACCAGCGGGAACAGGATCGTCTCCCGGATACCGAGCCCGGTGAGCGCCATCAACAGCCGGTCGATTCCCATGCCCATGCCCCCGGTTGGGGGCATCCCGTGCTCGAGCGCACGCAGGAACTCCTCGTCGAGCCGCATCGCCTCGACGTCGCCTGCGGCCCCGAGCTTCGCCTGTTCGACGAAGCGCTCCCGCTGGATGACCGGGTCGACGAGCTCCGAATACCCGGTGGCCAGTTCGAAGCCCCGAACATAGAGGTCCCACTTCTCGACGAGCCCGGGCTTCGCGCGGTGGTCACGCACCAGCGGACTCGTGTCGACCGGAAAGTCCATCACGAAGGTGGGCCGGTGCAGGCCGCCCTTGACGAAATGCTCCCAGAGTTCCTCGACGTACTTTCCCGGCGTCGGCTGACCGACCTCGATGCCCACCGAGTCGGCCTTGGCCCTGAGTTCGGCGAGCGGCGTCTCGACCGTGATGTTCCAGCCGGAGGCGGAGTTGAGCGACTCGTACATCGAGATGCGGTCCCACTGTCCACCGAAGTCGTATTCGGTGCCATCCGCCCAGGTGACGACGTGCCCGCCGGTCAGCGCGAACGCCGCGTCCTGGATGAGCAGCTGCGTCAGGTCGGCCATCTGGTTGTAGTCGCCGTACGCCTGGTAGGCCTCGAGCATCGCGAACTCGGGCGAGTGGGTGGAGTCCGCCCCTTCATTGCGGAAGTTGCGGTTGATCTCGAACACCCGCTCGATGCCGCCGACGACCGCGCGCTTGAGGAACAGTTCGGGCGCGATGCGCAGGAACAGCTCGGTGTCGAAGGCATTGCTGTGAGTGACGAACGGCCTGGCCGACGCGCCACCGTGGATGGTCTGCAGCATCGGGGTCTCGACCTCGATGTAGTCGTGGCCCGCGAAGGTCGACCGAAGCGATGCCACGGTCTTCGCGCGCGCCCGAACGGTCTCACGCGCCGCCTCCCGTGAGATCAGGTCGAGGTAGCGCTGACGCACCCGCGTCTCCTCGCTCAGCTCCGAGTGCAGGTTGGGCAGCGGCTGGATCGCCTTCGACGCGATCGCCCACTCCTTCACCAGGATGCTCAGCTCGCCGCGGCGGCTCGAGATGACCTCGCCGGACACGAAGACATGGTCGCCGAGATCGACCAGCTCTTTCCAGAGCTGGAGGGACTCGTCGCCCACCTCCGCGGCGGAGACCATGGCCTGGATGCGCGACCCGTCGCCGGACTGGAGCGAGGCGAAGCACAGCTTGCCGGTGTTGCGGGCGTGCACCACGCGGCCGGCGAGGCCGACCGTGTGGCCCGTCACGGCATCCGTCTCGAGGTTCGGGTACTTGGCGCGCACCGCCGGGATGGTCGTGGTGATCGGCACGGAGACCGGGTACGCGCCCGCGCCCGACTCGATGAGCCGCTCGCGCTGCCCCGACGTACGTGGGCCTGCTCGGAGAGTTCGGCCTCGGTCGGTTCCTGCTCGTCGGTCACTGCTGGGCTCCTGCAAGGAAGATGTTCTCGTTGTCGATGAGCCGGGTGTTGCCGACCCGGGCGGCGATGATCACGGTCGCCTTGCCCTGATAGCCATCATCCACCGGCACGAAGGTGGCGGGGTCGACCACCTTCAGGTAGTCGAGCTGAACGAGGTCGTCGCCCGAGATGACCGACTGCGCCGCCGCCAGCACAGCGTCGATCCCCCGGTCGGCGGATGACTCCGCCGCTTCGAGCGCGCGCCCGAGCGCGAGTGCGGCCTTGCGCTCGTTCACGTCGAGGAACCGGTTGCGGCTGGACATGGCCAGCCCGTCCGGCTCGCGCACCGTCGGCATCACCTCGACGCGCAGCGGGAAGTCGAGGTCGTACACCATTCGCTTCACCAGGAAGACCTGCTGGGCATCCTTCTGCCCGAACATCACGACCGTCGGCCCGACGATGTTGAACAGCTTCGCGACGACGGTGAGCATGCCGTCGAAGTGCCCGGGACGGGATGCCCCCTCGAAGCGGGTGCCGACGTCGCCGGCCGAGATGCGGGTCTCGACGCGCCCGTTCGGGTAGATCTCCTCGACGTCGGGAGCGAAGATGTAGTCGACCCCGACCTCCTCGAGCCGCCTGGCGTCCCCTTCGAGATCGCGCGGGTACCGCGCGTAGTCCTCGTTCGGGCCGAACTGCAGCGGGTTCACGAAGATCGACACCACGACAACCGCGGCGAGCTCCTTCGCCCGCTTCGCGAGCGCGAGGTGACCTTCGTGCAGAGCGCCCATCGTGGGAACGAGCGCGACACTGTCGGCTCCTGCGACTGCCGCCCGGAGCGCAGCGATGGTCTCCACGACGACGGTTGGCACCCCTCGATGTTAGTTGGAGTTCGCGCTCCCGATGTTCTCGAGCAGTGCCGCGCGGAACTCGTCGGCGTGCTCCAGGTGCGGCGAGTGTCCGCAGTTCTCGAAGACGAGCTCGCGATAGCCGCCCCCGTTCGCCCTGTAGCTGTCGAGCACCGCGCGGGTCTGGGAGACCATCGGCTGGGCCGGTGCGACCTCGTCGCCCGGCCATCCTGGGATCACCCCGGCCTGCCCGAGGTAGTTGATGTCGAAGAACGTGGCGTCGGAGACGATCGCGTCCTGCGCGCCGCGCACCCACAGGATCGGCGGCTTCACCGCCAGATCGACGATGCCGGAGACATTGAAGTAGCGCGGGGTCATCGTGTTGAGCACGCCATGCTCACCGGCCGCGAAGCCGGGCCAGTTGTCGGAGACGCGTGAGTCCCCCGGATAGTTCCCGTCACCGATCGCGGTGGTCAGCATCGACTCCACCCAGGTGTCGACGTGCGGGGACTCGAAGCCGGGCGCGACGTACGAGCTCGTGTACACGGCACGTGAACCCATGGGGTTGTCCGCGCCAGCATCCTGCGCCGCGATGCTGGCCACGAACTGCGGGTTCGCGCCGCCGCCGCCCGTGCCGGCGTCGTCATCAGTCAGCCGGCTGCCGTCGAGTCGCGTGCCGCCGAAGCCGTAGGGCGAGACCGGCGACTCCAGGGTGATGCTGGCGACCGGGTGATCCAGCGCGTACTGCATCACTACACCACCGCCCATGCTCCACCCGACGAGGTGCACCTCGTCGAAGTTGCCGGTGCCCGCGTACATCCACCCGTCGC
>JAZJYU010000021.1:12771-13096 GCA_040390225.1 Actinomycetota bacterium | reverse complement strand
TCACCAGCACATCAACGACGTGTCACAAAACAACGTCCCTGGACATCACAGCTAGCCGAGCAGCCGGTCGATAGCGTCCATCGGGATCGACAGCCATCCCGGCCGATTGCGGGCCTCGTATACAGCCTCATAGAGGGCTTTGTCGATCTCGAAGGCGTCGAGCAGGGCATGATGCTCCAGCAGGCGGAGTCCACTGCCCGAGTCGTAGCCGCCCAGGAACGCCTCGCGTGCCCTCGACGCCCAGCCGGCGGCCGATTCGCCGGGATGGGACAGCGCGTGGGAGCCGGCGACGTAGTCGAACGACCTGAGCATGCCCGCAACGTCG
>JAZJYU010000021.1:3963-12761 GCA_040390225.1 Actinomycetota bacterium | reverse complement strand
CACGCACCGATAGCACCTGGCCGAGATGGAAGTCGCCGTGCACGCGTTGGAGCGGCGGCCATGCCACAGTGGCGGCGATGGCATACACGGCGTCGAGCTCGTTCCTGTGCCGTTCCAGCTGAGGCAGCTCACTCATCGCCAGTTCCAGTCGCGACCGCATGCCGGCGATGATCGCGGCGACATCGTCGGCTGTGGTCACACGCGACGGGAGCACGGATGCGAGCGCCAGATGCATCTGCGCGGTCGCCTCCCCGAGCTGCCGCGCCCGCTCGCCGAAATCCTCGCCCGCGTCGGCCGCGGCAAGCGCGACGCGCCACGCGTCCTCGACGCCCGGGAGGAACTCCTGGGCGAAGGCGAGGTGTCCGCTCGCCAGGCCGTCCGGTTCCGCGCTGTCCGGCCACCGCCCGGTGACGTGCCCGATGCTGCGCGGCACCACGCGGGAGCCGGCCGCTCCGAGCGCGCCGGTGAGCACGACGTCCGGGTTCTCACCGTGGTGAATGGTGCGGAAGATCTTGCAGATGACCGGGGTCGCGTGGCGGCCATGCGCATCCGTCGTGTCGATGATGATCGAGGTGTTCGACTGCTCGCCGCCGAGCACGCGGCTGGTCGCCACCTTCAAGTCTTCCGTGGTGTCGGAGTGACCGAACGCGGCGATCCGGGCGGTCCCGTCGTCAGAGTGTGCCGCACCCTCGTCGAGCATGAGGCGCAGCAGCGCCGCGGCAAAGGCGGGATCGTGTGCTCCGTCATAGATCCAGCGATCGCCGGCCCGGCCGATGAGCGCGCTCCCGGCATCATCCAGTGGGCCGACGCGCTCGGTGACAGGCACCTGGTAGAGGGCGGGCGGTATTGCACGATCCAGAACGAGAACAACACGACAGCCGACATCCGGTGCGCCCGTATCGAGGGCGTAGCCGCCGATGATCTCCAACTCGGGTTCCCGCAGCTTTCCTGCGAACCAGCGCTGGGCGGGCATCCACGGCGCGAGGAGTGCGATCAGGTGCTGCAACGGTCCTCCTGCGTCTCGGTGCGGGTGCGCTGAGTGGGCGTAGTCGTCACGATACGCGCACCATCCACACGCCAGGTGTGACCTGTCCTCCTAACGACCGACCCCCTGTCGGGGGTTACCCGTACTGGGGACTGGGAGGGCCGGCGGCACCTCGGATAGTGTTCTGAAAGCACCACAGGGGGACACCTGGGTGGCGGCGACTTCAGCGAAGTTCGGGCGTGGGATACGGGGGTATTTCTGCCGGCTCAGTTCGCGAAAACGAGGTCGCCGCCCCCAAGTACTCAGGGCTACTGTGCGCGATGCAGATCGTCGTCGGCGTACGGATCGAGGGCTCGCTCGTCGGGCGCTCGCCCGTCCTCGGCAAGCGCGTTCGGGCGCGGAGCCGGTTTCGGTTTCTTGCGCGCGAACGGGTCAGGCGTCGCGGCCTCGTCGTCGGTCATGGCAGTCATTATTCTCCCGGAACCTGCTGGATGGGGATGCTCTGCGTGTGACCGTATGGCCGCACGCGTCGAGGGATCAGGATCGCCAGCACCACCCCGGCCAGTAGTACGCCGGAGGCGATGGCGAAGATCATGCTGTATGCCGCGTTGGTTGGGGCGGCGACGCCGTGCGTGATCACGGCTCCATTCGCGAGAACGAGTCCGGAGATCGTGGCCGCGATGCTCGAACCGAGCATGCGCATGACCGAGTTGAGGCCGTTCGCTGCCGCCGTCTCTGTGGGCGGGACGGCGTTCATGATCAGCGTGGGCATCGCGGCGTATGAGATGCCGACACCGACTCCCACGATCGTCGATACCAGCACGACGTGCCAGACAGCGCTGTGCAGCACGATGGCGGTCACGAAGGCGATCACGACGACGGCGGTGCCGAGGATGAGGCTGGTACGCGGTCCGCGCGCGGCCGTCAGTCGCGCGGCGATCGGCGAGACGACGAACATCACGATCCCGAGCGGCATGAGACACAGGCTCGCGAGGATGAGCGACAACCCGAGTCCGATCCCGGCAGACGCCGGAGCTTCGAGAAGGTCGGGGAAGACCCCCGTGGTCACGAAGAATCCGAAGCCGATCGCGATCGAGGTGAGATTGGTGAGCAGCACCGGTCGTCGGGCCGCGACCCTGAGGTCGATCAGCGGGTCGACGGTACGCAGCTCGAAGAAACCCCATGCTGCGAGCACCAGCACGCCGCCCGCCAGCATTGCGAGGGTCACCGGATTGGTCCAGCCCCAGCTGCCGCCCTTGGAGATGGCAAGAAGAATGCAGACGAGTCCGATGCCGAAGCCGATCGCTCCGACGAAGTCGAAGCGGCCGCCTGATCGCAGTGTGCTCACCGGCACGATCGTGACGACCAGCGCGAGGCACGCCAGACCGAGCAGGGTTGCCAGCCAGAACAGGTAGTGGAAGTCGAGGTTCTGGGCGATCAGCGCGGCGACCGGCAGACCGACCGCGGCGCCCACACCGAGGGTCGCGCTCACCAGCGCGACCGCGCCGCCCAGGCTCCTCGGGTGCAGCACGTCGCGAAGGATGCTGATACCCAGCGAGATGACGCCGAGCGAGACACCCTGCAACACCCGTCCCGCGATCATCGGAACGATGGTCGTCGACAGCGCACAGATCACCGACCCGAGAACCAGCGCCCCGAGCAGCACGATCATCACGCGGCGTTTACCGAACATGTCACCGAGCCGGCCGGCGATCGGGATGGAGATGGCGGCGGCGAGAAGGGTGGCGGTCAGCACCCAGGTGGCATCATCGGGAGTCGCGTGCAGCAGCGCGGGAAGCCGGGGGATGATGGGCGTGACGAGCGTCTGGGTGAACGCCGCGACGAGACCCGTGGTCGCGAGAGCCGTCGTGATGGCCGAGTCCCGCGGCCGTCGCGTCAGTGCCCGGCGCTCGCGGGGGGTGAGGATGCCGTCCTCTGGACTCCCCGCCTCGCTCACTCGCCAAGTTTAGCGGCGCCAGGCGAAGCTTCTAACGGCGCCAGGCGAAGCGTCTAGCGGCGGAACAGCAGGTAGTCTCCCCAGTCGTCGACCCGCCAGTCGATCCAGCCGTTTGCCCGTTCGAGTCGCACCGTGATCTGGTAGTGGCCTCCGGCCGGGGAGGTCGCCTGGCAGTAGAACTGCGAGCCCACGATGAGCGGCGTCGGGTCGGGGCAGGTGACGGCGAGCTGCGCGCCGACGCTCTTCGACGCGAGCGACACCGACTGCGAGGCCTGCGTGCTGAACACGCTGGGGAACACCGAGATGAGCATGCCGGGTACCACGAGCACGGAACCGACCTGGAGGATGCCGAGGGCGACCCAGACGAGCAACGGGCCGAGCCCGACGTTGCCGGTTCGGATCAACGCCGCCGAGCGCGCGATGAGGTACACGGGTGCACTGAGGAACGCCCAGCCCCAGTGGGCCGGGTTCTCATGCCCGGCGCGGATCAGCATCGCCCGGTCGGCGATGGCCAGCACGATCACGATGATGTAGGGGGCCGCGAAGGTGGAGATCGTGAAGCCGATTCCGATGATGGAACCGAGCCCCACCAGCACGAGGAGGCCGAATACCAGTTGCAGGAGCGGCAGGAGCGCGATGATCCACACCGGGCCGGTGGAAACGGGAAGACGCGGGAGCGAGGTCGACCGAACTCCCTCGGGTTCGGCCGTACGCGAGCGCTCGTGCTGAGCCGTCGGGGCGGATACCGCGGAGGTCGCCGATCGCGGCTGGAAGACGTCGTCGAAGGACTCGGCGCTGCCACTGTCGCCCTCATCGACCGCCGTGCGATCGGGAACGGTCGCGGTGGCCATCACGAGGTCGTCCGAACCGGCGACAGCGGGCGGGTCGATCTCGCGCAGGGATGTGGTGAGCGGCGAATTGGCGGCCGCGGCGTCGCGCTCGTCGCCGGTGTCGGTTGCGAGGCGCACGTACTCTTCTTCGCGCTCGCGCTGTTCGCGCTGCTGCCGGCGGGTGGGCAGCTCGTCGTCCGCGTAGAGAACACGGGTGGTCGGGGCGGACTGCTGCTGTTGCATCACGAGGGGCGGTCGCGCCTCGGTCGTGAGTTCCGTCCACGCATGGTTGTTCCACCAGCGCAGTTGCGGCAGACCCATGGGGTCCGGGTACCACCCTGCCGGGACGGTAACGTCGTCGTCGAACACGCCGCCTCCCCCTCCGCAGTCGTAGTTATCGCAAGATTACTGGGAATTTGGAGGGAATGCATGCCCCAGGAGGGGTGATCCCCGATGGGGGGTGTTCGCGGGGGTAGACAAGTGGCGCGAGAGCGGCGTGCAAAAGGGGCCGGCGCACTGCGCCGACCCCTTTCGTCTGGTGCTGCTCAGGCCGCCGCGACCTCGATCTTGCGCGGCTTCGCCTTCTCGCTGACCGGGAGGCTCAGGCTGAGCACGCCGTTCGCGTAGCTGGCGGAGATGCCGTCGCGGTCGATGGCCTGGCCGAGCGTGAAGCGGCGCTGGTATGCGCCGGACTGGCGGCCGCGGGCGAGCCATTTCGCGTCATCCGATGCCGAGACGGTGCGCTCGGCGCGGATGGTGAGCAGCTGACCGTCGACGTCGATGTCGACCGACTGGGGGTCGACGCCGGGCAGATCGGCGGTGAGCAGGTAGGTGTCGCCCTCGCGATAGAGGTCGACGGGCATGGGACGGACGGTGTCGGTGCTGGTCATTTTCTTGACTCCTTCAAACTTGAGTCTGTCTGACTCAACTAACACGAATTTAGCACTCTCGACGCGAGAGTGCCAAAGGTTCGCAGTGGGCGAACAGCGCCAGGTGGACGCTCACAGCGGGAACTCGGAGAGAGCGCGTAATTTCATGGCCCATGGACTCGCATCGACTCATTCGCCGGATACCGGTCTGGGTCTGGCGGGCATTGATGGCAGCGATCTCCCGGCACGAACTGGCGCGATTCAACGCCGATCCGATCACCAGCGTCGACTACGCCACGGACATCGATTTCGTCGGTGACGGAATCCGTGGCCACCTGCTCGACGTCATCAGCCCACGGGGTGACAACCCACGGGAGGATTCCGAGCCACTGCCGGTCTACGTCTATTTCCACGGCGGTGGCTGGACCTCCGGCGACAAGGGTCCGCTCACCAAGTACTGCGCGAGTCAGGCCGTCGCGGGCATGGTGGTCGTCAACGTCAACTACCGCACCGCCACTCGCCATCGCATGTCCCACATCCTGGACGACGCGGATGCCGCACTCGCCTGGGTGCGCGACAACATCTCGGCATTCGGCGGCGACCCCACCCGTATCGTGCTCGGCGGGGACTCGGCCGGAGGCCAGATCACCGCTCTCTACACGTCGATGATCACGAACGCCGAACTCGCGCGGCACTACTCCATCACCCCCAGCCTGCCGGCGTCGAGCCTCCGCGGGCTGGTGCAGCACTGCAGTGTCTCTGACTTCTCCGTCGTTTTCGATCGCGGGTTCATCCTCGGTATCGGGTTCGTGCGGATGCTGCTGCCGCTGCGCGGGCGAGGCCGCTCGCTGCGCGGCGCCGCCCGGTACCTCTCGCCCATCGAGTGGATCGGGAACGGGTATCCGCCGGTACTGGTCACCACCTCCGAACGTGATTTCCTGTACCAGGCGAACCTCAACTTCGTGGCGAGGCTCCGGTCGGCCGGCGTCGAGGTCGAGACACTCATCTACGACCGGAGCCGGCGAAATGCCGAGCACACCTGGCAGCAGAATGCCCGGCTTCCGGAATCACAGGAGGTCTATGCACTGCTTCAGCAGTTCGTGGCCAGGGTGAGCGCGCGGGAGACGGTCGCAACACTTCGGTAGATTGGACCTGTGGACAGGGAGCAGGCTGCGAAACTCGACGACCGGCTTCCCGACCGGGACTGGACCGTACTCGCGCCGGGAGCCGTCGCAACCACCTTCGACGCACCGAGCGGGCCGCTCGCGCTGATCTCGCTCGGCGACCCGTCGAAGCCGCGCGTGCTGCTCGCACCCGGCGTGACGGGATCGAAAGAAGACTTCACGCTGATGATGCCCGGGCTCGTCGACGCCGGTTTCTACGTGCAGAGCTACGACCTCGCAGGCCAGTACGAGTCTTTTGGTGCGGGGCCTGAGAATCTCACACCGTCGAAGAAGCACTACGACTACGAGCTGTTCATCGACGACATGATCGCTCTGCTCGAAATCGGCGGTGGCCCGGTACACGTACTCGGGTATTCATTCGCGGGGAACGTCGCGCAGGCGGTGTTCCAGCGCCGCCCTGAGCTCTTCGCGAGCCTGACTCTCTTGAGCGCCCCGCCCGAGCCGGGCCAGGGCTTCCGCGGCGTCAAGCGAATCGGGCCGTTCACGGGCCTCGCCAACGGTCGCGTCGGTGCTTTTCTGATGATCCTCGGCCTCTACCGCAATTTCACGCGCGTGCCTCCCGGCCGGCAGCGATTCGTGGAGCACCGTTTCTCGCTCACTCGGCGCGCGGCCGTGCGCGACATCATCGACCTCATGAAACGGGCGCCGGATGCCAGGGCCGAACTGCAGGCTTCGCCGATACCGAAGCTCGTCGCGGTCGGCGAACACGATCTGTGGCCTCTGAAGCTGCACGCCCGGTTCGCGGAGCAGATCGGGGCGGAGATCGCCGTCTACCGCACCGGGCACAGCCCGTGCGAAACCACGCCGCACCAGCTCACCCTCGACATGGTGCAGCTGTTCGAGAAATCGGCAGCCTAAGCCGCGACGCCGCTCGGTTCGTCGCCCGCGTCAATCGCTTGGGCGGCCTCCCAGTCACGCCGGGCGCGCCTGCGGGCGAACGGGCCCTGCGTCTTGAAGTCGAGCGACAGTGTCGTATAGACCCAGCCGATGCGGCGACCGAGGGTGGCCGGCGAGCGGAACGGGCGTGCCGAGATACGCACCTTCAACTGCTGGTCGTACACGATGCCCATATCGGGTTCGAAGTGATAGCTCAGGTCGAGGTCGTCGTGGATGTTCGTCACCGTGCGATTCACCTTGCCGCGAAGCCTCACCCAGATCTCCGCCGGCATCGCGAAATTGGAGCCGAAGACGATCGGATGTCCGAGCAGCAGGTCCATCGACCAGTACATCCCGCCGATGTAGAGATGCTTCCCGAGCCAGTGCACCAGCGCGTTGCTGCCGTAGAAGTCGGCGGCGCCGCTGATCGCGGTCAACGGTTCGACCTGTGACATGCCGTACTCGATGCGTTCGACCCAGTCTGGCGCGGGGATCGAGTCCGCGTCGAGGCGGGCGATGACGTCGCCGGTGGCGGCGTCGTACCCGGCACTGGTAGCGGGATAGATGCCGCGCACAGGCTGCGTGATCACCCGGGCGCCGGCCGCCGCGGCGACCGCTGCCGTGTCGTCGGTGCTGCCGTTGTCGACGACGACGATCTCGTCGGGCAGGCGTGTCTGTACCGCGAGAGCATCGAGGCAGACCTTCAGCATGCTCGCGTCATTGAGGGACGGTATGACGACAGAGATGGTGGTCATCGTAGGGAAAGTCTAATGCTCTCGGCAGCCGCGCGAACTATGCTGGACGCCGTTCACCCGCCACAAGCGACTGACAGACAGGCAATGGAGCCACAAACCTCATGAGTACGAATCCCTTGAAGAACGACATGACCGAATACGCCCTTGACGACGCTGCGCCCACTACGCCGATTCCGATCGTCCGTCCGGCCGCCACACGCACGGAGAGCGATTCGCTGGGATCGATGGAGATTCCCGCGGATGCGTACTGGGGCATCCACACCGCCCGGGCGCTTGAGAATTTCCCCATCTCCCGCAGGCCGATCTACGTCTACCGTGACCTCATCCGGGCTCTGGTCCGGGTCAAGCAGGCCGCGGCGCGAGCGAACGTGGAACTCGGCGTTCTTGAGCCGGCGAAGGGAGCGGTGATCGACCGCGTCTGCGAGGAGATCATCGCTGGCGCGCTGCACGACCAGTTCATCGTCGGGGTGATCCAGGGCGGTGCGGGTACCTCCACCAACATGAACACCAACGAGGTGATCGCCAACCGCTGCCTCGAGCTGCTCGGCCACGAGTTCGGGCAGTACGAATTCCTGCACCCGATCGACGATGTCAACCGCAGCCAGTCGACCAACGATGTGTATCCGACCGCGATCAAGCTGGCGATGGTGTTCGCGACGAACCGCCTGCTCGATGAGCACAGCAAGCTGACCGAGGCGTTCGCGACCAAGGGCAAGGAGTTCGCCGGCATCCTCAAGATCGGCCGCACGCAGTTGCAAGACGCCGTACCGATGACCCTCGGCCAGGAGTTCACCGGGTTCGCGCACACCCTCGCAGAGGACTTCGACCGACTGGCCGAGGTCGTGCCGTGGCTGAACGAGATCAACATGGGTGCCACGGCGATCGGCACCGGAATCACGGCCGACCCGCGCTACGCGGAAGCCGTGCGCCGTCACCTCATCGAGGTGACCGGTATCGCGATGGAGACCGCGCCCGATCTGATCTAGGCGACGTCGGACGCCGGTATCTTCATGACGCTCAGCGGCACTTTGAAGCGCGCGGCCGTGAAACTGTCGAAGATCTGCAACGATCTCCGACTGCTGTCGAGTGGCCCGCAGGCCGGTTTCGGGGAGATCAACCTGCCGCCCCGGCAGGCGGGTTCGTCGATCATGCCCGGCAAGGTGAACCCGGTGATTCCCGAGGTGGTGAATCAGGTCGCGTTCAGCGTCATCGGGGCGGACGCGACCGTCACTGCGGCCGCGGAGGCGGGTCAGCTGCAGCTGAACGCGTTCGAGCCGGTGATCGCCCACATGATCCTTCAGTCGCTGACCTGGATGACGAACGCCTGCAGAACGCTGCGGGT
>JAZJYU010000021.1:1402-3953 GCA_040390225.1 Actinomycetota bacterium | reverse complement strand
CGTCGACGGCATCACCGCGAACATCACTCGTCTCGCTGCTCAGGTGGAGTCCTCAGTCGGCGTCGTGACCGCGCTGACGCCGTACATCGGCTACGCCGCATCGGCGACCCTTGCGCACACCGCCCTCACGACGAACTCGTCGATCGCGGAACTCGTGGTGAACGCCGGACTGATGAGCGCGGAAGAGGTGGCGCACGTGCTGTCGCCCGAGCGGCTCAGCGGGCTGGTGCCGATGACGGGCGTGATCGGCGTCATCAGGCCCGAGGATCTGCCGGAACGGTAGTTGCCGTGCGCCACAGGTGCATGCCCGCGTAGCTGCGCCAGGGTGCCCAGCGCTGGCCGTGGTCGGCGAAACCGCGCGCCGTCGATGGCAGCCCGAGTCGGGTGGCACTGGCCAGCATCACCAGGTCGGTCGTGAGCAGCACGTCGGGCGAGCCGAGTACCCGCATCGCCAGGTAGCCGGCCGTCCACGGCCCGACGCCTGGCAGCGCGACCAGGCGCTCGGTGAGTTCGTCCAGCGTCAATCCCACATCGAGCACGAGGTCACCGGTTGCGACCGCCTCGGCAACGCCGACAATGGCCGCGGTGCGACTGGCGGGGCCGCGGAGCACCTCCCGTCCGTGCTCGGCGAGCTGGGTCGCGGTCGGAAACAGGCCGGGCGCCTCGCCGAGTTCGGCGGCGAGGCGCCCGAGCACGGTTCGAGCCGCGGCGACCGAGATCTGCTGGCCGATCATGGTGCGGAACAGCGCCTCCTCGGCATCGAGTGACCCGGGCAGGCGGATGCCGGGGGTCGCGCGAACGAGCGGTGCAAGGGTCAGATCCGCTGACAGCGCCTCGTCGATGGCGACCGAGTCCGCGTCGAGGTCGAGGAAGCGCCGGACCCGCGAGACGAGGGTCGAAAGGTCGGAGAGCGTGGCGAGCTTCACCGTGCATTCGACCGCACCGGCTCCCTGAAGGGTGAGTTCGAGATCCGCGATGCCGCCCGGAAGGCGCACCAGGCGCCGGAAGCCCATGCCATCGCCGGCCTCGACGCCGGCGATGGCATGGCCGGCGAAGAACCGCATCAGCCCCGCGCCGTCGAACGGCGCGCGTGCCGGTAGCCGGAGGACTACCGTCGCGGGGACCGCGGCATACTCAGGGACGGGTCTTTTCGTACCACGCAGGGCGCTCGGCGTGGTTTCGTACACTGCCTGGATCGTGTCGTTGAACTGCCTGATGCTCGAGAACCCGGCAGCGAATGCGACATCGGCGACGGGCAGGTCGGTGGCGACAAGCAGTGTGCGCGCGGTATGGGCGCGGTGTGCGCGGGCGAGTGCGAGCGGGCCGGCACCGAGTTCGTTGACGAGCACGCGGCCGAGGTGGCGCGGCGTGTAGCCGAGCCGACGGGCGAGCCCGGGAACCCCGTCCCGTTCGACGGTGCCGTCGGCGATGAGGCGCATCGCCCGGGAGGCGAGATCGTCGTGGATGTTCCAGTCGGGGGAGCCGGGAACGGCATCGGGCTGACAGCGCTTGCAGGCTCGCAGCCCGGCCTCATGCGCGGCCGCGGCTGTGCGATAGAAGGTGACGTTGGAGGGCTTCGGGGTCATCGCCGGGCAGCTCGGCCGGCAATAGATGCCGGTGGAGTGCACGCCGGTGATGAACTGGCCGTCGAAACGCGAGTCGCGCGACGACATGGCGCGATACCGCTCATCGAACAGCGCGTGCCCGGCCCTGATCGTCGCGGGCGCCACTGGTGAGGGTGCGCTCATGGTCATCTGCCAACCATGACACTCTCCTCCGACAACCTCTAGCGGATTTCGGACATGGCCTGCGGCTGTACTCTTCTCGGCATGCACAGCACTCTTCTGAGCAGTCACAGCGGTGTGACCGTCGTCGGCAGCGCCAACGCGGACATCGTGTTCGAGGTCGAGCGCATCCCCAGCCCCGGCGAGACACTGCTCGCCGATAGCGCGGCGCGCTACCCGGGCGGCAAGGGACTCAACCAGGCCGTCGCCGCGGCGCGCGCCGGGGCCCAGACGGCCTTCGTGGGTGCGGTCGGCTCGGACGACAACGGCGAGGCACTCGCCGCCGCGATGACAGAGTCGGGGATCTCGACGCAGTGGCTGCGCAGGGTGACGGGGGAGAGCGGCCAGGCCTTCATCGTCGTCGACCGGTCGGCCGAGAACACGATCATCGTCGCCTCGGGGGCCAACGCGACGGTCACCGAGCTCACGGGTGAGGATCGTGCTCAGCTGGAGCGTTCCGCCGCCGTGCTGATGCAGCTGGAGCTGCCGCTCCCGGTTGTCGAGGAGGCCGCGCGGGTGGCCCACTACGCCGGCGCGACCGTCATGCTGAATGCCGCCCCGGCGCGGCAGCTGCCCGCGACACTGCTCGCGGAACTCGACCTGCTGATCGTGAACGAGCACGAAGCGCTCATAGTGAGCGGACTCCGTGACCTCGATTCGGCATCCGCTCTGCTTGCGAAGCGGGTTCCGCGCCTGGTGGTGACCCTGGGGGCGCAGGGTTCGGTGCTCTATGAGAATGCTGTGGAGCTCACCCGGGTGCCGGCACG
>JAZJYU010000021.1:0-1392 GCA_040390225.1 Actinomycetota bacterium | reverse complement strand
CCGCGGTCGACACCACGGGAGCCGGTGACACATTCTGCGGAGCACTGGCCGCCGCGCTCGCCGACGGGCGCGCCTTCGCAGATGCGGCGTCCTTCGCCACGGCCGCCGCCGCCCTGTCGGTGCAGCGGGTCGGCGCTGTACCGTCCATTCCGTCCAGGGCGGAGATCGACGCGCTGTTCTAACTAACCTGCCTGGGCAGTACAGCTAGCTCTGCTTTCAGGCCGTTGCGGGAACGCGCGCCCGACGAGCCGCTATCAGCGCGACGACCGATGCCGCAAGGCACAGCGCGGCGATGATCGGTGCCCAGATGTCGACCGCGGGCGCGAGACCGCTCGCCGTCGCCGACAGTCCGATGGCGACGGCCACCAGGCCCTGGGTCAGGTAGGCGATGAGGTACACGGCGGAGAGAGTCTGCGCGCGGTGGTGAACGGGCGCGTTCCTGTTGATCAGGCCCAGGCCGCCGAGGTAGAGCAGGCCGTATCCGGTGCCGGCCACGACGGATGCCGCGACGAACACCGGCAGAGACGCGGTGGCCGCCGAGAGCACCAAGAGCCCCATCCCCACCGCGGTGCTGATCCCGCCGACGGTGACGGCCGTGCGCGGCGCCAGCCGGCGCCCGAGAATCGCACTGGTGCCGATGAACACGGCCGAGATGGCGATGACCCCGCCGGCCACGAGGGCGTTGTCGGTGCGGATGAGGTTCTTCGCGATCGACGAACCCAGTGACAGGAACAACGACCCCATCGAGAACCCGGCGGCGATGGCCAGCGACGCCGTGACGAAGATCGTGATCAGCCCGCGGGGCACTGCGATGCCGCGCGGGCGCCAGCGCTCGGTCGTCGTGGTTGCCGCTGTGCGTCTCGGCATCGCGATGACGAATCCGCTCGCGACAGCCGTGAGCACGAGCAGAACCCAGTAGGCGAGGTGCGACGGCAGCGGCGCGTATTGCACGAGCGCTCCGCCGACGATGGTGGCGAGAGCGAGCCCCACCGCCGTCGATGCGGTGTTGATCGAGCTCGCCCGGGCTGCGCCGCCTTCGGAGCTGAACTCGACCATTGCAGCACTGGCCGGTGCCATCGCGAGCCCGACGCCGATGCCCTGCAACGCGCGCCCGGCATACAGCCAGCCGACGCTGGGCGCGACGGCGAACAGCAGAATGCCGACAGCCATCGCCGCGAGTCCCGCCAGCAGCACGGCACGCCTTCCGGCGTAGTCCGAGATGCCGCCGAACACGATGAGCACGATCACGAGGGTCACCGGGTAGATGGCGAAGATCGAGGTGATCACGATCGGGGTCACATGCCATTCGGCCACGTAGACCGGGTAGACCATCGACGGTGCGCCGCTCGCCCACAGGGCGATCGCGACGACGGATGCTGCGGTCCAGAAGCT
>JAZJYU010000020.1:12562-12775 GCA_040390225.1 Actinomycetota bacterium | reverse complement strand
TGCTCGCGTCGTGTTTCGGCTTGGTGAGTTATTTCATCGGCGTGCAGTTCGATGGCGGGTTCATCAACTCGGCGTTTGCCCTGCTGGTGCTCGTCGCCGCCTGGGTCGCCTATCTCGGCGGCGAACGGGCACCGGCCGTCGCGGCCGGGTCGATGGTCGTCGCCGCCGTCGTTCTTCTCTCAGTCTGGAGCCCGCTAGTCGCGTGCCTGGTCG
>JAZJYU010000020.1:0-12479 GCA_040390225.1 Actinomycetota bacterium | reverse complement strand
CAGCATCTTCTCGAGCCCTCGCGCAGTGCTGGCGCTGGTCGTCGCCGTGCTGGGACTCGTCGGCTACGCGGTCGCCGTTGCCCTGCCGGGCTTCGTCAGCAGCTCGAGCACCCTCGGCGGAGATGGCGGGTTCCCTGCTATCGGACCGACCTCGATCTTCGTGATCGTCGCGGCGACGGCCGCTCTGGCGTGTGCGGCCGCGGTCCTCGGCCAGGCGCGGCATGCGGCGGTCGGCGCACTCGCGCTCATCGCGACGTTCGCGCTGGGGCTCGGATATCTCTTGTTCCAGCGACGGAGCGCAGCCAACCTCTGGGGTTATTACCCGGCCAAGTACGCATGGACCGTCTCGCTGCTGCTGCTTGTCATAGGACTCGGGTTCGCGGTAGCGTCGGTCGTCGAACTCAGGCCCCGCGGTGTATGGCAGCGGCTCGGGGCGATAGCGGTCACCGCGGTGCTGGTGAGCCTCGCGTGGATGCCGTCTGGCAACTTCACAGCGCTCGCGCAGCTCCCCCTCGCGGGCATCCTTACGGCGGGTCCGAGTGCGAACATCCAGGCCTCGACGGTATTCAGATTGTCTGGGACGGGCAACGGCAACGACGTGCTCTGGCGGAGCGCGGAGGGCGACTACTGGCCCAACTACTGGCTGCTGCAGGTCGATGTCGCGCCGACGAACGTCGCCCGCCTGTTCTCCAACGACCAGGGCACGTTGAGCGTCGAGCAGATGTGCGCACTCATTGGCGAACTCGGCGGGAAGGTGATCGTGCACACCGGGGATCCGACTGCGTCTGCCGAACTGCACGCTGCCTGCGGCGGCGAACAGTTCACGGTGCGAGTGGATGCCTAGTCGAGTCCCGGCGGAATGCGCCCGCCGACGCCTTTGAAGCCGTCTCGCCAGCCCGCAATGAGCATCTTCACATGCCGTCGCCTGCGCGGCATGACAAGGAGCACGATTAACATGTGCCTCGCGTCCAGGAGTGTCTCGCGGATCGCCCACCCTGGTTCGCTGCGCCCATAGAGCCGGAGCATCTCGATGTGGTTGCGGGCGATGTAGTAGTACCGAAACGGGGCGCTCCTGACCAGTCCGATGTCGGTGCCGCCGACGCGCAGACGGCGGCCGAACAGTGTCGGATAGAACACGTCGCCGAGGCTGTGGCCGAGTGAAACCCCGGGTGCGATCACTACGGGAAGGCCGGCGACCTTCGCCCTCAGGTAGTACTCGGTGTCGACCGAATCGATGAACAGGTCCTCAAGGAACGGGCCGAGGCGATCGAGGCTTGAGCGCGGAATGACCAGACCCGATTGGATCGGCTCGCCCCCGAACACGATGCCGTCCTGCCGGCGCACCACACGCGAGGGCAGACCCCTGATCGTCTCCGGAGCGACCATCCCGACCTCGATCCCCGCTGTCGCGGCTGCGACCGCCGCATCGACCAGGCGGGTGGCGTAGTCATCGTCGACGTGCGAGTCCTGGTCGAGGGTGAGAAGCCAGTCGAAGTCACCGGCGGCCCTCACCCCGGCGTTCAATGCCGCGGCGATCCCGCTGTTTACCTGCTGGCGCACGACTACGCAGCCGAGTGCTGAGCAGCGATCGAGCAGATCAGATAGGTCGCGCGTGCTGGCATCGTCGACGACCACGACTCTCGAGCATTGCCGAACGAGCGACTCGCACAGTGAGATCAACGATTCGTCGGCGTTGAACACGCTGACCACAGCGGCGACACCATGATCCCTGCGATCGCTCACCGTCATCCTCTCGGGCAGGTCCGTGTCGCCGTACCGATGCCAAATACTATGGTGACATGGCCCTCGACGATGCCCCGGCCCCCGGGACCAGAGTGAGTGTGTGCATGGCGACGTACCGCGGCGAGGCTTTCGTTCGCGAGCAGGTGGAATCGATCCTCGTCCAACTGGGTCGGCACGATGAGATCGTGGTAGTGGACGACGCGTCTCAGGACGGGACTGCGGAGGCAGTCCTCGCTATCGGGGACCCGAGGATCCGGCTGGTCAGGCTGACCAGCAACAGCGGATACGTTCGCGCCTTCGAACGTGCTCTGAACGAGTCGCGAGGACGGTACCTTTTCTTTTCGGACCAGGACGATGTCTGGCCTGCCGGACGCCTTGACACGATGCTGGATTCACTGCAGAGCGCGTCATTCGTCGCCGGGAACTATTCCGTGCTCGGCGCAGGCGACACCCCACCAGCGCGATTCCCATTGCGCCCCTCATTCGATCTGCGTCGCGCGCAGAACCTGTTCGGCATCATGATCGGCTATCGCCCGTACTTTGGATGCGGAATGGGGATGACGCGGGACGCCCTTTCGCTCGTGCTTCCCATTCCGGCGATCTTCACCGAATCGCACGACCTGTGGACGGCCATCGTGGGGAATACGGCGAAGAGCATGGCGCACTTGGACACTGTTGTCGTAGAACGGCGACTCCATGAGAACAATCAGACGCCGCTCGGATGGCGACCGATCGGCCCCATTCTGCGGGCACGCTGGATGCTGTTCAGAGCCTTGTTCATCGCCCGCGCCCGTGTGCGGGCCACCGATCAGGCCGTTTGAACCGTGTCTACGTAGCGGGTCCCGCCCAATTCCAGAGCCTTCACATCGGCATCGACCATGATCTCCGCGAGCCGGGGGGTGAGCACTGTCGGGGTCCAGCCGAGCGCGTCCGCGGCTTTCGACGCGTCGCCGATCAGGGCGTCGACCTCAGTAGGCCTGAGGTAGCGTTCGTCGAATCGCACGTATTTCTCCCACTCGAGGCCGACGCGTTCGAAGGAGAACTGAAGGAAATCCTTGACCGTGTACGCGGTGTTGGTGGCAACGACGAAGTCATCGGCTGTGTCGTGCTGAAGCATTCGCCACATGGCCTCGACATACTCGGGCGCGTAGCCCCAGTCGCGCACCGAGTCGAGGTTGCCCATGAACAGTTCAGATTGTTCGCCCGCGGCAATCCTGGCAACCGCCCTGGTGATCTTGCGGGTGACGAACGTGTCGCCGCGCCGGGGGGACTCGTGATTGAACAGGATTCCGTTCGAGGCGAAGATTCCGTAGGCCTCGCGGTAGTTCCGGGTCACCCAATATGAATAGACCTTTGCGACACCGTATGGCGATCGCGGATAGAACGGTGTCGTCTCGTTCTGTGGTGGCGGCGTCGCGCCGAACATCTCGGAACTCGAGGCCTGATAGAAGCGGGTCTCGAGTCCGATGGCACGAATGGCTTCGAGCAGTCGTATGGTGCCAAGCCCGGTGATGTCCCCGGTGTACTCCGGCTCGTCGAAGCTGACCCTGACGTGCGATTGCGCACCGAGGTTATAGACCTCGTGCGGCTGGATCTCGTTCAGGAGGGTGACCAGCCGCGAGCCATCGGCCAGGTCTGAGTAGTGCAGGAACAGCTGCGGGTGAGGAGCGTGCGGGTCCTCGTAGATGTGATCGATCCTGCCCGTATTGAACGTCGATGCACGTCGGATCAGTCCATGCACTTCATAGCCCTTGCCGAGAAGCAACTCAGCGAGGTAGCTGCCGTCCTGGCCCGTGATTCCGGTAATGATCGCGCGCTTGGGGGTGGTCTCGTTCATGCAATCAACCTAGCGCGTGTGCGCGCGCGTTCACTCGACCGGCGGCGACACTCGCCGCCCAGCGAATCGGGACGTGCCACAGCGGACTGATCGGCCGCAGTACCGCCGGAAGATGTCGGCGCTTCACGGCTTCTGCTTCGGCGCTCGATGCCGCGCGATTCGCGACGGTGAGGGAGTCGGGATGCCAGCGGAAGGCGGACACCGATTCTCGCGTCCACACGAATTTCCCACGTCTCCTCAGCGTGAGGAACGCATCCAGGTCCATCGCGTACCGCAGGGTCGTGTCGAAGCCGCCAATCTCCTGGAGATCGTCGAGCCGGATCATGGAGCCCGGGTGAGGAATGAGATCCGGACCCCATGGCAGCAGAAACGGGGCTAAACCGCCCGCATTGCTCACAGTGATCGTTCGACCCTCAGGGTCGATATAGTCGCAACCGCCGAACGCTAGTACGGCTTCCGGATGAGAGTCGAGCAGATCGGTTAGTCGGCGCAGACCTCCGGGCCGGAACAGGTCGTCGTCTCCGACCCAGGCGTACCGGGTCTCGACCGTGCGAGCCGCGATGCCGAGGTTGATCGCTGCCGAAATCCCCTCCTTCGGGTCATCGACGAGAACCGCTCCGTATCGGGCCGCGAGATCGCGGGCTTCGATCGCGCTGGGCGGGGAGATCACGACCAACGTCAGTGGGATCTCGGTTCGCTGCGCCGCCACCGAATCGAGGGTCAATCGCAGCGTGTCGATCCTGTCACCGAGAGTAGGCAGCACGACCAGAACCTGCGGGTGGGTCATTGTGTCTACTTTCTGGATTGCTACCATTCGTTAGCGCGTGCTTCCAGGCCGGGGAATCTCCGAGCCGGCCGACTCGTTGGTGTCAGGGCGAGACGCGCTTAGCGAGTATAACGAGATTGCACATCGGAGACTGAGTGGACAGAACAACGCGGATCTACATCGCCGGGCATCGCGGTCTGGTGGGATCAGCGATCTGGCGGCGGCTCGTCTCGGACGGGTACACCGACCTCATCGGTGCCTCATCGAAGGAACTCGACCTGCGCGATCGCGGCTCCGTATTCGATTTCATGCGGGAGAACCGGCCGGAGGTCGTCATCGACGCAGCTGCCAGGGTCGGCGGTATTCGGGCGAACGACAGCTATCCAGCGGAGTTCCTGAGCGAGAATCTGCAGATCCAGGTGAACCTCATGGATGCTGCCAACGAGATGGACGTCGATCGGCTGCTGTTCCTCGGGTCGTCGTGCATCTACCCGAAGTTCGCCGACCAGCCGATCAAGGAATCATCGTTGCTGACTGGACCTCTGGAGCCAACCAACGATGCGTATGCGATCGCGAAGATCGCTGGGATCATGCAGGTGCAGGCTGCCCGCAAGCAGTACGGGCGGCACTGGATTTCGGCGATGCCGACCAACCTCTATGGGCCAGGGGACAACTTTCATCCCGAAAATTCGCACGTGCTCCCGGCGCTCATGCGCCGCATCCACGAGGCGAAGCAGCATGGGGCGAGCGAAGTCGTCATCTGGGGGTCTGGTACGCCTCGCCGAGAGTTCCTGTATGTGGACGACCTGGCCGATGCATCGTTGTTCCTTCTCGAGAATTATGACGCCCCGGAGACGATCAATGTCGGGGTGGGGGAGGACCTGTCGATTCGCGAACTGGCCCAGCTGGTCGCGCGGACCGTCGGGTACGAGGGTGCGCTCGTGCAGGACCCCTCGAAGCCCGACGGTACCCCTCAGAAGCTGCTCGACGTCGGTAGGATGACCGAACTCGGCTGGACGGCAGGCACGCTGCTGGTCACTGGGATCGGTAAGACGTATGAGTGGTTCCTCTCGCATGTCGGGGAGCTGCGAAAGGCCTAGTCGACGGCCCCTTGGTAGAATCGCTGGATGTCCGGTGCACTCGAAAGAACGCTCGTCGTGATGCCTGCGTTCAATGAAGAGGAGTCGGTCGGGGCGGTGATCGCGGAAGTGTTCGAGAAACTTCCCGGCATCACGTGCCTTGTGGTGAATGACGGTTCCGTCGACCAGACCTCGGAACTCGCCCTTGCTGCCGGCGCACTCGTTGCTGTGCTGCCGTTCAACCTTGGCGTTGGCGGAGCGATGCGGGTCGGGTTCCGCTACGCGCTCGAAAACGGCTTCGACAACGTGGTGCAGATAGATGCCGACGGCCAGCACGACCCCGCCGGGGTGATCGCCCTCCTCGACAAGCTCGACACCGCAGATCTCGTGCTGGGCGCGCGATTCGCTGGCGAGGGGGACTACGACGTGAGCGGCCCGCGACGCTGGGCGATGGTGCTGCTCTCCAAGTTCCTCAGTTGGATGGCTCACACCCGGCTGACCGACACCACCTCCGGGTTCCGCTTGAGCGGACCGCGGGCGGTCCGGCTCTTCGCCGAGCACTATCCGGCGGAGTATCTCGGTGACACGATCGAGTCGCTCGTCATCGCTGCGCGAGCGAAGTGCGTGATCGTGCAGGTACCCGTCGCCATGCGGGTGCGAGCTGGCGGAAAACCATCGCACCATCCCATCAAGGCCGCCGCATACCTCGGGCGCGCAGTTCTCGCACTGCTGTTCGCATTGATGCGACCTCCCGTACCGCTCCAAATGGAGGCAACAGCGTGACGATCGCAACCTATGTTCTCGGTGTGGTCTCGGCGCTCATCGCGCTGGGTGTCGTCATCGAACTGTTGCGTCGCCGCCGGCTCCGCGAACGTCACGCGATCTGGTGGCTGATAGCCGGTACGCTCGCCCTGATCGCCGGCGTGTTTCCGGTGACCCTGCAATGGGCGGCGAACCTCATCGGGGTCGCCGTACCGCTCAATCTCGTGTTCTTTGTGAGCGTCGCGGTGTTGTTCATCGTGTGCATCCAGCACAGCTCGGAGCTGACCGCTCTGGAGGCGAAGACACAGACTCTTGCCGAGACGGCCGCTCTTCAGGAGATGCGGATCCGTGCGCTCGAGCAGGCGGCCGAGGAGCGGGAGAGCCACTCTTAGCGGTGTGGCTGCAGCAGGTCGCGGATCACGTCGATCCGCCCCTGGCTGGCAAAGCGTGAATAGAGTCCGCGTGCCGCCATTCGCACGATCGGCATGATTCGCGCGAGGATGAACGACGGAAGCGCTTCGCGCCGCGCCTCGAAGTCCGCCTTCGCCGATACCGCCGCTATGAGCGCGGCATCGTCCGGGGCGACAGCGAGAATGCGGCCGGCGAGCTGCTCGAACATCGCCGCGATCCGTGCGTTGCGGTCGCCGCGCGCGGCGAGCGTTCGCGCGACCTTGCGGCGCAGCGTCGGATACGCGACGCCGATCTGGTTGGATGCATGCTGCCGATAGTCGATGAGGTTCTCGTCGAGGGCATCGATCTCGCCGATCGCGGCAGCGAGGGTAGCCAGCCAGCCGTCATGGACCCAGGATGGCGCAAATGGGAGCGCAGCGTCGAGCAGGCGTCGCCGGAAGGTGACCGTGGCGCCGGTGGCCACGTTCCTGCGGATAAATAGCCCGAGTCCGTCGCCCGAGCTAACCTGCCGGAGTTCACGCTCGCCCACCTCGAGCACCGCGAACAAGGTGCCGTCCAACGGATCGCCGACGTCATCCACCAAACGCGCGTTCGTGAATAGCAGGTCCAGCGAGGGTCGCGTCTCGAACTGCGCGATCGCCCGTGACAACCGCTCCGGGTGCCAGCTGTCGTCCTGGTCGCAGAGCGCGATGAGTTCGCTTGTACAGGCGCGCACGGCCTGTTCGAAGTTCGCCGTCACACCAAGGGGAACTGGATTCTCAAGCACTGTGAGAGTAATACCGCGTGCCTCAGGCGAGGCCATGATCGAGCGGACCATGGCGACGGTTTCGTCGGCTGAGGCGTCGTCCGAGAGAACGATCTGCGCTGGACGGACTGTCTGGTGAAGGATACTCCAGACCTGCTCTTCGACATGCTCACCGCCGTTGTGTGTGCACAGGGCGACCGATACGTTCACGCCCGGGCCGCCAGTCGTGCCGCGAGCGCGGGTGGGATCGGTCCAGAGCGCCGAAGAAAGGCATCGCGATAGCCTGCCACGGCAGCGCGGACGAGCAAGCCTCGACCCCGGCTGAACAGCGCGCGCATCGCGTGCGCTTTGGCCTCTTGTACGAGCCGCCGCGCTACCCAGCCCGGCATGCGCCTCGCATACCGAAGGGTGATCATCGTGCCGTTCCGGCAGATGTAATAGACCCGTGACGGGGAGTGGTAATTGAATCCGATCTCGCGTCCCAGCAGCCTGGCGGTGCCGCGCTCGCCGAGGTGGTGCTCGATCGCACAATCCCGTCCGACGATCACATCGAAATGCGCCGCGCGGGCTCGGGCAGTGAACTCGGAGTCGACTCCGTCGATGAACAGCCCCTCGTCGAATCCGCCGATGGAATCGAAAGTGGCAAGCGGGATCACGAGGCCGGACTGCATCGGATCGAAGGCATACTCGAAGTCGGTGCTCCGGCCGTGTCGCGCCTCCGTGGGGACCGGGTACCCGCTGTAGCTGGACGCGCTGGCGAGACCTGGCCGCAGCCCTGCCGAGTTCGCCCGCTCGAGTGTCTCAAGCGCTCGCTCTAGATAGCTCCTCGCGGGGAGCGAGTCCTGGTCGAGAGTCATGATCGCCGAAATGAGACTGTGCGTTCTCGCCATGGCGATGCCCGCGTTCAGGGCGGCGGCGATTCCGGAATTCTTGTTGGCCCTGATGACGGTGGCACCGAGGGACTCGATGCTGTCAAGCAAGGGCCGATACGACCCCGGAGAACCGTCATCGCTCACAATCACCGTCCCTGCCATTGTGAGCAGCATGCGGACGCGATCGGCGAGTTCCGCAGGCGGTCGAAACGACGCGACGACGATCGCGACCTCCTCAAGCACCCGACACCACCGTCGCCTCGGACCTCAGGCATCGCAGTGCTGGACCCAGGAGGGCCGCGCACAGGATCGCTTCACTTGCCGCCATTCCGAGCGGGATAAGGGTCGGGTGCCCGCTGATTCCGGCGGCCAGCATTGCCGCAACGCCGATGATGGCTGAGATGGTGGTCCAGCGCAAGATGAGCGCTTGGCGAGCAGCCGGGATCAGCAGGTTTCGGATGAGTGGGGTGCTGGCCGAGAGGAAGAGGAACGCGACCCCGTAGTAGAGGCACAGCAGCGTGGTCGCCTGCGCTCTGCCTGCGAAGAGGATCAAACTCGCCAGGGGACCCAGTGTGGTGATGACGATGAGGCCCGCCAGCCCGAGACCGACGTGCGCCGCGATGGCGGCGAGGTGCCGGCGATGGCGGGCTTCCACGCCAGGCTCGATCGTCCAACCCTGGAAGGCGTTCCCGAGGGCGACTACGCTGAAGATCCCGAACCGGTAGAGAGAATCGGCGGTGGCGAGACTGCCCGACGCCGCTGGAGTCGACGTCAGCGTAGCGATCGGTGTCGGTGTCGACGCGTAGGCACTGCCCGTGAGATTGATCCCCGCAGTGCGGGCCTGACTGCCGAGATCGCGCAGTGTGTCGCGCGGCGGGAGAGGGAACCAGTGTTCCCCCGGTGAATAACGGCGATGAAAGACCCAGAGGCTGATGATCGTCGCCAGAGCGCTCGTCGCTGCGTACACCCACAGCGAGTCGGTGAGCAGGATGAGCGGCGCGGCAACGACGGTCGCCGTGAATCTCGGAAGCGTGTCGTAAAGCGCCAGCAACCCCGGTTGGCCGAGTCCGATACAGAACCACGCGGGCGAAAGCCCGGCGAGAGCCGTCGCGACGGCCATCCACGTGGCGTTCGGGCCCAACCCGGGCACGGCGACCAGGACTGCGACGACAACTGTTGCCGGAAGCACGACGACCGTGAGCAGAAGCCGGCTGCGCATGCTTCGCGCGTACACCGCAGCGCGCTGCTGTGACGTGTTCGCCCGCGCCACGGCCACCGGGCCATCGACGTTCCAGCCCCAGATGAGCACAGTGGCAGCGAACGTGCCGATGGCTTGTCCCGAGATGACGCTCGACACGCCTCGGCTTTCCACCACAACGGAGACAATCGGGAGGAGCAGCAGAGGAGTGACGAGAGATAGAAGGGGAAGGAATGCGAATCCAGTGAGCCGTAGCAGGACGGTCCTCATCGGAGGGTCGCCTCCGAGAGTGCATTGCGCCAGCTCAGCTCGCGCGCGGCCTTTACCGAACAGACCACGAAGGTCAGCCAGCCGAACTCGACGAGAATCGTGCTCTCTGCCAGTGACGTGACGAGGAGCGCGACCAGCATGAGAGCCGGCCACGCGTACACGAAGCTCCGTTGTCGTGAGGCGAGCAACCATGACCTCACGAAGGTGAGCCCCAACAGCCCGAGAAAGGCCAGCAGCCCCACAAGTCCGACCTGGAACCAGACGTCGAGGTAGGCGTTGAGTGCGGACGACGGCGTTTGCGATGTGAAGTTGGGGAGCGCATAGAAGGGGATGACGTCATGACGCCAGTGACCGACCCAACCCCAGCCTTCCAAGTTGTGAAGCTGGATGAGATCACGCACCTGGCGCCACAGATTGAGTCGTACGTTCAGTTCGCTGCTGGCGCTGAAGACGTCGATGATGGCGGTGCGTCCGACCCAGGCGCTGACGGCAGCGGCGACTGACACGACGAGCAGGCCGATCTGCCAGAAGCGCTTCCGTGCCGGCGCGGCCCGGCGCAGGCCGTAGAGCGCGGCGGCGGCGAGCGCGACCACAACGAGCGAACCGATGCCGATGGGCGAGCGGGAGAGAATCAGCATGAGGAATGCGAGCACGAGCGACCCGATCGCCGTCCAGCGCTGTACGGACCGCGTGCGCAGCTCCGTTCCGAACGTGACGATCGCGAGAACGGCGACGACGCCGAGCTGGTTTCGGGTGCCGAAGATGCCCTCGAGCGGGCCGAGCCGCGCGAAGTCTCCTGCGATGTTCAGGAAGGGCAGTGGCGTGTCGATCAGCACCCCGGAGAAGATCTCGAGGCCGAGTGACAGCAGCAGTGTGAAGCGCAGCACATCGCCGAAGGCCCGGGCGATCTGGATCGTGTCACGCACCAGTGCGATGTAGATGCCCAGCATCGTGACGACTCCGAAGTACACGACGCTGCCGAGGGTCGCCCACTGGTACTGGCTCCAGAAGACCGAGATGGCCGCCCAGCCCACGAACACCAGCAGGGAGATGGGCAATAGGCCGCTCCACTCCAGGCTGTGCCGTCGCGCCAGCAGCGAGAACGCGGCGAAGATCACCAGCACGCTCAGGACGCCGATCAGCCCGGCCCAGCCGATGACCTCCTGGAGCAGCAGGGAGCAGAATTCCGTGCCGATGATCGTGACGCTGAGCGCCCAGGCGAATCGCGGGGTCGCGAAGAAATACTCGACGGCGTCGAGTGCGGTGAAGCGGCGATCCTGCGAGGTCACGCCGGGGTCTTCGTCCGAACTTGACCGGGCTTCGCCTGCACGGCAAGGGGCGGGATGGTCGGCACCCACTTGGTCTTCACCGCCCAGATCACCAGCAGCATCCAGCCGCCCTCGACCAGCATCCTGCTCTCGGCGAGGCTCTGCACCAGTTGAGCGACGAACATGAGCAGCGGGAGCGCGGTCAGCCAGCTGTACGAGCCGACTCCGGAGCGCGTGTCGATCACCTTGTCGACGGAGAACAGCCAGGAGCGCACCAGGGTGGAGAGTACGAACGCGCCGAACACGATGAGGCCCAGGATGCCGAGCTGCAGCCAGACATCGAGCCATGCGTTGTGCGCGTGCAGCACCTGCACGCCGCCCTTGACGATGAGGTGGTCGAAGGGGGCGACCCATGGCACCCAGTAGCTGATCCAGCCCCACCCGGCCGCAGGATGCTGCTGGGCGAGTGCGATGACCTTCGACCAGATCTCCGACCGGCCGGTGAAGTCCGAGCTCTTTCCGAGCAGGTGCAGGATCGCGGTGCGCTCGATCACCGAGACCACGACCGCGACGACGACGACCACTGCGATGATCCCGTAGCGCGCGGTGCGCCCGCGGGGGGAGCTCGAGGAGCGGATCAGCAGCACTGCGGCGGCGACGATGACGACCGCGGCCAGCGCGAGAAAGATGGTGGCCGATTGCGTGATCGCGATCAGGGCAAGGGCTACTATCAGCCAGATCCAGCCGGATACCGGGCGCACCGTGCGGGTGGCGAGCTGGAGCGCGAACACGATCAGCCCGAGAAGCGCAGCCATCGCCAGCAGGCTCGAGTTGCCGACGATGCCCTGGATCTTGCCGGCCTGGAACAACAGGTCGCGTGACCAGTAGAGCAGCTTTGCCGGATTGCTCTCCGGGGTCACCCAGACCGGGTAGATCGGTGTGCGGATGATGGCGGCGACGACGAACTCGAACAGGAACGACAACCCCAGTACGAGTTTGAAGACGCGGCCGAGCACCGTGAGCAGTTCCGGCCAGCTGAGTGTCACCGCGACGGCGACCGCGGCGAGTGTCGTGATGACCTGCGCGGCCGTGCCCATGACCGATTCGATCCGGTACTGCGACCAGGCGATCGAGATCACGGCGAGCCCGAGGAACGCGATCAGCGGGTACGGAAGCTTCTGCAGTCGCACGGTATGCCGGTTGTGCACGAGCAGCACCACCGAGCCCGCTACGACGAGAGCGACGATGACGCCCCACCCGTACCAGGTCAGCAGGTCACGCCAGAAGTCGCCGGCGATGCCGGTGAACAGCACGAACACCGCGAACCACAGGCGGAATCCGCGCGTGTCGAGAAAGCTCATGCCTAGAGGCTAGACGACCGCACGCCCAACAGGCTGCGGAGTTGGCTCGTCCGGCGGCCGATGCCCCACGCGGTCACCTTCGTCATCGCCTCGAGCACGATCCCGCCCGTCATCTTGGAGACGCCGAACTCCCGCTCCCGGAAGTCGATCGGCACCTCGACGACTCG
>JAZJYU010000019.1:47982-48592 GCA_040390225.1 Actinomycetota bacterium | reverse complement strand
TCAATGCACCGCCGCCCTCGACGCCGTCGACCACCACGACCGCGCCCGCCGTGCAGTCCGACCTGGTACTCGTGCCGCCGGCACCGGTACCCGACATCTCGACGACCCAGGCCAGCTCGATGATGCCGGTCGACAGCGCGCGCGCCGCCGAGCTCGCCGAGCGGGCGAAGGCCTTCGTCGCGGGGCTCGTCAACCAGGACCCGCACTCGCCTGACTACCAGACCAAGCTCGACGATGTGGCCAACATGGGCCGTGACGACATCCGTGCGGCCGCCAACGTCAGCAACACCATGCTTCAGCGGCCGGTCGCCGCGCTCGCCGCCGCCCGCGGCAAGGGTGACGATGGCGACCCGCAGCGCCAGGTCGCGAAGACCCTGGTGAGCCTGCGCCTCGAGGTCGAAGACCTCGACCCGTCGAAGGCCGATGGCGGCATCGGCCAGATGCTGCTGAACCTCATCCCCTTCCGCGACAAGATCCGCAGCTACTTCGCCCGGTCCGCCTCGGCGCAGGGCACGCTCGACAAGTTGAACGAGGCTAAGAAGGCCGAGGAGCTTTGCCGCCGCGCGCTGGCTATTCGCATACCTCTACAGTCCATACGCACGGCACTGCG
>JAZJYU010000019.1:42165-47972 GCA_040390225.1 Actinomycetota bacterium | reverse complement strand
CGAGGGCGAGAAGACCAACCTCTGGGATTCGATGAACAAGCTGCAGGAGTACTCCGTGCTCACCAGCGCGCTCGACTCCCAGCTGGTCAGCCAGATCGCCACCGTGCGGGCGACGGATGCCGCGAAGGCCGACCAGCTCACCTCCGACGTGCTGTTCGCGGTGCGCCAGAAGCATCAGGATCTGCTCACCCAGCTGGCCGTCAGCGCGCAGGGCTACCTGGCGCTCGATGTGGTCCGAAAGAACAACGTGGAGCTGATCAAGGGGGTCGAGCGGGCCACCACCACGACGATCTCCGCCCTCCGCACGGCCGTCATCGTCGCTCAGGCTCTCGCCAACCAGAAGCTCGTGCTCGACCAGATCACGGCACTCAACACGACGACCAGCAACCTGATCGTCGCGACCTCGCAGATGCTGAAGACCCAGTCGAGCGCGATCTCGGAGCAGTCGAGTTCGGCCACCATCAGCCTGGAGTCGCTGCAGACCGCGTTCCAGAACATCTACGACACCATCGACGCGCTCGACACCTACAAGGTCCAGGCGGTCGACACGATGGCGCAGACCGTCACCGCGCTGCAGGCCCAGATGAGCAAGGCGCAGGCGTACCTGGAGCGCGCGAAGACCAACGACACCAGCGACGACGGCGGCGGGCAGGGCGACGGCGCCCTGGAGGCGTCGAACTGACATGATGCGCCCTCGGAGGATCGTCGTCGCGGCAGCCGCGTTCGCGGCTCTCGCCGCTCTGCTCGCCGGATGCGTGCAGTCGTCGAGTACCAGCACGACGACCTCCGGCGGGGCGCTCGCCGACGGCGGCACAGTGTTGCGGGTGCTGGCCGGCAGCGAGGTGAAGGACATGCTGCCGATCCTCGCCCAGGCCGAGTCGGCGGTCGGGGTGAAGGTGGAGCTGGACTACATCGGCACGCTCGACGGCACACAGGAGGTGGCATCGGGCGGCGCGAAGGGCAAATACGACGCGACCTGGTTCCCGAACAACCGCTATCTGTCGCTGCTGCCCGGTGCGAGCACGGCGATCGGCACCAGCGTGAAGATCATGAGTTCGCCGGTGGTGTTCGGCCTGCGCCAGTCCGTGGCCCAGAAGCTCGGCTGGGACACCAAGCCGCCGACCTGGGCGGAGCTCGCGCAGGCGGCATCCGCGGGGGACTTCACCTATGGAATGACCAACCCGGCCGCGTCGAATTCCGGTTTCAGCGCGCTCGTCTCGGTGGCGACCGCGCTCTCGGGCACAGGAACATCGCTCACCGATTCCGATATCACGACCGTGACGCCGCAGATGTCCACCTTCTTCTCGGGGCAGAAGCTGACGGCCGGGTCATCCGGATTCCTCGCCGACAAGTTCAGCGCGGACCCGACGAGTGTCGATGGCATCATCAACTACGAGTCGGTACTGAAGGGGTTGAAGATCAAGGGCGAGCCGCTCACGATCATCACTCCCACGGACGGCGTGGTGACGAGCGACTACCCGCTCACGCTGCTCACGTCGGCGGCGGCTGCGAAGAAGCCCCTGTTCACGAAGCTGACGAACTGGCTGCGCAGCACGAAGATCCAGAAGGAGATCGCCTCCCAGACGCACCGTCGTCCTGGGGTCCCCGGCATCGACACGGGCAATGAGTTCCCGAAGACGGTCGCATTCGAGACGCCGTTCCCGAACACGCTCGACGTTGCGAACACTCTCATCGCGGTCTACCTCGACGCGGCGCGTCCGCCGGCGCAGACCCTGTTCGTGCTCGACACCTCGGGCTCGATGGACGGGTCGCGGCTCAGGTCCCTGCAACAGGCGCTGAAGAACCTGGCCGGGGCGGACACTTCGACCACAGGAAGCTTCGCGGAGTTCGCGAACCGGGAGCGGGTCACCCTGCTGCCCTTCAACACGAAGCCGGGCTCGCCGACGACCTTCGAAGTTCCGCAGGACAACAAGGACGCGGTGCTGTCCCAGATCCGCGACTACGCCGACCAGTTGGTCGCCGACGGCAATACCGACATCTACAGCACGCTGAAGAAGGCATACGGCATCGCGCTGCAACAGCAGGCCGAACGGCCCGGTACCATCGTGTCGATCGTGCTGATGACCGATGGCGAGAACAACCAGGGCATCAGCGAGTCCGACTTCGAGACCTACTTCAGGTCATTGGGATCGGACGGAAAAGCGATTCCGACCTACGTCGTGTTGTTCGGTGATGCGAACGTGCAAGAGTTGACGAAGCTCGCGACTGCCACCGGGGGGACGACCTTCGACGCCCTCAACGGCGACCTCGCAAGCGCGTTCCAGGCGATCCGTGGCTACCAGTAGCGGGGGATTCTGGCAGTCCCGCCTGGGCCGCTGGCTGTCATCGACGAAGAACATCACCGGCAGCGTGCTGGCCGCGCTCGCTCTCGTCGCCCAGGCGGTATTCGGCCTCGGCGCGTTCTGGCCGCTCGTCGTCGTTGCGAGCTATGCGGTGGGCGCGCTGCTCGCACCGCGGGAACGAGTCGACCTGCGACTGGGGGTGGGAGACACCGCGTCCGCGGCCGACCTGAAGGATCAGCTCGGAATCCTCCGCCGTTCGCTGAATGGACAGGCCAGCCGGCTGGACGATGACGCGAACAGCGTCGTGCTGCGCATTCTCGGCACGCTCGACGACATCGTCACTCGGTGGGACGACCTGCAGTCGGCACCCGACCAGACGCACGTCGTGCAGAAGGTCATCCTCGACTACCTGCCCACATCGCTGCAGAACTACCTGAACCTGCCGCGCACCTTCGCGCTCAACTCCCGGGTCGCCGGCAAGAAGAGTGCGCACGACGAGCTGATGGAACAGCTCGGCATCCTGGACAAAGAAACGGGCAAGATCAGAGACGCTCTCTACGCCCAGCAGGTTCAGACGCTCACCGACCAGACGACGTTCCTGAAAGACAAGTTCACACCGTCGTCGCTGGACCTCTCGCAGCCGGACCCGCCGGCGACGTCCTGATCCGTTCGCGACCAGACGGCGTTCGGCGTCGGCCGGCCGTCATACGTCGCTGAGCTCTACGTCCGGCGTGACGATCGCGACCGCAGCCGTGTCCGTGTGCACGTACTTGCCACCCATGAACACCGATGCGAGCGCTCCGATCACCGACATGATCGCGGCGGCGATGAACACGATCACGAGTCCCGAGTGGAACGGGTCGGAGATCAACTGGGGAAAGAACTCCTTGCCGGTCAGCGCAGCGATGTTCTGCGGCGATAGTCCCTTGAGGCCGTCCGGCCCGAGCAGTGCCGCGATCGGGTTGTAGCCGAGGAACGCAGCGAACAGGCTGCCGACGGGCGGAGTGGCCGATGCGGTGGCGACAGCGGCGGTACTGACACCGTGCGCGGTGAGCCCGGTCTTCAGCGCGGCCGGCAGCGTCGTCGCGAGTCCGGCGATCATCAGGGAGAAGAACACGCCGATCGAGAGGGAGTTGCCCGCGTTCTGCAGCGAACCCGTCATTCCGGATGCAGCACCACGCTGACTCGCCGGAACGCTGTTCATGATCGCCGTTCGGTTCGGGGCGGCGAACATTCCCGAGCCGATCCCGTTCAGGAATGTGATCACGCCGAACAGCCAGTATGGGAAGTTCACCGGGATCAGCAGCAGGGCGATGAAGGTGATGGCCACCAGAACGAGGCCGCCGGTCGCGAAGCTCCGCGCGCCGAAGCGGTCGGAGAGCGTGCCCGAGACAGGGCCGGACAGAAGGAAGCCGATGGTGAGCGGAAGCAGGTAGATGCCGGCCCACAGCGGCGTGCTCTCGTAGGAGTAGCCGTGCAGTGGCAGCCAGATGCCCTGCAGCCAGATGATCAGCATGAACTGCATGCCGCCCCGGCCCACAGACGCGAGGAAGCTCGCCGTGTTGCCGAAAGCGAAGGCCCTGATGGTGAACAGCCTCATGTTGAACATGGGCTGCTTCACTCGCAGTTCCAGGAACACGAAGAACACCAGGAGCACGACTCCGCCGATGATTCCAGTGAGCACCAGCGGGTTCAGCCAGCCGGTGGATGAGTTCCCATATGGCTGGATGCCGTAGGTGATGGCCGCGAGCAGCGCGGTGAGTCCGACCGCGAAGACGATGTTGCCCGGCCAGTCGATCTTTCCCTTGCCACGTGCGCCGACCTCGTGCAGCGACCGGTACGACCAGATGGTTCCCAGGATGCCGAAGGGCACGCTGATGATGAACACCGCCCGCCAGTCGATGACGGCGAGCACACCGCCGAGGATCAGCCCGATGAAGGTGCCCGCGATCGCGGCGACCTGGTTGAGACCGAGGGCGAAACCGCGACGGTTCGCGGGGAACGCGTCGGTGAGAATGGCGGTCGAGTTGGCGAACAGCATCGAGCCGCCTACCGCCTGCACGATACGCCACACGATCAGCCACAGGGCGCCGGGGCCGGCGGTGAACGGGTCGAAGACGAGGGCGATGGCGGCCACCGTGAAGACCACGAAGCCGAGGTTGTAGATGCGCACGCGGCCGTAGATGTCGCCGAGGCGACCGAAGGTGACCACGAGCACCGCGGTGACCAGGATGAAGCCCATCAGCATCCAGAGCAGGTAGCTCACGTTGCCCGGTTCCAGAGGGTTCAGCTTGATGCCCTTGAAGATCGCGGGGAGCGAGATCAGCACGATGGAACCGTTGATGGTCGCCATCAGGATGCCGAGCGTGGTGTTGCTGAGAGCGATCCACTTGTAGCGCGGGTGATCCTTGTTGAATATCGCGTTTCGCGTTCGAGTGGATTTGTCAGCCAAGACGTGCCTCCGTAGTGCCAGGCCTCGCCATTGAGCCCCTAATAGTTAGTTGTTGTAAAGCAATCTTACTAAAGGCTATGCCGCAGCTGTGGACCCCAGGGCAGGCTTAGCTCCGATCGATGATGGCGGCCAGGTCGGTGCCTGAGGGAAGTTCGCCGTAGAGCGCTCCGCGGTTCTCGCCGAGACGGGAGGCCGTGAATGCGTCGGCCACCACGGGAGGCGCGGTCCTCAGCAACAGCGAGGCCTGGAGCGACAGGGCCAGAGCCGCGACCAGGCGCCGCGCCTGCGCGGCGGCCGCTGGGGCATCCATCCCCGCCACTTCGCGCGCAAGGGCACGGGTCGCGGTGAGGTGTGCGTCGAACACCGGATGAGCGCCGGTTGCCAGGGATACCTCGGCGTCGAAGGCCTCGAGACTCTCCGGCTCGCGGGCGAGGGCGCGCAGCACGTCGAGCGCGATCACGTTGCCCGACCCCTCCCACACGGCCATCACCGGCTGCTCGCGGTAGCGGCGCGCGAGCGGGAAGGTCTCGGTGTAGCCATTTCCGCCGAGGCACTCGAGCGCCTCGTAGGCGTGGCCGGGTCCGCGTTTGCAGATCCAGTACTTGCTCACCGCCGTGGCAAGCCGGCTGAATGCGCGGTCCGGCTCCGAGGCATCGGTGTCGGCGGCGCGCGCGAGGCGCATCGCGGTCGCGGTGGCGGCCTCGGTCTCGAGCGCGAGGTCGGCGACCACCGCGGTCATCGCCGGCTGGTCGATGAGCAGCGCGCCGAACGCCGCACGGTGCCGAACGTGCCAGAGAGCCTCCGCTGTGGCCTGCCGCATCCCGGCGGTCGAGCCGAAGATGCAGTCGAGCCGCGTGCCGTTCACCATCTCGAGAATCGTGCGCACCCCGCGGCCCTCTTCGCCCAGCAGCACACCGACGGTACCGTCGAACTCGATCTCGCTGGACGCGTTCGACCGGTTGCCGAGCTTGTCTTTGAGGCGCTGGATGCGGAACACGTTGTGCGAGCCGTCATCGAGCACGCGCGGCACGAGAAAGCAGCTCAGGCCGCCG
>JAZJYU010000019.1:39191-42155 GCA_040390225.1 Actinomycetota bacterium | reverse complement strand
CGCCGGGAGCCTGGGCCAGCACGAGGAACCCGTCCGACATCGGTGCGCTGCAGAACCACTTGTGCCCGGTGAGCAGATAGGAGCCGTCGCCATTCGGGGCGGCCTGCGTGGTGTTGGCGCGCACATCCGACCCGCCCTGCTTCTCGGTCATCGCCATGCCGAACAGTGCGGAGGGCTTGGCCGGTGACCCGAGGTCGCCGTCGTAGTCGCGACTGAACAGGCGCGGCATCCAGTGCCCCGCGTAGGGCGACTCGGCGATCACCGGCACCGCAGCGTGGGTCATCGAGACCGGGCAGGCATGGCCGGGCTCGACCTGGGCGAAGAGCATGAAGGTCGCGGCACGAGCGACATTGGCGCCAGGTCCGGGCTCTGCCCAGGCCGCGGTGTGCGCTCCGGCGCCGACGGCCGCACGGATGATGCGATGGTACGAGCCGTCGTACTCGACCTCGTCGATGCGGTGCCCGTACCTGTCGTGGGTGCGCAATTCGGGCTCGATGCGGTTCGCGCGCTCCGCGTCATGCTGGAACTGTTCGGTGCCCACGTGACGCCCGACCGCGCGCAGGTCGTCGAGGGCCCAGCCCGCGTCGTAGCGTTCGACCGCTTCGACCAGCGGGAGGTTGGTGCCGAACTCGTCGAGTTCGATGCGCGGGGGGACCTGGTTCACCACGTCGTGTGTTGCCATGCTTCGAGTGTTTCATGTCATCGCTGTTCTGGCATGGGAGGCGCACAATGGCCACATGGACCCGAAGCGCCGCCTGATGTTCTGGCTGAAGCTGCCGTTCATCGCGGATGCCGCGCTCGGCGTCATCGGCACGCTCCTGCTGGTGGCCGGCAATGGAGCCGGCTGGTGGGTGCTGTTGTTCGGCGGCGTGCGGTTCGTGGTCGGCGCGATCTCGGTCTGGGTGATCGCGCCGCGAGTGCTCGACCGCCGGTCAGCGAGCGATCAGTCGCCGTCGACGTAGAGCCAGCGACGGTCCGCCTTCACGAACCGGCTGTTCTCATGCTGCTCCCCGCCGCGGTAGTACGCGGTGAACTCGACGGTGCCCGCGGTATCGAGAAATCCGCCACCGGTCGAGCCGTGGATCACCAGTCGCAGCCACTCGATCGACGGGTCGAGCACGAGCTTCGCCGGCCGGGTCGACGGATGCCAGGTCTCGAGCAGGTAAGGGGCGTCCAGCCGCACATAGGCGTCGTAGCGTGAGCGCATGAGTTCGGTCGCGGTGGTGGCCGGCATCAGATCACAGCTCGATCTCGTAGTGGATGAAGCCGCTGCGCGTCGCGACCCGATCGTAGAGAACCCGAGCGGTGCTGTTGGTCTCGGCGGTCAGCCAATAGACCTTCGCTGAACCGTTCTCATTCGCCCAGCTGCGAACGTGCTCGATCAGGGCCTTCCCGGTGCCGGCTCCTCGCGCATCCGGCGACACGAAGAGATCCTCCAGGTAGGTGTAGTCGGTCGTCGTCCAGGTCGCGGGGTGGGTGAGCCAATGGACGAGCCCGATCGCGATGCCCTCGTCGTCTCGCGCGATCGCCCCGTGCATCCCCGACCCCGTGGTCGTGATGCGCGCGAAGGTCGCGTCCGTCGTCGCCTCATCCAGCTTCGTCTCGTAGAACGTGAGGTAGCCGTTCCAGAGGGCGAGCCATTCGGCGCGATCCTGTTCGATGGTGGGGGTGATGTCGACCATCACGCAAGCCTACGGTCAGAGGTTCGGCGACCAGCCGATGGCCGGAGCGATGTGCTTCGCAATGTTCTCGAGCAGGCCGGCGTTGTAGTCGACGCCGAGCTGGTTGGGCACGGTGAGAAGCACGGTGTCGGCTTCGCGCACTGCCGCGTCCTTCGCCAATTCCTCCGCGATGCGGTCCGGTTCGCCGGAGTAGCTCTTGCCGAAGCGGGCCAGTCCGCCGTCGAGATAGCCGACCTGGTCCTCGTTCTCATCCGACCGGCCGCCGAAGTACTGTCGATCGAGGTCGCAGACGATGGGGATGACGCTGCGGCTCACCGAGACGCGGGGTTCACGCTCCCAGCCGGCCTCCCTCCATGCCGCGCGATACATCGCGATCTGCTCGGCCTGCAGCTCGTCGAACGGCACTCCGGTGTCTTCGGTCAGCAGGGTCGAGCTCATCAGGTTCATCCCCTGCTCGGCGGCCCAGACCGCCGTTGCGCGGGTACCCGCTCCCCACCAGATCCGGTCCGGCAGACCGGGGGATTGAGGCTGGATCGCGAGAGGCTGGCTCGTGCCTGTCATCTGCGGGTTGGAGAGAACGACGCCGGCGCCGTCGATCGCGGCGCGGAACAGGGCGGTGTGCGCGCGGGCCATGTCGGCATCCGTCTGCTCTTCGGCGGGAACATAGCCGAAGGCCTGCGCGCCGTCGAGGGCGGTCTCGGGTGACCCACGGCTCACGCCGAGCTGCAGCCGGCCGCCGCTGATCAGGTCGGCCGCTGCGGCATCCTCCGCCATGTAGAGCGGATTCTCGTACCGCATGTCGATCACGGCGGTACCGATCTCGATCTTCGTCGTTCGCGCCCCGATCGCCGCGAGCAGCGGGAAGGGTGACGCGAGCTGGCGGGCGAAGTGGTGCACGCGCACGTACGCCCCGTCGACGCCGAGCTCCTCGGCTGCGACCGCCAGTTCGATGGTCTGCAGCAGTGCGTCCTGTGCCGTGCGGGCGACGGACCCGGGCACCGGCTGGTAGTGGCCGAACGACAGAAAACCGATCTTCTTCTTCACATTTGATGCAAGCGCATAAATCCGTCCTGCTCTTCCCCCCGGGCGAGTAGCGTTCACAGCATGGCTACCAGCGCAGATCTCTTGATGGATGCCTTCGGGCGAATCAGAGAACTGGTCGAACGCGTCACCGCGGGCTTCACCGTCGAGCAGCTCGCCGCGCGAGTGGACGACGACGCGAACACCATCGCCTGGCTGGTTTGGCACCTCACCAGGGTCGAGGATGGCAGCATCGCGAATG
>JAZJYU010000019.1:33968-39181 GCA_040390225.1 Actinomycetota bacterium | reverse complement strand
CTGGACCTCCGCCGGCTGGTCGGCGAAGTTCGCGCTGCCGTTCGACGACAAGGCGTCGGGCTTTGGCCAGAGTTCGCAAGAGGTCGGCGCCGTTCGTGTGAGCGGCGACCTGCTGCTCGGCTATTACGACTCCGTGCACGAACGCACCATCGACTACCTGAAGGGCCTCGGCGAGGCCGATCTCGACCGTATCGTCGACACCCGATTCACGCCGGCTGTCACGCTCGGGGTGAGACTGGTGAGCATACTCAGCGACGAACTCCAGCATGCCGGCCAGGCCGCATATGTTCGCGGCATCATCGAGAGGCGCAGATAATGCCCAGCATCAGTCCCTTCCTCTGGTTCGACTCCGAGGCGCGGGAGGCCGTGGAGTTCTACGTGTCCCTGTTCGAGAACTCGTCCATCACGAGCGCGACCCACTACCCGGACGGCAGGACCTTCGGCATCAGTTTCGTGCTGGACGGACTGGAGTGCCAGGCCATGAACGGCGGCCCCGGGCATCCGTTCACCGATGCGATCTCGATGTTCACGTCTGCCGACACGCAGCACGAGATCGACCGCCTCTGGGACGCGTTCAGCGCGGACGGGGGAGAGGCCGGCCCGTGCGGCTGGGTCAAAGACAGATGGGGGCTCTGGTGGCAGATCGTGCCGTCGATTCTCGGGCGGTTGCTCGGTGACGCGGATGCCGAGAAGGCGGGGCGCACGATGAAGGCCATGCTCACGATGGGCAAGCTCGATATCGCCGCCCTCCAGTCCGCGTACGACGCCTGATCGCGTGCCATCGGTCAAGCGCGGCGTGCGCGTCGCCGTCTCGCGATTCTCGCGTACGAAGTTCTTCCGCACCGTCGGTCCGACGATCATGCCGCCGCTCGAGCGAGTCACCTCGGCGCTCACCGGCGGCAACCGTCCACTGAGCGGGTACCTCGTGCCGTCTCTGGTGCTGCACAGCATGGGCGCGAAGTCAGGCATCGAGCGCGACACCGAGCTGATGTACGTACCGGAGGGTGACGCGATGCTGGTCACCGGCAGCAACTTCGCCCGCGACACCCATCCCGCCTGGACGGGAAACCTGATGAAGAATCCGGATGCCGCGGTCACCGTGAAGGGGCGCCGCATCACCGTGCGTGCCACCATGATCCTCGACGAGGAGCGCGAGGCGGTCTGGGCCTTCATCGAAGAACAGTGGCCCGGCTACCGTGGTTACGAACGGTCTTCGGGCAGGGTTCTCCGTATTTTTCGCCTGATGTCAACGGCCGGCTAGTTCGCCACTGGCTCAGCAAGGGTCGCCATACACTGGTGCGATGGCCGACCCGCGCATCCGGAGAACACGCGAACACGTGCTCGCGGCCGTGCGGCTCATGCTTGAGACTCGGCCGGATGCGCCGATCACTTTCACGTCCGTCTCGAATCAGGCAGAGGTCTCCCGCCGAACTCTCTATACGCACTGGGGCAGCATCGACCGGCTCATCGCCGATGCGGTATCCGTGGTGTTCGAGCGCGAAGAGGTCAGCCTCAGTCACCTTCCATTCCAGGAGCGGCTCACGATGTTCCTGCGTCGCGCCCGCAACCGGCTCGCGACTCCGCTGACCGGCGCGGCGCTCTCGACACTGGTGCCACGTGCCGCGTTCGATGAGGCTGCTGCCGAGGCCCTGCGCGAGCTGGGCGTTCGAGGGCGGCGAGAGATGGCGGAGTACGTCGGCCCGGTGAGCATGCTGCAGTACGACGCGATCGTCGGGCCGCTGTTCCACAGCCAGATCATCGATCGCGTTCCCCTCACAGATGACCAGATCGATGAGCTCGTGGCGAATACGATCGGTCTTCTCGGAACGCGGGCCGATAACTGACGGGTCAGTGCTGACCGTCGTCGCGGCCGCGTAGCCTGTCCAGGTCGCGCCGCTCGCGTTTCGTGGGCCGACCGGCACCGCGGTCGCGCACGAAGGTCATGGGCCGCTCCTCTTTGGGCGGTGCCGGTGGCGTCAGGTCGACGTACGATTCGGCCGCGATGACAGCGCCGACCCGTTTCACCAGTATCGCCGACACCCGCACAGTGCGCTCGGCATCCGTCGTCCGCAGCCGCACCTCGTCGCCGACATGCACCGGCTGCGCGGCCTTCGCCCGCTCGCCGTTCACCTGCACATGGCCGGCCTTGCACGCGGCCGTCGCCGCCGAGCGGGTCTTCGCGAGCCGCACGGCCCAGACCCAGCTGTCGACGCGGGCGGACTCCATGATGCGCTAGAACTGATTCGACATCGACGAGCTCAGCGCGCCGGGGCCAGGTCGCGCTTCCACACGACGAGACCGCGCACGATTTCGCTCTCGTCGCCCGCAAGGTTCTCCATCGCGTCGGCCGGAATGGCGTAGTTGATCGCCAGAAAACCACGCACCCGCTCGGACGGGTCGTTCGCAAGCGAGCGCAGCACCTCGCACGGGCAGCGCTCGTTGCGCGCGACGCAGGCCCGTACGCCCTCGTCGGCATCGTGGGCGAGTACCTCGAACAGGTCGTCGGGCAGGTGGTAGCTGCTTGCCGCGCTCTCCCTGATCTTCGGATTCGGGTCGCCGGCGAGCAGGCGCAGGCGGGCGATCTTCGTCTCGGTGACCGGGGGAGCAGGGTGTGCGGACGCCGCCTGAACTGCGGCCTCCTCCGGGGTCAACATCACCGGCCGGTGGTCGCGCATCGCCTGGCGCTGGGCCGGGGTGTTGAAACGGATGCAGGACATAGCGCAACGCTACCCGTCAGGCGGTCGCCTTCTCGGCAGCGGCACGGCGCGGGAACCACGGGATGATCGGGGACACGCGGTGCTGGTAGTCCTCGTACTCGGGGTACTTCGACTTCGAGATGTTCTCGGTGAAGATCGTCGACCCGATGAACAGGATGGTGAGCAGGAACGGACCGGCGATGGTCCACTGCAACACCGACCCCGCGGCCGACGCGCCGAAGAAGAACAGCACCCACCACTGGGCCTGCTCGAAGAAGAAGTTGGGGTGGCGGGAGATGCGGAACAGGCCGGACTGCAAGAAGTTTCTGGCAGGAACGCGGCCGGCATCCGCCTCGGCTTTCTTCCAGTGATGAAAGTTCCACTGCTGCTGGTCGGCGACCGTCTCACCGACGGTGAACGCGAAGAACACGACAGCGAGTACGAGGTCAAGCGGCGTGAATGGCGTTCGGTTCTCGTAGGCGGTGAAGGCAGGCATCGCGATGAGGAAAAGGATGATGTTCTGGTAGATCGTGATGAAGAAGAAGTTGAAGAGCTGGAACTGCCACGGCTTCATGTCGCTGCGCAGCACTGCCCAGCGGTAGTCCTCCATGCCGCTGTAGCCGCCTTTGCGGGCGAAATTGAAGGTCAGGCGCGCGCCCCAGATGGTGACCAGGGCCGCCATCACGTCGAGGCGCGCGTCAGCCAGACCGGCGAAACCGGCGAAGACCCAGACATAGACGACGGGGACGATCGACCAGATGCGGTCGACCCACGACGTGTCCTTGGAGATGAGAGAGGCGATCCAGACGAAGGCGCACACGGCCACCGCGATCCAGATGGCCACGAAGAGTGGAGCCATATCGGCATCCTATCGCCGCGTGCGCAGTCGCTAGACTCGGCGGGTGGCGGAGCAACGGGGTAGCGAGATCAGTTCGCGTATCTTCACGATCCCGAATATTCTGAGCTTTCTTCGGTTACTGCTCGTCCCGGTGTTCTTCGTGGCGATCGTGCTCGGGCAGGACCAGCTGGCGTTCTGGCTGCTCATCGCGTCGAGCGTCACCGACTTCGTCGACGGCCAGATAGCCCGCCGCTTCAACCAGATCTCGCGGCTGGGTCAGCTGCTCGATCCGGCGGCCGACCGGCTGCTCATTCTCGCGGCACTGATCGGCCTGACGGTGCGGGATGTCGTGCCGCTGTGGCTGTTCATCGTGATCGTCGCCCGGGATGTCATGCTCATCGTGCTCGGCATCATCCTCGCCAACAACGGCTACGGGCCGTTGCCGGTGCACCACATCGGAAAGTTCGCCACCTTCTGCCTGTTCTTCGCGATCCCGATCCTCATGCTGGGACTCGGCTACCCGGTGCTGGCCGCGTTCACCGTGCCGATCGGCTGGGGGTTCCTGCTCTGGGGGGCCTTCGTGTACTGGTGGGCCGGGGTCATCTACCTGATGGAGACGATTCGGGTGATTCGGCTGCCAATCTCGGAAACCGCGCCGTGACGACAGCCCGCGATCCGATACGCTAGTGCGCTAAGCATCGACGTCGAAAGGGGTGGAGATCGATGGCTGACAGGCCTGACGAGAGCGATCCGACCCTCATTCATGGGGACGACCTGACAGACGGCGTCGCCGTCGAGATCAATCCGGAGGAGTTGCAGGCGATCGCCGCGCTGCCGTCCGGCTCTGCTCTCCTCGTGGTGCGGCGGGGGCCCAACGCGGGCTCGCGTTTTCTGCTCGATGCCGACGTCACGGTCGCCGGGCGTCATCCGGACGCCGACATCTTTCTCGACGACGTGACCGTGTCGCGCCGTCACACCGAATTCCTGCGTCACGGCACCGCGTTCGAGATCCGCGACCTCGGCAGTCTCAACGGCACCTACTTCGACGGCGTGCGCATCGATGCAGCGTTGCTCAATGACGGCGCCGAAGTGCAGATCGGAAAGTTTCGTTTGACCTTCTACGCCTCGCGCCTCGACCTCGCGCGTCCGGCGACCGACTAGTGGCGCGGTCGTCATCCCAGGCCCGGGTGCCTGGCGGTTCCGTGAACGCTGTGCTGCTGAGCATCGGGCAGGTGCTCGCCAGGCTCACCACCGAGTTTCCCGACCTCACCCCCTCCAAGCTTCGGTTTCTCGAGGAGCGCCAGCTCATCTTTCCCTCGCGCACCGAGTCTGGGTACCGAAAGTTCTCCTCCACCGATGTGGAGCGCTTAAGGGCGGTGCTCAGCATGCAGCGGGACCACTACCTTCCGCTGAAGGTGATCCGCGCCTACTTCGACGACCTTGATGCCGGCCGAGATCCAGAACTGCCGGGCACGACCACGCTGGCCGGGCCTTCGATGCTGTCCGGTGAACGGCGGCTCACGAGGGACGAACTGGTGCGTGAGGCCGGCGCGTCGCCGCAGCTCCTGGGCGATGCCGTCACCTCGTCGCTCATCTCACCCGCCGATGTCTACGGCGACGAGGCGCTGGCCGTGTTGCGTTCGCTGGTGGAACTGCAGCGCTCCGGCATCGAACCGCGG
>JAZJYU010000019.1:28460-33958 GCA_040390225.1 Actinomycetota bacterium | reverse complement strand
AGGCGCACGGCCGCCGCAGCGTCTGCATGGCGGACAAGAGCAATGCGATGACGCAAGGGCACGCGCTGTGGCAGCGCGTCTTCAAGGAGCTGGCGCCGCAGTATCCCGGCATCGAACCGCGGCATCTGCGCGGCTTCCGAGCCGCGGCCGAGCGCGAACTGGGTCTGATCGAGAGCGCACTCATCCCGGTGGCACGACGCAAAGACGCGTCAAGCCGCGCGAAGGCGGGGGAACTCGCGCGCGAGATCGCCGGTCAGCTCGAGATCGTGCGTTCCAGCCTGATTCGCTCGGCGTTGTCGCGTCTCGACCCGTAAACTGACACTGACCGACACGCCGAATCGTTGGCCGCGAATGCAGAGGTTCGGTCGCCGGGGTCGGTAACGTGGGCGATGCAAGTATCAACCACTCCTTGAAGCTTTAGGGGTGGACCGCGAGGTGGAAGGCGATCATGAACGAGCCAAGTTCGCGTAGCGAGGATTCCCGCTACGACCTGGGTCTGCTCTTCACCGACGGTCTTCCCGACCTCGACGACTCGGCCGGCTACCGCGGCGCTGTCGCCGCGCGTGCCGCGGGCATCAGCTATCGCCAGCTCGACTACTGGGCGCGCACCGAACTGGTCGAGCCGACCGTTCGTGGAGCGGCCGGGTCCGGTTCGCAGCGCCTGTACGGTTTCCGCGACATTCTCGTGCTCAAGCTGGTCAAGCGACTTCTCGACACCGGCATCTCGCTTCAGCAGATCCGAACCGCCGTGAACCAGCTGCGTGAGGCGGGTGTGAACGACCTCGCCCAGACCACGCTGATGAGCGACGGCGCCAGCGTCTACCTGTGCACCTCGAACGACGAGGTCATCGACCTGGTCAGCCGTGGCCAGGGGGTTTTCGGCATCGCGGTCGGCAAGGTGCTGCGTGAGGTCGAAACCTCGCTCGTCGAACTGGATGCCGAACGGCCCGAGGCCATGGACGAACTGGCAGCACGCCGGGCGACCCGCGCTAGCTGATCAGAACGCGTCGGCGTATTCGCCGATCTTGGCGGTGCGCAGCACCCGGTCGAGCAGCATGTCGAAGTTGTGCGCCATCTCCTGGGCGCTTTCGCCCGGCCAGACGTGCAGCGGCTTCGCCGCACCCTGCGCCTGCTGAAGCGAGGTGCGCTCCGGCAGCTGGGGGCTCAGCACCAGCGGGCCGAACATGTCGCGCAGCTCCTTGATACGGAACTGGTGTTCCAGCGACTGCACCCTGGCACGGTTCACGATGATTCCGAGAGGCTGGAGACGGGGCGACAGCCCGCGGCGGATCTCTTCGATCGCCCGAAGCGCACGGTCGGCGGCGGCGACGGAGAACAGGCCGGGTTCCGTGACGACGGTCACGCGATCGCTCGCCGCCCAGGCGGTGCGGGTGAGAGCGTTCAGGGACGGAGCACAGTCGATGAGAACCAGGTCGTAGTCGGCTTCGACGTTGGCGAGGGCTTCTTCGAGCTTCCAGATGTCGCGGATGCTGGGGTGCGGCCCGTCGAAATTGATAGCAGACGGGCTGCCGATCATCACGTCGATCTTGCCGGGACGCCCCCGTGTCCAGCCGCTCGGCGCGATCGCGGCACGCACGATCTTCTCCTTCGGCGAGGCGAGAACATCGGCGACATTGAGGTGACCCGCGACGTTGATGTCCATGCCGGTCGACACGTCGGATTGCGGGTCGAGATCGACGACGAGGGTGCGCAAACCCTTGGCGAAGGCCGCCGAGGTGAGTCCGAGCGTCACAGTGGTCTTACCCACTCCTCCCTTGAGGGAGCTGACGCTGAGTACATGCACAAGTAGAGACGATACCTTCACTAGTCTTAAAGAACCTAAATGTTCGCGGGGTGGCGGCGTCTAGCTCGTCCGGTTCTTTCCGCGGTCCGCCATAGGCTGGCTGTCGTCGGAAAGGACCGAATGTTCACGAAGATCCTTGTTGCCAACCGCGGCGAAATCGCTATCCGCGCGTTCCGCGCTGCGTTCGAACTGGGCGCCCAGACAGTTGCCGTATTCCCGTACGAAGATCGCAACTCGATGCACCGCCTGAAGGCGGATGAGGCATATCAGATCGGCGAGAAAGGCCACCCGGTCGCGGCCTACCTCGACGTCTCGGAGATCATCCGGGTCGCGCTCGAGTGCGGCGCCGATGCCATCTACCCGGGCTACGGCTTCCTCTCAGAGAACCCGGAACTCGCCGAGGCCGCCGCCGCTGCCGGCATTACATTCATCGGACCCGGCCAGCACGTGCTCGAGATGGCGGGCAACAAGGTCACGGCAAAAGAGCACGCGATCGCGGCCGGCGTGCCGGTGCTGAAGTCGACGCCCGCCTCGAAAGACATCGAGAAGCTGCTCTCCGAAGCCGATGAGATCGGCTTCCCCATCTTCGCGAAAGCGGTCGCCGGCGGTGGTGGACGCGGCATGCGGCGAGTGGAGAAGAAGGCTGACCTGCGGGCGGCTCTCGAAGAGGCCATGCGAGAGGCGGACAGCGCCTTCGGCGACCCGACCATGTTCCTCGAGCAGGCGGTGGTGCGACCGCGCCACATCGAGGTGCAGGTGCTTGCGGACTCCACGGGCGAGACGGTGCACCTGTTCGAGCGTGACTGCTCGGTGCAGCGGCGCCACCAGAAGGTGATCGAGATCGCTCCGGCGCCGAACCTCGACGAAGACACCAGGCAGGCGATGTACCGTGACGCGATCGCGTTTGCGAAGTCGATCGGCTACGTCAACGCCGGTACCGTCGAGTTCCTGCTCGACACCGCGGGGGAGCGCAAAGGCCAGCACGTCTTCATCGAGATGAACCCGCGCATCCAGGTCGAGCACACGGTGACCGAAGAGGTCACCGACGTCGACCTGGTGCAGACGCAGATGCGCATCGCGTTCGGCCAGACGCTCAAGGAGCTGGGGCTGGAGCAGACCGACCTGCACCTGCGTGGTGCCGCGCTGCAGTGCCGCATCACAACGGAAGACCCGGCAGCCGGGTTCCGGCCTGACACCGGCAAGATCACCACCTATCGTTCGCCGGGCGGGGGCGGCATCCGCCTGGACGGCGGCACGATCGACCCCGGCACCCAGATCAGCCCGTACTTCGACTCGATGCTGGTGAAGATGACCTGCCGCGGGAGGGACTTCCTCTCTGCGATCCATCGCGCACAGCGCGGACTCGCGGAGTTCCGCATCCGCGGGGTCTCGACCAATATTCCGTTCCTGCAGGCCGTGCTCGACGACCCGTCGTTCCAGGCCGGGGACCTCAGCACCTCGTTCATCGAAGAACGGCCCGAGCTGTTCGACACCCACCAGTCCAAGGACCGGGGAACGAAGATCCTCAACTGGGTTGCCGACGTCACAGTCAACCGCCCGTACGGCGACGGCGAGGGGATCGCCGACCCGGCGCTCAAGCTTCCCGAGATCGACCTCAGCGAACCCGCCCAGGCCGGCTCACGCCAGCGGCTGCTCGAACTCGGACCGGTCGGCTTCGCCTCGGCCCTTCGCCGGCAGACCGCCCTTGCCGTCACCGAGACCACCTTCCGGGATGCCCATCAGTCCCTTCTGGCGACACGAGTGCGTACCAAAGACCTGGTGGCCGTCGCGCCGTACGTCGCGCGGATGACGCCCGGACTGCTCTCGGTCGAGGCCTGGGGCGGTGCCACGTACGATGTTGCGCTGCGCTTTCTCGGCGAGGACCCGTGGGAGCGTCTCGCCGCCCTGCGCGAGGCCCTGCCGAACGTTGCCATCCAGATGCTGCTGCGCGGCCGCAACACCGTCGGTTACACGCCATACCCGACCGAGGTGACAAACGCCTTCGTGCGCGAGGCGGCCTCGACCGGCGTCGACATCTTCCGTATCTTCGACGCCCTCAACGACGTCTCGCAGATGCGCCCGGCCATCGACGCGGTGCTCGCGACCGGCACGGCGGTGGCCGAGGTGGCGCTGTGCTACACCGCCGATCTGCTCGACCCGAGCGAGACGCTCTACACGCTCGACTACTACCTCAGGCTTGCCGAGCAGATGGTCGAGGCGGGCGCGCACATCCTCGCGATCAAAGACATGGCGGGGCTGCTGCGCGCGTCCGCCGCCGAGAAGCTCGTCACTGCTCTGCGCGACCGCTTCGAGCTGCCGGTGCACGTGCACACCCACGACACCGCGGGTGGCCAGCTGGCCACCCTGCTGGCGGCCAGCAACGCGGGAGCGGACGCGGTGGATGTCGCGAGCGCACCGATGGCGGGCACGACCAGCCAGCCGTCGGCTTCCGCCCTGGTCGCGGCGCTCGCTCACACGGAGCGGGACACCGGGCTCTCGCTGCAGGCGGTTTCCGACCTGGAGCCGTACTGGGAGGCGGTGCGGCACGTGTACAAGCCGTTCGAGTCCGGCCTGCCTGGGCCGACGGGGCGGGTCTACAAGCACGAGATCCCGGGCGGCCAGCTGTCGAACCTGCGGCAGCAGGCCATCGCGCTCGGCCTGGCCGACCACTTCGAGAAGATCGAGGATCTCTATGCGGCCGCCAACGTCATCCTGGGCCGCCCGCCGAAGGTGACGCCCTCGTCGAAGGTCGTCGGCGACCTGGCCCTGGCCCTTGCCGCTGCGGATGCCGACCCGGCGGACTTCGAGCAGAATCCCGACAAGTACGACATTCCCGACTCGGTGATCGGCTTCATGGCGGGCGAGCTCGGCGATCTTCCTGGCGGATGGCCGGAGCCGTTCCGCAGCAAGGTGCTGAAGGGTCGCACGGTGAAGATCGGCGTCGAGGAGATCAGCCAGGCGGACCGTGACGCTCTGAATTCCGACCCGGAGACTCGCAGGGCCACACTGAACCGCCTTCTGTTCCCCGGCCCGACGAAGCAGTTCCTGGACATCCGGGAGCAGTACGGTGACCTGTCGGTGATCGACACCATCGACTACCTCTACGGGCTGCACCAGGGCACGGAGCACATCATCGACATCGATAAGGGCGTCAGCCTCTACCTCGGTCTCCAGGCGATCGGCGACGCCGACGACAAGGGCATGCGCACGGTGATGACCATCCTCAACGGGCAGCTGCGTCCGGTGTTCGTGCGCGACCGCAGCATCGAGGTGCAGACCAAGGCGGCGGAGAAGGCCGACCCGTCGAAACCGGGACACGTCGCCGCGCCGTTCTCGGGTGTGGTCACGCTTCAGGTCGCCGAGGGCGACGACGTCGAGATCGGCCAGAGCGTTGCGTCGATCGAAGCGATGAAGATGGAGGCCGCGATCACGGCCTCGGTCGCAGGCGTCGTGCGCAGGCTCGCCATCCCCAAGACGCAGCAGGTGGACGGCGGAGATCTGCTGGTCGAGATAGATCCCGCCTGAGCTGTTGTCAACGCCCCGAGCCGTTCAGGTTGCAGCGGTAGGGTTGACGGTTGTTAGTCCACGGAAGGTGACATCAGTTCATGGCGACCAGAAGGAAGCAGCCGGCGCACTCGGACGGTACGGTCGGGCTCGTCGAAGGAGCGCACTACTACCATTGCGGCGGCTTCCG
>JAZJYU010000019.1:15398-28450 GCA_040390225.1 Actinomycetota bacterium | reverse complement strand
GTCGACTCCCCATCAGCCGACCTCGCGGCGGCATTGCCAGAGAGTCTCAGCATCGCGGTGAGCCTTCCGAAGACGGTGCACACCGCGCCGGCCGATGAGCTCGCAGTCGCCATCGTCGACGCATCCGTCGATCCCGGGCAGGTTGAGGTCGCCGAGCCGACCACCACGTCGATCGATGTGATCGCCCATCATGCCGTGGAGGCCGAGCCGGAGCTCGACGACGTCTACAACCGTCGTGCGCGTCTGCGTGGCGAGATCGCCGGTACCCCCGAGCCTGCGGCGATGCTCACCGCCGACCGCCTGCTCGATGTCAAGAAGCGCAAGCGGCCCGCTCCCGAGGGCGGTCTCAACGAATTCCTCTACAGGGCCACGCTGCACACGGTCAATCGCGGCGACTCGCCGGCCGTGCGCGCCCGCAAAGAGCTCGACGCCCGCATCGATAAGAAGTTCGAGGGCGGCACCCGTTTCATCCCGATCCTCACCCGCAAGGGTGGCGTCGGCAAGACGACCATCACGGCACTGCTCGGGATGGCCATGGCCGAGGCGCGAGACGACCGCGTGATAGCCATCGACGCCAACCCCGATCGCGGCACCCTCAGCGAACGGGTCAACAAGCAGACCAGGTCCACCGTGCGCGACGTGGTCACGACCGCGCCGTCGATCTCGTCGTTCAACGACTTCTCGGCGATGGTGTCGCGCGATGAGACCCGGCTCGACATCCTGGCATCGGACACGGACCCGCTGCTCTCCGAGGCCTTCGACGAGAACGACTACAACGTGGTCGCAGATCTCGCAGCCCGCTACTACTCGATCGTGCTCACCGACTGCGGCACCGGTATCGTGCACTCCGTCATGCGGGCAACGCTTCAGCGGGCGGATGCCGTGGTGATCGTCTCCGGCGGCAGTGTCGACGAGGCACGGCTCGCATCCGAAACTCTCACCTGGCTCGAGGCGAACGGTTACGGCGACCTGGTGAAGAATGCGATCGTCGCTCTCAACACGGCCACCCAGGGCACCAACCTGGTGAAGCTCGAGGAGATCGAGGCCCACTTCAAGTCGCGCGTGCGCGAGATCGTGCGAATGCCGTACGACCCGCAGCTCGCGGCCGGCTCGGTCATCAACTTCAAGGACCTGAAGCCGCTCACCCGCTCATCGGCCCGCGACCTCGCTGCTCTGGTGATGGACGGTATCCCGGTCACCGAGTCATGACCGAACGACAGATCCGGATCTTCGGTGATCCGGTGCTTAAAACCGTGTCCGATCCGATCCGCCCCACGGATGACGTCCGCGCCCTGATCGAGGACCTCATGGAGACCGTGGAGGTGCCAGGCCGCGCGGGCGTCGCGGCCCCGCAGATCGGTGTGAACCAGCGAGCCTTCAGCTTCAACGTCGACGGCGAGATCGGGTACATCATCAACCCCGAACTGGTGGAAGTGTCGGGTGAGCCGGAACTGGTGGACGAGGGATGCCTGTCCATCCCCGGCTTCTACTTTCCACGGATGCGCTACCCGTACGCCCGGGTGACGGGTATCGACCTCGACGGCAACCGGGTCGAGCTGAGCGGCGAAGGTGTGATGGCCCAAGCGCTCCAGCACGAGACGGATCACCTCGATGGCAAGCTATTCATCGACGGTCTCGACAAGGAGGGTCGCCGAGAGGCGATGGCGGCCATCCGCAACGCCCCCTGGTTCTAACTCCGGGCTGCACTTCGCTGTCGCCGCCAGGTGAGACGTCGGGCGTTAGGAGCCTTGACGACCTGCAGAGTTGACGACTCTACAAGACAAGGACATCGCGGTTGCGCACTAGCGGCGCCCTTCGGATGTCCTTGTCTTGTAGAACGTTCGTCGACACGATGCGAAGCCCGGGAGGGCTGCACGAAGCGCCTCGCCACTCAGACGTGGGCGATGCCCTCCGTTGCCGGCGCCTTCGAGTACATGCCCTCGATGGTGTCGGCGAACTGTTCGAGTATCACGTTGCGCCTGATGCTGAACTTGGGCGTCAGCGTTCCGCCGGCCTCGCTGAAGTCCTCGGGCAGGATGACGAACTTGCGGATCGACTCCGCGCGCGAGACGCCGCTATTTGCAGCATCCACCGCCTTCTGAACCGCAGCGATCACCTTCGGGTTATGCGCGGCCTCGGCCACGGACTGAGTGGCGTCTTCGCCGTTGTTGTGCAACCACACGGGCAGCATCTCGGTGTCGAGAGTGATGAGCGCCGCGATGAACGGCTTCTGCTCGCCGACGACGACCACCTGGCTGATGATCGGGTTGGCGCGAATCGGGTCTTCGAGCGCGGCCGGGGCGACGTTCTTGCCGCCGGCGGTCACGATGATCTCCTTCTTGCGTCCGGTGATGGTGATGTAGCCGTCGTCGTCGATCTGGCCGATGTCGCCGGTCATGAACCAGCCGTCGTCGAAGACCTTCGCGGTCTCCTCTGGACGGTTCCAGTAGCCGGCGAAGACGTCGATGCCTTTCACTTCGATCTCACCGTCGTCTGCGATGCGAACCGACATGCCGGGCAGCGGCGGTCCGACGGTGCCGATCTTGAACTGCGACGGGAGGTTCACCGACACCGGCGCGGTAGTTTCGGTGAGGCCGTAGCCCTCCATCACCGTCATGCCGAGGCTGCGATAGAAGTGGCCGAGCCTGAGGCCCAGAGGGGCGGAGCCGGAGATCGCGTACTTGACGTTGCCACCCATCGCGGTGCGGATCTTCGACAGAACGAGCCGGTCGAACAGGGCGAACTGGAGTCGCAGTCCGAGCGGCACGCTCCCCGCGTCGAGGGCTTTAGAGTGCGCGATCGCGACGGCTGCGGCTCTGCGGAAGATGTTGCCGCGACCGTCGCCCTCCGCTTTCTGCTCTGACGCGTTGTAGACCTTCTCGAACACGCGGGGGACCGCGAGCAGGAAGGTTGGGCGGAAGGAGGCCATGGCGGGGAGAAGCTGGGTCGTGTCGCCCTCGTGGCCCACCTTGACGCCGCCATGCACGCTGAGCACCGAGATGAAGCGCGCGAAGACGTGGGCGAGGGTGATGAAGAGCAGTGTGCTCGAGTCCGGGTTCACGATCTCGGGGAACGACTTCAGCGAGTTGCGCGAGAGCTCCACGAAGTTCGAGTGGGTCAGGATGCAGCCCTTGGGCTTGCCGGTCGTGCCCGCGGTGTAGATGAGGGTCGCGACATCCGACCCCTTGGCAAGACTGCGCCGGCGCTCGATCTCCTCGTCGGTGACCTCGCCGCCCGACTTGGCGAGCTTGTCGAGGTCGCCGAGGTCGATCTGCCAGACGTGCTCGATGAGCGGAAGGTCGGCGTGCACCTCGTCGAAGCGCGCGAAGTGGTCGGGCGTCTCGGCTACGAAGGCGATGGCGCCGGAGTCGCTGAGATCCCAGTGCACCTGGCTGGGCGAGGAGGTCTCGTAGACCGGCACCAGATAGGCGCCGGCGAACCAGGCGGCGAAGTCGAGCAGGGTCCACTCGAAGCGGGTGCGGCTCATCAGGCCGATCTTGTCGCCGGGCTGGATGCCCGCCGCGACGAGGCCCTTGGCGAGCGCGACGACGCGCGCGAGGAATTCGGCGGACGTGATGTCCGTCCAGCCGCCATTGCCGTCCTGCAGCGAGAACAGTGCTCGGTCTGGTGTGAGTTTGACCCGCTCTACCAGCAGGTCCGTGATGTTCGCATCGGGGTCTGCGGCGACGACCGCCGGGATGGTGATTTCTTTCACGGTAACTCCTTCGGCACCGGTTGATCCAGTGATTTCCAGTGTACTCGGGGGTTCGAAGCGGCGGCCCGTGAGGGCTGCCCGGAGTCCCTAGACTCTGATGGTGCACTCCATTGGTATCGACATCGGCGGGACGAAAATCGCCGGAGCTGTGGTCTCCGAAGACGGCGAGATCGTGGTCGACGACCGGGTGGCGACCCCCGCTGGCGATTCCGAGAAGATCGTGGACGAGGTGGTCGCCATGGTGACTCGCCTCGCTGCCGGGCGGGATATCCGCGCGGCCGGTGTCGCGGCACCGGGCTTCATCGACACGGCGCAGTCGACGGTCTACTACACCCCGAACATCAGCTGGCGTCATGAGCCGCTGCGTGAGCGGCTGCTCGCCCGCCTCGACATGGACATCACCATCGACAACGACGCGAACGCGGCCGGCTGGGCCGAGTTCCGCTTCGGCGCCGGCCGCTTCGCCACCGACATGACCATGCTCACGATCGGCACCGGGGTGGGCGGCGCGATCGTGACGCAAGACCGGCTGTTCCGTGGCGGTTACGGAGCGGGCGCAGAGCTCGGGCACATGCGCGTTGTGCCTGACGGCCTGCCGTGCGGTTGCGGCGCCCGCGGCTGCATCGAGCAGTACGGCTCTGGTCGCGCCCTGCTGCGCATGGCGAACGCGATCGCGGATGTCGGCGGCATCGGGCTCGGGCTGGCGTCGCTTCGCGAGGAGAAGGGTGAGCTGACCGGCAACGATGTCGCGTCTCTCATCGTCGACGGCGACGCCGGTGCGATCCAGGCACTGCGGGAACTCGGCAGCTGGCTCGGTCAGGCCTGCGCTTCGCTCAGCGCGGTGCTCGACCCGCAGCTCTTCGTCTTCGGCGGGGGAGTGGCGATCGCCGGCGACCTGCTGCTCGACCCCATCCGCGAGGCGTTTCTTGCCCACCTTCCTGCCCGCGGCTTCCACCCCGAGCCGGAGTTCACCATCGCCCAGCTCGTGAACGATGCGGGTGTCGTCGGGGCGGCCGACCTTGCTCGGCTGCACGCCCAATCCCGCTGAATCGGATTCGCGCTAGGTTGGGCGAATGTTCTATAAGTTCATGAAGAACTTCGTGGCGGGCCCGTTGCTCACCACGATCTTCCGGCCGTGGGTCATCGGCAGCGAGAACATCCCGAGGTCCGGTGGCGTGATCATGGCCAGCAACCACCTCTCGTTCATCGACTCGATCTTCCTGCCCCTCTATATGGATCGGCACATCAGCTTCCTGGCGAAGAGCGATTACTTCGTTCGCCGCGGGTTCGTGGGCTGGTTCCTCAGAAACTTCCTGCTCGGTACCGGCATGCTGCCGATCGACCGGTCAGGTGGCAAGGCATCGGAGGCCTCACTGCAGACCGGGCTCGGCGTGCTCGCCAACGGTCACATCCTCGGCATCTACCCCGAGGGCACGCGCAGCCCGAACGGCAAGCTCTACCGGGGTCGAACGGGCGTCGCGCGGATGATCCTCGAGGCCCGCGTACCGGTCGTCCCGGTTGCGATGGTGGGCACCGACAAGGTCATGCCGATCCACCAGAAGATCCCGAAGATCCGCCGTATCGGCATCATCATCGGCGAGCCGCTTGACTTCAGCCGGTTCGAGGGGATGGAGGGGGATCGCTTCATTCTTCGGTCGATCACCGACGAGATCATGTACGAACTCGATCGTCTGAGCGGTCAGGAATATGTGGACGTCTACGCCTCTTCTGTCAAGGAGAAGCAGGCCTCCGTCAGCCGATAGGCTTGCCTGCTGGGCCACAGTGCTTTTCAGAAGCTGTGCCCGTTCTCTCCAGCAGTAAGGTTCCGCTCACCGTGTTTGACCAGCCAGAAGACGCCGTCGTGCTCGCCGATCCCGCAGTGAACGCCGGCCTCGACTATTGGCGAACCCTGCCGATCAAACAGCAGCCGGTGTGGCCGGATGCCGAGGCCGTGCAGGCCGCATCCGCAGAGTTGGCGACGCTTCCGCCACTCATCTTCGCCGGCGAGGTGGACGTGCTGCGCACGCGCCTCGCCGCGGCCGCGGCAGGCAAGGCGTTCCTGCTGCAGGGCGGCGACTGCGCCGAGACCTTCGCCGGTGCGACAGCCGACCAGATCCGCAATCGGGTGAAGACGGTGCTGCAGATGGCGGTCGTTCTCACGTACGGCGCGTCGATGCCGGTTGTGAAGATGGGCCGCATGGCGGGCCAGTTCGCGAAGCCGCGATCCAGCGACACCGAGACTCGTGGCGACGTTACGCTGCCCGCATACCGGGGCGACATCGTGAACGGCTACGACTTCACGCCGGAGTCACGCCAGGCCGATCCGCGCCGGCTGGTGCAGGGTTACCACACCTCCGCTTCCACACTGAACCTGGTGCGTGCCTTCACCCAGGGCGGGTTCGCCGACCTGCGCGAGGTGCACAAGTGGAATCAGGGCTTCGCCCGCAACCCCGCGAATGTGCGCTACGAGCAGATGGCCCACGACATCGATAAGGCGATCAAGTTCATGGCCGCCGCCGGTGCCGATTTCGAGGAATTGAAGCGTGTCGACTTCTACACGAGTCATGAGGCGCTGCTCATGGACTACGAACGGCCGATGACCCGCATCGACTCGCGCAACGGATCCCCGATCAACACCTCGGCCCACTTCCTCTGGATCGGCGAGCGCACTAGAGACGTCGATGGAGCCCATGTCGACTACATGTCACGGGTGCGCAACCCGATCGGCGTGAAGCTCGGCCCGTCGACGAGCGCTGACGACATGGAGCGCCTGATCGACAAGCTCGACCCCGACCGCGAGCCGGGCCGGCTGACCTTCATCACCCGCATGGGTGCCGGCAAGGTGCGGGACGCTCTGCCCCCGCTCCTCGAGGCGATCAAGGGCTTCGACGCGCTTCCGCTGTGGGTGACCGACCCGATGCACGGCAACGGGCTCACCACCCCGACGGGATACAAGACGCGGCGCTTCGACGACGTGGTGGACGAGGTGAAGGGCTTCTTCGAGGCGCACCGGGCGGCCGGCACCAACCCGGGCGGCATCCACATCGAGCTGACCGGTGACGATGTCACGGAGTGCCTGGGCGGCTCAGAGCAGATCGACGAAGCCACCCTGGCCACCCGCTATGAGTCCCTGTGCGACCCGCGCCTCAACCACATGCAGTCGCTGGAACTCGCGTTCCTGGTTGCCGAGGAGCTCGGCGCGAACTAGCGAACCGCGGGTCGAGCTCGTCGAGACCTCACCGAACCGCGGGTCGAGCTCGTCGAGACCTCACCGACGGGTTGGTCGCTGGTGAGGTCTCGACAGGCTCGACCCGCTCTAGCCGCCGCTGGCATTCAGCGTCACGGTCACCGTGCTGCCGTGTAGCACCGTCGAACCAACCCCCGGGTCGATTTTTGAAACGGTCGCGAATGTTGCAGCAGTGGTAGCGAGCGCCTGACTTCTTGCGCTGTTGAACTTGATCTGGAACCCCGCCGCGGTGAGCGTCTGCTGCGCTGACGACCAGACCTGCCCAAGAACATCCGGCACCGACACCGGCTCCGGCCCCTGCGAAATGATGAGGTTGACGCTGTCGCCCGGGTGGATCGGGAGTGCCTTGCCGCTCGAGTCGAGCGGCGGGTCGATGCCGATGACGAGTCCGGACTTGACCGTGTCGCTGTAGTCCTGCTTTCCTGCGGAGGCGGTGACGTTCACGCCCTTGAGTGCAGCCGTGGCGTCGGCCACCGACTTACCCGCAACGCCCGGCAGAGGTCCGGCCGAGACGATGAGGTGGATCGCCTGCTGGTCTCCGTATGTTGTGACGGTCGCGAGGTCGGTACCGTCGGCGCCGAGGGCCTGGATGACGGTATCGAGCGGCGCGGAAGGGTCGAACTGACTGGTCGACTTCTTCGCGTCATAGGTGAAGTGTTCGCCCTTGATCTGCGCGATCGCGGCGCTCTGGGTGAGGCCGGTGAACTTCGAGATGGGTCGGGGCAGCGGCCCGTTTGACAGCAGCAGCGTGATGGCGCTGTCGCGCACCACCGACTGGCCGATGGCCGGGCTGGTCTGGGCGACCAGGCCCTTCGCGACGGTGGGCGAGTATGCGCTGCCGGGGGCGGTCGTGACCTTCAGCCCTAGGGCGGTGAGCTTCGCCGTCGCGTCCGCCGGGGTGGCGCCGGCGAGGCTCGGGATGGTGACATGGGCTCCCGGACCGGCGCCGAAGTACCAGCCGGTGCCGCCGGCGAGCGCTGCGAGCAGGATGACGAGGCCGAACAGCCACCAGCCCCGCGAACGCCGGCGCTCCGACTTGGTCGCCAGCTGCAGCGCCGACTCGGAGAGGATCGGGCCGGTGCGGTGCCGGGCGCGCGGGGCGATGATCTGGGTCTCCGCGGTCGAGTCCTGTGAGCCGGGACCGGGGGCGGCGGCCGGCATCACCACGGTGCGCTGCGTGCCCGTGTTGGTCGTCGGCTCGCCATCACGCAGGATCGCTTCGGTCTCGTGAAGCTGCTCAAGCATGGCTCGCGCGTCACGCGGTCGCTGCTCCGGGTCGCGTGCGGTCGCCCACAGCACGAGCTCGTCGAGCTCGGCGGGCACCCGTGGGTTCTTGGTGCTCGGCGTCGGCACGGTGTCGTTCGCGTGCTGGTTCGCGATCTGGAAGGCCTGCTCGCCCTTGAACGGCTGCTCGCCGGCGAGCATCTCGTAGAGCATGATGCCGACCGCGTAGATGTCGCTGCGGGCATCCGCGATGCCGCGGGTGACCAGCTCGGGGGAGAGGTAGGCGATGGTGCCCAGCAGAGCGTTGCCGGTGGCCGTGTTCGCGGAGGCCGCGCGCGCCAGGCCGAAGTCACCGATCTTGATGCGCCCGTCATCCGCCAGCAGCACGTTCTCGGGCTTCAGATCGCGGTGGACGATGCCGTTCTTGTGGGCGGCCGCGAGCCCGGACAGGATCGCCTCCATGATGTCCATCGCCTGCACTGTGGTGAGCACCTGGTGCTCCTGCAGCAGGTCGCGCAGCGTGATGCCCGGCAGGTATTCCATCACCAGGTACGCGGTCTCGCCGTCCTGCCCCTGGTCGTAGACGTTGACCACGTTGGGGTGTGCGAGACGCGCTGCGGATCGTGCCTCCTGGATGAAGCGGGCGCGGTATTGCGAGTCATCGGCCAGGTGGCCGTGCATCACCTTGATGGCGACCCGGCGCTCGAGACGGAGGTCTGTCGCAAGGTAGACGGTGGCCATTCCGCCGCGGGCGATGCGTGAGCGCACCTGGTATCGGCCGTCGATCAACCGGCCGATCAGTGGATCCGTGCTGTTGATGCTCACCGCCCAAGTCTAAAGTTGGGCTGCCGATCCCAGCCGTTGAAACACTGGGAACGGGAGGATCGACAGGTCAGCCGAGGTCGGCAAGAGCCTTGCGCGCGGTCGCTTCCCACTTCGCATAGGCGTCGGGGTACGCGGAGTGCTGCACGGCCTGGGCGGCCTGCGTGACGCTCTTCGACTGCCAGCCGGCGATGTCGAGCAGGCCCTTCGTGTTACCCGCGTTCGGGTTGTGCGCACCGCCGTAGAACAGGCGTGCGGCATAGGTGGGGGTGAGCAGCTGGGACGCCGAGCCCCATCCGGTGCTCGGACGCTGCTGGAACAGGCCGAGCGAGTCCCGGTCGCCGTAGGGCAGATTCCTCAGCCCGGACTCCTGCAGCGCGGTCGCGAGGGCGATGACGATGCCGTAGTCGGGTACGCCGAGGGAGCGCCCGACCTGGATGATGATGCGCGCGTTGCCCGCCATCTCCGGGGTGAGGATCGAGGTCGTCGACGACGCGAGCCGGATGTCGGATGCTCCGGGGACGGAGAGCGTGTGGCCGGCGTAGATCACGCTCGCCAGCGTGATGCCGTTTGCGCTCGCCAGCGCCTGTGCACTGAGCCCGTATTTCGCCGCGATGCTGCCGATGGTGTCGCCGGCGTGGATCGTGTACGTGGTGGACTGCGCCACGACCGGAACGGTGACGCTGACCGCGACGGCCGGTGTCGCATCCGCCACGGCGGAGGCACCGGGAATCGTGACGGTCTGACCGGGGTAGATGATGCTCGACCAGCCGAGGCCGTTGGCGCTGAGCAGGGTCTGGGTGCTGACGCCGAACCGCGCAGCGATCGCACCCACCGTGTCGCCGGATCGGATCGTGTATTTCGTCACGGCGGGGCTGTCATCGCTGGTGTCGGCGATCGGCACTGGGCCGGAATTCGTCAGTTTGAGCTGCTGTCCGGGAAAGATGATCGACTTCCAGCCCAGGCCGTTGAGCGCGAGCACGGAGGCGGTGGCGAGCCCGTAGTGCCCGGCGATGCTGCTGATGGTGTCGCCTGCGACGACCGTGTATGTCATCGGCGCGTCGGCGACCGTGGTTGCCGCCGCGGACGTTGCGAGCACGGGGCTCGATGGCGTGATGAACGCGGTGCGGATCGACTTCGCCAGCGTGGCCGGGGTCGTCTTCGGCTTGTCGGTCCGCTTGGCGACGACCGGCTCGATCGGACCGGTCATCCCGAGGCCGGCGACCATCGATCCGGCCAGCATGATCGGGAGCGCGCTCCCGCGCAGGCGTGACGTTCGCCGGCGCTGCTCGGACGTGGTCATCGTTTCCCCTTTGTGGCCCGCCCCCGCAGGCACCGCATAACACCATCAACGCTGACACAGTTGCACTGCTCTGTCAATTATCGTGACGGATGTTGTTGCACGTAACACAATCGAAACAATTTCTCTGCGGCCCGTTGCCGCACCATCGGGCACCTCGGTCTGGCAGGCTTGACCCGTGAGTAATGATTCGGACCTGCGCTGGCTGACCATCCCCGAACTGGTCGATACGCTCGGCATCGGCGTCAGCAAAGTCCGCCGGCTCATCGAGGACCGCAGCCTGCTGGCATCCAGGATCGACGGCGTCTGGAAGGTGCCAGAGTTCTTCATCCGCGACGGCGAGCCGCTGCCGGAACTGCGCGGAACGCTCGTGGTTCTTGCCGACAGCGGGTTCACCGATGAAGAGGCCATGCACTGGCTGATCAGCGACGAGGAGAGCATCGGTACATCGCCGATCGAAGCGCTGCGCTCCGGCCGCAAGGCGGAGGTTCGCAGGGTCGCCCAGGCGCTGGGCTTCTGATCATTCGGCGTTCGGCACGCGGCGGAACGACCTAGGCGGCGCGCTTCACCACGGTGTCGGCGAGGGCGGCCAGCTGCGATCTGGCTGCGCTCGAGATCGGAGCGGCGCCGAGCGCGGCGAGGGCCATGCGCACGTTGTGCTCGATGATCCGCTCGACCTCTTCGACGGCGCCACATTCGCGAATCGATGTCTGCAGCATCGAGACCTGTTGCGGAGTGAGCTCGGGGTCGCCGAGCAGTTCGTCGAGCAGCCGAGTCGCGTTGGCGGGCAGCATGGTGCGCGCCAGGGCGATGAGCACCGTTCGCTTTCCTTCGCGCAGGTCGTCGCCAGAGGGCTTTCCCGTGACGTCCGGATCCCCGAACACGCCGAGCATGTCGTCGCGCAGCTGAAAGGCGATGCCGTGGCAGGCCGAACTCGCGTAACGCCGCCCGCTGGGCCGGAGTGCCGCCGCCCAGCGTCGCGCCGATGATGAGCGGCTCCTCGATGCTGTACTTCGCCGATTTGTAGACGATCACCCGATGGGCTCGGCTCAGCTGGTCCGCCTCGGGGAAGCTGCGCCAGGCCCGCTCCTCGAGGATGTCGAGGTACTGCCCGACCGTGACCTCGGTGCGCATCTGGTTGAAGACCTCGCGTGCCGCCTCCCGCGTGGCGATCGACGGGATGAGCCGGATGCCGGTGTCGAACAGTTCGTCGCTCCAGCCGAGCAGGAGGTCGCCGAGCAGCAACGCGGCGGACTGGCCGAAGCCGAGCGCGCTCCCCGTCCATCCGCCCGCTTTGTGCAGAGCCTCGAAACGGCGGTGCGCCGACGGCCTGCCGCGCCGGGTGTCGGAGTTGTCCATGATGTCGTCGTGCACGAGGGCGGCCGCGTGGAAGATCTCGAGCGCACTGGCCGCGAGAACGACCGCATGCAGTTCGTCGGCCGCCGGCTTGTCGACGAGCGGATCGAAGCCCGGTCCCACGCTCACCGCCTGCCAGCCCCAGTAACAGAACAGTGCGCGGAACCGCTTACCGCCTTTCAGCAGATCGCGTGAGTAGTCGACGAACGGGGCGAGGTCGGGGGAGATGGCGGCGAGAACGGGACGGCGGTCGTCGAGGAATCCGTCGATGCCGGCCTGCACGAGATCAACTAATCGGGTACTCTCAGCCACGGTTCTACCCTAGTGAAGCGGCGAAGGCATACTATTGAGAGTAAGCAGCCGCCGACTTCGAGCCTAAGGAGCGTCGCAATGCCGCTTTCGGAGCACGAACAGCGCCTTCTCGAAGAGATGGAGCGCAGTCTCTATCACAACGACGCTGATTTCGTCGCGACCGTCGGCAACCGAGGTGGCCGACGCAACTACCGCACGATCGTGATCGGTCTGCTCGTCGCACTCCTCGGCGTCGCGGTCATCATCGCCGGTGTCGCGCTTCGCCAGCCGATCGTCGGCGTTATCGGCTTCGTCGTCATGTTCGTCGGCGTGCTTCTCGCGATCTCCACGCCTCGCCGTGGCACGGCCGCCGCTTCGGACGGCACCGAGGTGCCGGCGTCCGCACCGCGGCCTGGCTTCATGGACCGGCTCAACGAGCGCTGGGACAAGCGCCAGGACGAGAACGAATAGCGACATCGACTTCTCACCAGAAGTCTTCTAACTAAGGGTCGACCTTCGGGTCGGCCCTTTTTTTGCGCATTTCGGGCGCGTCTATGAAAGACTCCCTCCACCCTCGAAAGCCCTGTAAATCCGGGCATTATCTGGGCGATTCGGTTCCAGTTTGCCTACTCTTCTCGATTTTGTGGGGGAAAGTGGAGTAAAGTGGAGGAGATCGCGGTCTGGGTGGAGAAGTGAGGGGGTCGATGCCATGTTTCTCGGCACCTACGCGCCCAAGCTCGACGACAAGGGCCGCGTCATCCTGCCCGCCAAGTTCTGGGGAGAGCTCGAGTCGGGGCTGGTCGTGACGCGCGGCCAGGAGCGCTGCCTCTACGTGTTCAGCACCAAGGGCTTCGAAGAGCTCAACGAGAAGATCCGCCAGGCGCCCATCACCAATAAAGAAGGCCGCGACTTTCTGCGCATGTTCCTCTCGGGCGCGAGCGCGGAAACGCCCGATAGCCAGCATCGCTTCACGGTGCCGGCCACCCTTCGCACCTACGCCGGCCTCGATCGCGACCTCACGGTCATCGGCGCGGGCGCTCCCGCGGAGTTCTGGGACTCCGCGGCATGGGAGACCTACTACTCCGAGCAAGAATCGT
>JAZJYU010000019.1:8904-15388 GCA_040390225.1 Actinomycetota bacterium | reverse complement strand
GATCTCGGAGGAGGTGATCCCGGGACTCTTCTAGTGCCTTGCGTCTGACTCCCAGCCGTTCAACCCTGCCGTCACTTCCCCGGCGGCAGGTCGGACCGGATGGGGATCAGGCGAAAGGGACCACGAACCCCCGACCGTTATGGCCGATTCGCAGATCCATGTCCCCGTCATGCTCGACCGCACCGTCGAGCTGCTCGCCCCCGCGCTCGTGCGCCCGGGAGCGGTACTGGTCGACGCCACGCTCGGTATGGCGGGTCACGCCGAAGCCTTCCTCGATCGCTTTCCCGAGCTGGTGCTGGTCGGCCTCGACCGCGACACCGACGCCCTCGCCATCGCGCGGGAGCGGCTGGCGCGGTTCGGCGACCGCGTGCACCTCGTGCACACGGTGTACGACCGCATCGACGACTCCCTGGACGGGCTCGGCATCGGTTCGGTCGCCGGCATCCTGTTCGACCTGGGCGTGTCATCCCTTCAGCTCGACCGGGTCGAGCGCGGCTTCTCGTATTCGAAGGACGCACCGCTCGACATGCGCATGGACGCGACCTCGCCGCTGACGGCGGAGCGCATCCTCGCCGACTACAGCGAGCAGGACCTGCGCCGCATCTTCTGGGAGTACGGCGAGGAGCGTCTTGCCCAGCGCTACGCGAAACGCATCGTCGAGCGGCGCGCGGAGGCACCGCTCGTGCGATCCGCCCAGCTCGTCGAGCTGATCACTGCCGCGACCCCGGTCGCCGTGCAACGAAACGGGCACCCGGCCAAACGGGTGTTCCAGGAGCTGCGCACCGAGGTGAACCAGGAGCTGTCCGTGCTGGCGACCGCGATCCCGGATGCGATCGGCCGCCTCGAGGTCGGTGGCCGCATCGTGGTGCTCGCGTACCAGTCGCTCGAGGACCGCATCGTGAAGCGCGCGCTGGCCGCCGCATCCTCATCCACTGCTCCAGCCGGCCTGCCGGTGGAGCTGCCCGAGCACCGTGCCCAGCTGAAGCTGCTCGTGCGCGGAGCGGAACTTGCGAGCGACGAAGAGCGCGCCCGAAACCCACGATCCGCTCCGGTGCGACTCCGCGCGGCCGAGAGACTGAGAGCTGCGGCATGAGTTCGCTTCCTGCATACCTGCCGACCCGCGCACCGCGCGAGGTGCAGCCCACCCGGCACATCGAGATCGTCGCCACCCGCAGCCAGCGTCGTCGCCGGCCGCGAATCGTTTACGGGATCGTGGCAGTCGCCGGTCTCTTCGTCATCCTGATGGCTCAGCTTCTGTTGAGCATCGCGCTGTCTCAGGGCACGTACCAGATCTCGTCGCTGCAGACCCAGCAGAAGAATCTCGCGCGTGACAAACAGACCCTCACCGAGTCTCTCAACGTTCTGCAGTCTCCCCAGAATCTCGCGGCGCAGGCGACCACGCTCGGCATGGTGATGAACAACAGCGGGTCGGGCTGGTTGAGGCTCTCCGACGGGTCCGTGCTGAAGAACCCCACCGCTGCCGGCAGCACGAGCGCGACCGATCCCGGCGGCCAGGCGTTGGTCACGAACGCACTGCTGACGCCGGATGTGACCGCCCAGCAGGACGCGTCGATGTCGACACCCGCTGCGGGAAACCCCGCGTCGACTACCGGCGGTTCGGCAGGATCTGACGTAGCGTCGGGATCGATCCCGGCTCCCGTGACGCACTAGCCGGCCGATAGGAAGCAGCCGAGTGGACCATCCGAGACGAAGTCGCAGGCGGCTGGCGATCGCGATCGTGCTCGTTCTTGCCATCGTGTCGGTATTCGTGGTGAAGCTGGTCGACATCCAGGTCGTGCGTGCGGACGAACTCGACAAGCAGTCGTACGACAAGCGTGCCGTCGCCGTGACCACGTACGCTCCGCGCGGCAGCATCATCGATTCGAACGGTACCGTGCTTGCGGACTCGGTCACGCGCTACGACATCACGTCGTCGCCGCGGAACATCAACAAGGACCGCGCCGCAGCGACGGTGCAGGGCTTCGCCAACAAGATCGCGGTCATCACCAAGCAGGATCCGGCGGTCGTGTTCACCTCGCTCACCCAGCACCCCAGCGCCGACTACTCGCTGGTGAGCTCAGCCGTGACCACGGCTCAGATGCGTGCCATCGTCAAGCTCAACCTGCCGGGCATCTACTACGTCAGCCACCCCATCCGCACCTATCCCGACGGGTCGGTGGCCGGCAACCTCATCGGGTTCGTCGGTACGTCCGGCGCCCAGGCCGGCATCGAGAACATGTACAACTCGTGCCTGGCTTCGACGAACGGCACCACCAGCTACGAGCAGGGCGCGGACGGCGTGCAGATCCCCGGGTCGAGCGTGACGAAGAAGGCGGCGGTGCCCGGCGGAACGATCAAGCTCACCATCGACTCCGATCTGCAGTGGTTCGCCCAGCAGGCGATCGCCGAGCAGGCCACCGCGATCGGTGCGCAGTCGGCGACGGCGGTCGTCATCGAGGTGAAGACCGGCAAGCTGCTCGCGGTCGCCGACTGGCCGTCGGTGGACCCGAACAACGTGGGCCTCACGCCGATCGCGAACCGGCAGGCACTCTCATTCACCGCGCAGTACGAGCCCGGGTCGGTGTTCAAGGGGATGTCCGCGGCGATGCTGATCGACACCGGAATCGGCTCGCCCACGATGCAGGCCACGGTGCCGTGGTCGTGGAAGACTCCGGAGGGGGGACGGGTGAACGACGCCGGCGCGCATGCTGTCGAGCGTCTCACCCTCACCGGCGTCCTGCAGCAGTCCTCGAACGTCGGCATCTCGATGCTGGGGGTGAAGGTGCCCGAGAAGACCCGGTACGACTACATGAAGGCGTTCGGACTCGGGCAGCCGACCGCGGTGAAATTCCAGGGCGAGGCGAGCGGCAGCATTCAGCCGCTGCCATGGGACGACCAGACGAAGTACAACGTGCTGTACGGCCAGGGCGTCTCGGCGACCGCCCTGCAGGTCGCCGGCATCTACCAGACCCTCGGCAACGGCGGCGTGCGGCTGCCTCTCACCCTGGTCGACAGCTGCACCAAGCCGGATGGCACGGTCACCGACCAGCCGTCCACCAGCGGCACGCAGGTGGTGTCCAAGAGCACAGCGTCGACCGTCGTGAACATGCTCGAGAGCGTCGTCGACAGCGGCGAACTCTCCTCGGTCGCGAAGATCGCCGGCTACCGGGTGGCGGGCAAGAGCGGCACGGCCGAGGTGGCCTCGCACGGCGTCTACACGAGCGACCGGATCGTGTCATTCGTCGGCCTGGCGCCCGCGACTGACCCGCAATACGAGGTGCTGGTCACCTACACGAAGCCCACTACTATGAAGACTTCGGCAGCTGCGGCGCCGACCTTCAAGAAGATCATGACCCAGGTGCTCACAAAGTACCGAGTCCCCCCGTCGACGACACCATCCACGTATCCGGCGACGACCTGGTAGAAAGAGGATGCTTTGACCGCTCGGATTCCCCCGGTTCTCAGACCGGAGCATCCGCTGGCCAGGCCCCTCGCCGGTCTCGTATCCGAGTTCGGGCTGGAGTCGGTCGGCTCACTTGACGGCGTCGAGGTAACCGGGGTCACCCTGCGTTCCACCGAGGTGGAGCCCGGCGACCTGTTCGTCGGCGTGAAGGGGCTCGCTAGCCACGGTGCGAGCTATGCGGCAGACGCGGCGGAGAGCGGCGCCGTGGCCGTGCTCACGGATGCCGAGGGGGCCGAGCTGGCCGCGTCCAGTGGCCTGCCGGTCGTCATCGTCGATTCGCCGCGCGCCGCCCTCGGCGGCGTCTCGGCCTGGGTCTATCGCACGAGCGAGCATCCGCCCCTGCTGCTCGGGGTGACCGGCACCAACGGCAAGACCTCCACGTCGTACATTCTCGAGGCGATCCTGAAGCAGCTCGGGCTGGTGACCGGGCTCTCCTCGACGGCTGAGCGCCACATCGGCGACCTCAACGTGGTGAGCCGGCTCACCACGCCCGAAGCGAGCGAGATGCACGCCCTGCTCGCCCGGATGCGCGAGAGCGAGGTGCGCGCCGTCGCGATCGAGGTGAGCGCCCAGGCCCTCAGCCGCAACCGTGTCGACGGACTCCTGTTCGACGTCGTCGCCTTCACCAACCTGAGCCACGACCACCTCGACGACTACGCCGACATGGACGAGTACTTCGAAGCGAAGGTCGTCTTCTTCGAGCCCGATCGCGGCAGGCGCGGCGTGATCTCGCTGGACTCGCCCTGGGGACAGAAGATCGTCGAGCGCTCCCGCATCCCCGTCACGACGATCTCGGCCACGCCGGGGGTCGTCGGGGAGTGGAACGTGGAGCTTCTCGAGGAGAGGGCCGAGTTCACGCGCTTCCGTCTGACCGGCCCGGAGGGGCGCTCGGTGGAGAGCAGCGTTCCGCTCATCGGCTGGCACATGGCAGCCGATGCCGGACTCGCCATCGTCATGCTGGTCGAAGCCGGTTTCGCGCTCGAGGCCATCGGACAGGCGATCGAGGGCGGCATCAGCGCGTACCTGCCGGGCCGCACCGAGCGGGTGTCAGGTGAGCGTTCCCCGTCGGTGTTCGTCGACTTCGGCCACAGCCCCGATGCCTTCCTCAACACTCTCGCCGCGGTACGCACGGTGACCGAAGGCAAGGTCATCATGCTCTTCGGGGCGGACGGCGACCGGGACAAGACGAAGCGTCACGAGATGGGGCGGGTCGCGTCTGAGCACTCCGACATCCTCGTCATCACCGACCATCACCCGCGTTTCGAAGACCCCGACTCGATCCGCGCCACGCTCATCGAAGGCGCCAATCTCGCCGAGCATCAGGCCGAGCTGTATGAGGTGAGTCCTCCGGAGGAGGCCATCCGCAAGGCGGTCTCGCTCGCGAAAGAGGGCGATTCCATTCTCTGGGCCGGCCCCGGACACCAGGACTATCGCGATATCCGCGGGGTTCGCACCGAGTATTCGGCCAGGCAGCTGGCCCGAGACGCCCTGCGGGAAGCCGGGTGGGACGCCGCCGAGCCGCGTCGCCCCGGGAACGTCGACCAGTGATCTCTCTCAGCCTCGCCGAGATCGCCGAAGCGATCGGCGGCACGGTGACCGGTGCCGACGACACGCTGATCGTGTCGGGGCCGGTGGAGACCGATTCGCGGCTCGTGGTCTCCGGCTCGATCTTCTTCGCGATGAAAGGTGAGACGACCGACGGGAGTCTGTTCGCCGAATCGGCCGTGTCGAATGGCGCGAGACTCGTCGTCGCCGGGGAGCGGCTCGATCTCGCCGTGCCTCAGATCCTCGTCGAGGACCCGCTCGAGGCACTCGGTGCGCTGGCGCACTACGTCGTCGCGCGTGTTCGCGCGCTCGGAACCCTGAAAGTCATCGGCATCACCGGCTCCAACGGCAAGACCACCACCAAGAACATGCTGCGCGCCATCCTCTCGACCCAGGGGCCGACCGTGGCCCCGCAGGGCTCGTACAACAACCAGGTCGGCGCGCCGTATACGATGCTTCTCATCGACGAACAGACCCGGTTTCTCGTCGTCGAGATGGGTGCGAGTGCGGTCGGCGACATCGCCAGGATGATCCGGATGGTGGTGCCCGACATCTCGGTCGTGCTGAAGGTGGGCATGGCTCACGCGGGCGAGTTCGGCGGAATCGAGCAGACCCAGAAGGCCAAGTCCGAGATCGTGACACGCCTTCCCGCTACCGCCACCGCCGTGCTCAACCACGACGATCACAGGGTCGCCGAGATGGCCGCACTGACCGCGGCGCGACCGGTCTGGTTCGGACTGGATGCCGAAGCAGATGTGCGCGCCGAAGACCTGCGCGCAACCAGCGCCGGAACCGTCTTCACCCTGGTAGCAGGGCAGCAGCGTCGCGAGGTGAGGCTGCGTATCCTCGGCGAACACCACGTGATGAACGCGCTGGCCGCGATCACGGTCGCGCTCGAACTCGGCGTGCCGCTCGATGATGCCGTCGCGGCGCTCGGCACCATCGACCGGGCCGAGCGCTGGCGTATGGAGGTGCTGAAGCCGGGTGGCGGGATAACGGTCATCAACGACGCGTATAACGCGAGCCCCGACTCGACCGCGGCGGCACTCAAGACCCTCGCGCAGATCGTCGCACCGGGCGAGCGATCCGTGGCCGTGCTCGGCGAGATGAATGCCCTCGGGGAGTACGCGGACGAGGAGCATGATCGCATCGGGCGGCTCGTCGTGCGTCTCAACATCCAGAAGCTGGTCGTGATCGGGCACCGTGCGCGCCACATCCACAACGCGGCGGGACTCGAGGGTTCGTGGGACGGGGAGTCGGTGCTCGTGGAGACCGACGACGAGGCATACGATCTGTTGCGTGATGAACTCCGGGCGGGCGACGTCGTGCTCGTGAAATCATCGAACGCGGCCGGCCTCCGGTACCTCGGTGACAGACTGGGCGGGGTCGCCAGGTGATCGGCCTCCTCACCGCCGGCGGCATTTCGATGGTGTTCACCCTCATCCTGACGCCCCTGTTCGCGCGGGCGTTCAAGCG
>JAZJYU010000019.1:6407-8894 GCA_040390225.1 Actinomycetota bacterium | reverse complement strand
ACATCGTCAAGCGCGGCACACCGTCCATGGGTGGCATCGTCTTCATCACCGCCGCGATCATCGGCTATTTCGTCGGCCACTGGGTGGGAAGAGATCCGATCTCCGGCTCCGGACTGCTCGTGATCGGAATGATGGTCGGACTCGCCCTGATCGGCTTCGTCGACGACTTCCTGAAGGTGCGCCGGCAGAACAGTCTGGGACTGTCAGGCTCGTTCAAGATCGCCGGCACCGTCGTGGTCGCAGTGATCTTCGGCATCCTCTCGCTCACATATCACGATGCCTTCGGCCACACGCCCGCCTCGACCGCCATCTCCTTCGTCCGCAATCTCAACTTCGACTTCGTCGCCATCTTCGGCGCGACCATCGGGATCATGGTGTTCATCGCGTGGGTGGTGTTCATCACCACGAGCGTGTCGAACGCGGTCAACCTGGCCGATGGCCTGGACGGCCTCGCGAGCGGAGCGTCGATCTTCGCCATCGGCTCGTATGTGGTGATCGGGTTCTGGCAGTCGAACCAGTCCTGCTACTCGACCACCATCGACCCTGACAACCTGTTCAAGTGCTATGACGTCTCGCGCCCGCTCGACCTCGCCGTGGTCGCGGCATCCATCGTCGGGGCGCTCATCGGGTTCCTCTGGTGGAACACCTCGCCGGCGCAGATCCACATGGGTGACACCGGGTCATTCGGGCTCGGCGGCGCACTGGCGGCGCTTGCCATCCTGTCTCGCACAGAACTGCTTCTCATCTTCATCGGTGGCCTCTTCCTCGTCATCACCGGTCAGGTGATCATCCAGCGCATCTACTTCAAGGCGACGGGTGGCAGGCGCATCTGGCGGGCGAGTCCGCTGCATCACCACTTCGAGATGAAGGGCTGGGCCGAGGTCACGATCGTCGTGCGGTTCTGGATCATCTCCGGCTTGTTCGTCGCCATCGGCGTCGGCTTGTTCTATCTCGAATGGCTGTCGCGCACAGCATGAGCCGCAGCCCATCGGAAGTGGCCGCCCTCGTCGGCTGGAAGGCCGACTGGGCGGGCCTCAGGGTGGTCGTGCTCGGCCTCGGGATGACGGGCTTCTCGGTCGCGGACACGCTCGCCGAACTCGGCGCCGAGCTGCTCGTGCTCTCCTCGACCGCTGACCCGGACACCGCCGATCTGCTCGGCGTGATCGGCGTGCGCCACGAGACCGACGATCTCGAGCGGCACTTCGCGGAGTTCGGACCCGAGCTGGTCGTGACGTCGCCCGGGTTCCGGCCGACTCATCAGCTGGTGCTCGCGGCGACCGCCGCCGCCGTACCGGTCTGGGGCGACGTCGAACTGGCCTGGCGGTTGCGCGACAAGGTGCAGCCGACCGCGGAATGGATCGCCGTCACAGGTACCAACGGCAAGACCACGACCACGCAACTGGCCGCAGCGATGATCGCCGCGAGCGGTCTGCGGGTGATCGCCTGCGGCAACGTTGGCGTGCCGGTGCTCGACGCGATCCGCGATCCCACCGGATTCGACGTGCTCGTCATCGAGCTCTCGAGCTTCCAGCTGCACTACCTCGACAGCATGTCGGCCTGGGCCGCCGCCTGTCTCAATGTCGCCGACGACCACCTGGACTGGCATGGGAGCGCGGAAGCGTACCGGGCGGCGAAGGGCAGGGTCTACCAGAACGCGAAGATCGCCTGCGTCTACAACCTGGAGGACGAGGCCACGCGAACCCTGGTGGAGCGGGCCGATGTCGTCGACGGCTGCCGCGCGATCGGGTTCGGGCTCGGGCTGCCTGGCCCGAGCGACCTGGGACTGGTCGATGACATCCTGGTCGACCGAGCCTTCCTCGATGACCGGCAGCGCGCTGCCCTCGAGATCGCGACCGTCGGCGAGCTCGAGGCGTCCGGCCTCGGGTCGCCGCACATGATCGCGAACGTGCTGGCCGCGGCCGCGCTCGCGCGTTCGTTCGGGGTCGCTATCGACGACATCCGTACGGCCGTGCGTGAATTCCGGCTCGACCACCACCGCACCGAGACGATCCGCATCGGCGAGGGTGTGCGCTGGGTGGACGATTCGAAGGCCACGAACCCGCACGCGGCGCAGGCGGCGCTCGACTCGTTCGACAGCGACGGTCAGGGTTCAGTGGTGTGGATCGTCGGCGGGCTGCTGAAGGGCGTGGATGTCGACGAGCTGGTTTCGCGCAACGTTCCGCGTCTGCGCGCGGCCGTCGTCATCGGCACCGACCGTAAACCTCTGCTTGAAGCTTTTGCGCGACACGCGCCGGAACTCCCGCTGTTCGAGGTGGTCGCCGCCGAGACTGATCAGGTCATGCCGTCGGCCGTGAGGTTGTCGGCGTCGGTCGCGCGCGAGGGCGACACGGTGTTGCTCGCACCCGCGGCTGCGTCGATGGATCAGTTCACCGACTATGCAGACCGTGGCGACCGGTTCGCGCGGGCCGTGCACGATCACCTGGGAGGGGCAGAGAATGACCAGCATTCCGCGCTCCCGCCCGCGCC
>JAZJYU010000019.1:0-6397 GCA_040390225.1 Actinomycetota bacterium | reverse complement strand
CCGCGCCCTGAGACCGCACCCGCAGGCAGCCGCAGGCAGCCGCAGGCGGCCTCGCATTCTTCGCGGGGCCCGGCTGCCGTCGTCGCGGTCAAGCGCATCTTCGCCGCCGAGACCGGCAATTACTTCCTGCTGCTCGGCGCCACCCTCTTCCTGGTGATCCTCGGCCTGGTGATGGTGCTGTCCTCATCCGCCGTCGAGTCGTACAAGGCCAGCGGCGACTTCTTCAACGGCTTCGTTCGCCAGGTGATCTTCGCCGCTCTGGGGTTGCCGCTCATGCTGCTCGCAGCCCGCATGCCGGCCACGTTCTGGAAGAAGTGGGCTGGGCTGTTCATGGTCGTGGCGATCTCGCTTCAAGCCCTGGTGATCCTCACCCCGCTCGGCACATCGGTGGGCGGCAATCGCAACTGGATCACCTTCGGCACGTTCACCGCACAGCCGTCCGAGCTGGTGAAGGTGGCGCTCGTCGTCTGGCTCGGGCTGACCCTCGCGAAGAAACTGCCCGTGATCGACGATTGGCGCGAGCTACTGCTCCCGATCGTGCCGATCGTCGGGGTCGCGATAGTGCTCGTGCTCGTCGGCGGCGACCTTGGCACCACCGTCATCCTGTCGCTCATCGTGCTCGGTGCCCTGTTCTTCGCCGGTGTGAAGCTTCGCTACCTTGCGATACCGGTCGTACTCGGCAGCATCATCGGTCTGGTCGCGGCATTCGGAACCAGTTCTCGCCGCGATCGCATGGACGCCTTCATCCACGGCTGCACTTCGATCGATCAGGCCGGCGGAATCTGCTACCAGACGGTGCAGGGCTGGTGGGCGCTCGCCTCCGGCGGCCCTCTCGGCGTCGGTCTCGGCAATTCGACGGCGAAGTGGTCGTGGTTGCCTGAGGCGGACAACGACTTCATCTTCGCGATCATCGGCGAAGAGCTCGGCCTCATCGGCGCGGTCGTCGTGCTGCTGCTGTTCGTGGTGATCGCGATTTCGATGGTGCGAATCATCCGGGCGAACCGCGACCCATTCGCGCGGATCACGATCAGCGCCGTCATGGTCTGGATCATCGGGCAGGCCTTCGTGAATATCGGGGTGGTGCTCGGCGTCTTGCCTGTGCTCGGCGTGCCCCTACCGCTCATCTCGGCCGGTGGATCCGCGCTCATCACGTCGATGGCGGCCATCGGAATCGTCCTCTCCTTCGCGAGGCACGCGCCCGAGCGCGACTCCGCTGGGCGAGAATTGGACGCATGACCCGATACCTCCTCGCGGGCGGTGGCACGGCAGGGCACGTCAACCCGCTGCTCGCCGTCGCCGACCGGCTGCGCGATCACGATCCTGACGCAGAGGTACTGGTGCTCGGAACGGCGGAAGGCCTCGAAGCCAGGCTGGTGCCTGAGCGCGGGTACCGGCTGCTGACCGTTCCGAAGATCGTGTTCCCGCGACGGCCGAACGCGGCCGCGCTGCGTTTTCCGGGTGAATTCTCGCGGAGCATCGCGCGCATCCGGTCGCTCATCCGCGAGCACGACATCGACGTCGTCGTCGGATTCGGCGGCTACGTCTCGGCACCGGCCTACGTCGCCGCCCACCGGGAGAAGAAACCGATCGCCGTGCATGAGGCGAACGCGAAGCCGGGAATCGCCAACCGCCTCGGTGCCAGGTACACCCGGCAGGTCGGTGTGACCTTCCGCCAGACCCGTCTGCGCCACGCCGTGTTCGTCGGTATGCCGCTGCGCCGTGAGATAGAGACGCTCGACCGTGCGGCGACGCGCGCGGAGGCGATCCGCTCCTTCGGACTCGATCCGAAGAAGCCCGTGCTGCTCGTCACCGGCGGTTCGCAGGGAGCGTTGGCGATCAACCAGACCGTGTGGGATGCAGCGGCATCGATCCTCGGCGCCGGCTGGCAGTTGCTGCACATCACCGGCGCGCGCTGGGAGCGACTCACCAGCCAGCTCCCCGGCTACGTGCTGGTCAAGTACTGCGATCGCATGGACCTCGCCATCGCCGCCGCCGATCTCGCGATCGCGCGCGGCGGGTCCGCGACGGTGAGCGAATTCAGCGCTCTCGGGGTGCCGGCCGTCTATGTGCCGCTGCCGATCGGCAACGGAGAGCAGGCGCTCAATGCCAAGGACCAGGTGGATGCCGGCGGCGCCATGCTGGTCGCGAACGCCGCCTTCACGCCGTCGTGGGTGGACTCCACGCTGGTGCCGCTGCTCGAGGACCGCGCCCTCATCGCGGAGATGGCGGCGCGCTCGAGGTCGGTCGGTGTGCTGGACGGCAGCGACCGGATGGTCGCGCTGATCGGCGAGGCGGTGGCCGCATCGTGATCAAGTCGGACTTCTCCCAGGCCATGCCGGAGACCCACGGCACCGTGCACTTCGTCGGTATCGGCGGCGCGGGCATGAGTGGCATCGCCCACCTCTTCGTGACCGCCGGCGTCCCCGTCACCGGGTCGGACATCCGCGCCACCGATACCGTCGAAGGCCTGCGCGCCCGAGGTGTCCCCGTCGCGATCGGGCACGACGAGGGGAACATCGGGTCGGCCGAGACGCTCGTAGTGACCGGGGCGATCGCCGAGGACAATCCCGAGTACGTGGCGGCCAGACGGCGCGGGCTGCCGATCGTGCATCGTGCGCAGGCCCTCGCCTGGCTCACCAGGAATCACCGGCTGGTCGCCGTCGCCGGTGCCCACGGCAAGACCACCTCGACGGCGATGATCATCACCGCGCTCCGCCAACTGGGGGCGGACCCGAGCTTCGTGAACGGCGGTGTGATCCGCTCTCTCGGGGTGAGCGCCGCGCCGGGCAGCGGCGACGTGTTCGTCGTGGAGGCCGACGAGTCCGACGGCTCGTTCCTGCTCTACGACACCGCGATCTCCCTCATCACGAACGTCGACCCCGACCATCTCGACCACTTCGGCTCTGAGGAGGCGTTCGAGGAGGCCTTCGTCAGCTTCGCGCGCTCGGCCACGGAGCGCGTCGTCATCTCGAGCGACGACCCGCGGTCCATCGCCGTCAACGCCCGCCTCGGCGATCGCGTGGTCACGACCTTCGGGCAGGCGCCGACCGCGGATGTGCGCATCACGTCCGTCTCGACGGCAGGCACGGTCGCGTTCACGCTGCGCTATCTCGGTGCCGACTACTCGACGGAGCTGAAAGTCGCCGGTCTCCACAATGCGATCAACGCGGCCGGCGCCTTCGGAGTGCTGGTCGCGCTCGGCTACGAGCCGCAGGCCGCGCTCGATGCCATCGCTCTGTTCGAGGGAACCGAACGTCGCTTCGAGCTGCGCGGCACGATTGACGGCATCAGCGTGTACGACGATTTCGCGCACCATCCCACGGAGATCCGCGCCGCGCTGACCGGCGCCAGAGGAGTGGTCGGGGCCGGCCGCCTCATCCCGATCTTCCAGCCTCACCTGTACACGCGCACTCGCGACATGGCCGACCAGTTCCGTGACGTGCTCGAGACGCTCGCCGAGCACACGATCATCGTGCCTGTTTACGGCGCGCGGCAGGACCCGATCCCGGGCGTGACCGGAGCGCTCATCGCCGACCGTTTCGCCGACCCCTCGCGGGTGACCGTGATCGACGACTGGCAAGAGGCGGCAGACTACGCGGCGTCCATCGCGCGGCCCGGGGACTTCGTGATCCCGATGGGCGGTGGGGACATCTACCGGATCATCCCCGCGCTGCTCGACGCCCTCGAGAAACGCAACGGGGCCTAAGTGAAGCGCCCAGAGGGCTTCGACCGGAAGCCGCCGGTTCCGCAGCAGCAGCCTGCCCGTCGCGCCCCGGCCGCGCCCACCAAGAAGGTGGCGACCCCTGGAGCAAAACCAGCGCCGAAACCGAAACCGGCACCTGCATCGCCACCGGCGCAGAAGCCGACCGCCTCGCGCGACCTGCGCAAGGCGGAGGCGGCACGCCGCCGGTACGAGCGCAGCGAGGTGCGGCGCTTCACCAGACGATCACGTCGCAGGCGCATCACCTGGGCAGTCGCCATCATCTGCGTACTGCTGCTCGGCGGTCTGACCGTTGGTGCCATCTACTCGCCGCTGCTGTCGCTGAAGACGATCGAGGTGACCGGAACCAGCCGGGTCGACAAGAACCAAGTGCTCGGCGCACTCAAGAATCAGCTGGGCACGCCACTCGCGCTTGTCGACTTCGGTGCGATTCGCAGCAAACTGGCGGCCTTTCCGCTGATCCGGAGCTACCTCACAGAGTCGGTCCCGCCCGACACGCTCATCGTGCGGATCTCTGAGCGCACGCCGATCGCGCTGTTACCGACGGCGAAGGGGTATTCGGTGATCGATGCCGCCGGCGTCGACCTTCAGGATTCCGCAACCCGGCCCGCCGGGCTGCCTGTTCTCACCGGTAGTGCGGCTCTCACGACGAGCGGGGCATTCCGGGCGGCGATCGATGTGCTTCTCGCGCTCGGCCCCGACATCCTCGCCAAGGTTGACGGCATCACCGCGGCTACCACCGACAACGTCACGCTGACCCTCACCGGCGGCGCCACCGTGCTCTGGGGCAGCGACGAGCAGTCCGCCCTGAAGGGGAGGGTGCTCACGACGCTGATCGCGAATCAGCCTGGTGCGACCCGTTACGACGTGACGGCGCCGACCACGCCGGTGTTCGTGCCCGGATAGCGCCGCACTTTCCGACACGCTGACCAGCCTCGGGCAGCGTTCGTGTGCGGCGGCTTACCGTGAAGACACAAAACCTATACTGAGCATAAGTTTAATCTTCAAGTAGAGGTTGAAAGTTTCAAGCGGAGGCCGGACGTGACATCGAACCAGAACTACCTAGCCGTGATCAAGGTCGTCGGCATAGGCGGCGGTGGGGTCAACGCGGTCAACCGCATGATCGAGCTCGGCCTGCGCGGTGTGGAATTCATCGCCATCAATACGGATGCCCAGGCCCTGCTGATGAGCGACGCCGACGTGAAGCTCGATGTCGGGCGTGAGATCACGCGCGGACTCGGCGCCGGCGCGGACCCTGAGGTCGGGCGTCGTGCCGCCGAGGACCACGCTGAAGAAATCGAAGAGGCACTGGCCGGCGCCGACATGGTCTTCGTCACGGCCGGTGAGGGCGGCGGAACGGGCACAGGCGGCGCCCCCGTCGTCGCCCGCATCGCGAAGTCGATCGGCGCGCTCACCATCGGCGTAGTCACCCGTCCGTTCGGGTTCGAGGGCAAGCGCCGTGCCGCCCAGGCCGATGTCGGGGTGGCCGCGCTGAAGAGCGAGGTCGACACGCTCATCGTGGTGCCGAACGACCGGCTCCTCGAGATCAGCGACCGGGGCATCAGCTTTCTCGAGGCCTTCGCAACGGCGGACCAGGTGCTGCTCGCCGGTGTTCAGGGCATCACCGACCTCATCACCACACCCGGCTTGATCAACCTCGACTTCGCCGATGTGAAGTCGGTCATGCAGGGTGCGGGGTCCGCGCTGATGGGCATCGGCTCCAGCCGGGGTGCCGATCGGGCCATCAAGGCTGCCGAGCTCGCGGTGGCGAGTCCCTTGCTCGAGGCGAGCATCGATGGCGCACACGGCGTGCTGCTCTCCATTCAGGGCGGCTCGAATCTCGGCATCTTCGAGATCAACGATGCCGCGCGGCTGGTTCAGGAGGCCGTGCATCCCGAGGCCAATATCATCTTCGGTGCGGTCATCGACGACACCCTCGGCGACGAGGTGCGGGTCACCGTCATCGCCGCAGGTTTCGATGGTGGCGAACCGTCCACGAAGAAGGCCGATCGCCGGCCGAATTTCCGGGACGTTGAACCCGCACCCCAGTCGAGTTCGTCCGATCCCGACACCGGCGCATGGAAGGGCGAGCCCGACCTGCCGCCCGTGCAGCGCGACCCGGTGTTCGAGGATGACGACGACGATCTGAACATCCCCGACTTCCTGAGGTAGTGGTGTCGGCACTGGCCGAGCGGCTTGGCCTCGTCCAAGCGGGCATAGCTGACGCCGCAGCGAGCGCGGGCAGGAGCGCCGACGAGATCACCACTATCGTCGTCACCAAATTCCACCCGGCGAGCATGCTGCGCGAACTGTACGGCCTCGGTGTGCGGGATTTCGGCGAGAACCGGCACCAGGAGGCGCAGGCGAAGGCCGCGGAACTGCACGATCTCGACCTGCGCTGGCATTTCATCGGGCAGTTGCAGAGCAAGAAGGCGCGCCAGGTGCGTGAATACGCGAGTGTGATTCACTCGCTCGACCGCGATTCGGTCGTCGACGCGCTCGCGTCGCCGGAGGGCTCAATCGATTGTTTCGTTCAGCTCAACCTCACCGACGACCCGGGCAGGGGCGGAGCACAGGATCGCGACCTCGAGACGATCGCAGAGCGGGTGCTCGCGACACCCGGACTCCATCTTCTCGGTGTGATGGCCGTCGCGCCGGTCGGTGAGGAGCCACGAC
>JAZJYU010000018.1:707-3184 GCA_040390225.1 Actinomycetota bacterium | reverse complement strand
CGACGCTGGCCCTTCAGCGCCTTGCCGAGCACCTTCTCGGCGACCGTGTTGGCGTAGGCGTCCGCGGTGTCGAAGCTGGTGATGCCCGCCTCGAGGGCGGCGGCCACGCATGCCTCGGCGGTGTCGTTCTCCACCTGCGACCCGTGGGTCAGCCAGTTGCCGTAGATGAGCTCGGAGATCTTGAGTCCGCTGTTGCCGAGGTACCTGAATTCCATGTCTCAAGGCTACGCTCTGGGCATGGCGGGCTCATCACAGTCACTGCGCAGCGTAGCGCTGCTGCGCGGCATCAACGTTGGCACCGCGAAGGCCGTCTCGATGGCCGATCTCGCCGACGTCTTCGAATCGCTCGGTGCGACCGGCGTGAAGACAGTGCTGCGCAGCGGCAACGTGGTGTTCGAGGGATCGCTCGACCCGATGGCGATCGAGCATGCGGTCTTCGATGCCACGGCAGTGCGCTCGAGCGTCATCGTGATCGATGCTCATTCGTTCAGGAGGATCGCGGATGCCGACCCCCTCCTGGACACCGCGACGAACGGCTCGAGGAGCTTCGTCACGTTCCTCTCGGAGCCGCACGGCGCGCTGGAACTGCCCACTCCGCAGAGCCTCCATCCCGAGCGGCTCGCCGTGGGGGACGACGCGATCTACCAGTGGTTCCCCGACGGAAGCCAGCAGACGAAGGTGCCGAAATCGTTCTGGAAGCAGTTCAGCGGGCATGTCACGGCGCGCAATCGCAACACCGTCGACACGCTGCTCGACCTGCTTGAGAACTAGCCCCTCACAGGTTACGCGGAGGTTCGTCTGTGACCTTGGATGCAGTAAGACGACAGAAGTCGCCTTGCCGGTGCGAGTATTCCGCCGGCTGAAAAGGCCCGTTCGTCCCTGTCCGTAGGCGCCCGATGCGCCGCAGCACACCCCCTAGCGTGTGCGCAGAAACCCGGAAGTCAGAGCATTGCCAACACCCCAACCGCGCGCCTCCGTGCGCGAAAATTCGGCTGCGCGCGCAGAAAAAGCACAACATCCCCATCTGCCCGGCCTCAGCAACCGTTCGGTGCGAAACCTCGGGCACGTCGAGAACGTACGAGCCCTGCGCCGGGGTGCCGTGCTCGTGAGCGTCGCGTTCGTCACCGTTCTCGGCGTGAGCGTCGCGGTGCCCGCGTATGCGCAGGTCGTGCTGCAGGGTGGGCTTCCGGATCGTCAGTCGCTCGTCGTCTCGGCGTCGGTGCCGACGGCTCTCGTCTCACGTGACGGCTATGACATCACCGCGCCGCCCCCGCTCACCTGGCCGGTACCGGAGAGCTCGCCGATCGCCAGCCCCTTCGGCTCTCGGGTCGCACCGTGCGACGGGTGCTCGAGCTTTCACGAGGGTGCCGACTTCGACGCCGGCTACGGCGCCCAGATCCACGCGATCGCGGCGGGGACGGTCGTCGAAACCGACAACCCCGGCTATGCCGCGCTCGGCGTGCATGTCGCCATCGAGCACGTGATCGACGGGCAGACCATCGTCAGTGCCTATGGGCACATGCAGCAGGGTTCGATGACGCTCCACGTCGGCGACACCGTCTATGCGGGCGAGGTCGTCGGCCTGGTCGGCGACACCGGCGAGAGCACCGGGCCGCACCTGCACTTCGAGATCCGGCTCGGCGGTACCGCCCCGACCGACCCGGTCGCCTGGCTGCACGCGCACTTGGGCTGATGGGAATGGACGACGGCGGGGCATCGTTGCAGTCGGCACCACCCCGAAAGGACTGCGCATGACCATCGTCGTCACCGGAGCGACCGGAAAGCTCGGCCGCCTCACCATCGACAGCCTCATCTCCCGCGGGACTGCTCCGGGCGATATCGTCGCCGCGGGACGCGATACCGGCCGACTCGCCGAACTCGAGCCCCTCGCTGTGAGGACCGCGCAGATAGACCTTGAAGACGGCAGCGGGCTCGCCGGCGCATTCGCCGGCGCCGACACTGTTCTGCTGGTGTCCGCGAGCGAGCCGGGCAACCGGGTGGCACTGCACACGGCGGCGATCGATGCGGCTCAGCGTGCGGGTGTCGGGCGGATCGTGTATACGAGCGCGCCGCATGCGGATACGTCCCAACTCGTGCTGGCGCCCGAGCACAAGGCGACCGAGCTGATCATCGCGGCCACGGGCATCCCGTACACGTTCCTGCGCAACGGCTGGTACACCGAGAACTACGCCGGTGACCTCGAGACGGCCAGCCAGACCGGCGTGATCGCCAAGAGCACCGGCGACGGCCGCGTGGCAAGCGCCGCCCGCGCGGATTACGCAGAGGCGGCCGCCGTCGCGCTCATCGCCGGCGCGACCGGCAACGAGATCTATGAGCTCAGCGGCGATGTCGCATGGACCTTCTCCGACCTCGCCGCAGCCTTCACCGCTGCGCTCGGCCGTGATGTCGTGTACCAGCCGCTCAGCCCGGAGCAGGAGCGCGAGCAGCTTCTGTCGTACGGCCTCGACGAGGGGACC
>JAZJYU010000018.1:0-697 GCA_040390225.1 Actinomycetota bacterium | reverse complement strand
ATCCGTGACGGCGTTCTCGCCGAGACCAGTGGCGACCTCGCCCGGCTCATCGGGCACCCGACCACGCCGATGCCGGAGACGGTGCGAGCGATGGCGGGCGGCAGGGACTGACCGCAGACCCGGCGGATGTCCGCGGCCGACGGTAGTCTGGCTCCCAGATGGGCAGACAGGACGGCACCACCCGCCAGGTGAGCGCGGCCTCGGTGGACTCGAGCACCGCGCCGATCCTGCACGTCGACCTCGATGCGTTCTTCGCCTCGGTCGAGTTGCTCGACCATCCGGAGCTCGTCGACGTGCCGGTCGTCGTCGCCGGCAGGTCGCTGCGCTCGGTGGTCACCGCCGCGAACTACCCTGCCCGCAAGTTCGGGGTGCGGTCCGCGATCCCTCTGTCGCAAGCCATGCGGCTGTGCCCGCACGCCGTGGTGCTCGAACCGCATTTCGAGAAGTACCGGCACTACTCGTCGCAGGTGATGTCGATCTTCGACGATGTCACCCCGATCGTCGAGCGACTCGGAATCGACGAGGCATTCCTCGATGTGTCGGGCGCACGCGCCGTGTTCGGCCCGCCGGCCGACGTCGCCGAGCTGATCCGCCGCCGCGTGTTCGACGAGACCGGCCTGCACTGTTCTGTAGGGGCCGCGTCGACCAAGTTCGTCGCCAAGCTGGCGTCAGGGCGCGCGAAACCTGACGGCCTGCT
>JAZJYU010000017.1:0-1991 GCA_040390225.1 Actinomycetota bacterium | reverse complement strand
CACCCTCCAGGCCGATCTCGGAGTCAGCTATCTCTTCATCTCGCACGACCTCTCAGTCGTGCGGCACATGAGCGACCGCATCGTCGTGCTCTACCGCGGCAGGATCATGGAGATCGGGGACGCGACGGACATTCATGACCGGCCCGCGCATCCATATACGCAGACCCTGCTGGCGGCCTCGCCCATTCCCGACCCCGGCGAGCAGAGGCACCAGCGTGAGTTCATCGAGCTGTCGATGCGACCCGCGATGCCCGGCGCCCCGGTCACGGGCTGCCGGTTCGCCAACCGCTGCCCGTTCACCACCGCGATCTGCGTCGCCGAGGAACCGCCGCTGGCACCGGGCCCGACGGGAACCATTGTGGCGTGTCACCATTCGGATGTCGCCGTGCAGTCCTTCAGTGCCGCCGGAGGGAGTGAGAGAACCGCATGATCGTCACCACCACCCTCGGAGCCGTGAACGGATCGACGGTCGACGGCGTCGAGCGCTTCGTCGAGGTCCCATACGCTGCCAGCACTGCCGGGGCGAACCGCTTCCGCGGTCCGCAGCCTCGCGAGCCGTGGGACGGGGTGCGTGACTGCACGACCTGGAGCACCCGCACCCCGCAATACCCTGACCCGGGAGTGCTGCGCACGCCCCAGCAGTGGTTCGCGATCCAGGGCTCGAACTACGCCCACGGCATGGGCGAGGACTGCCTCACACTCACCGTGTGGACCCCGGCCGTGGACGCGGAGGCGCGACCGGTCGTGGTCTGGATTCACGGCGGTGGATACACGGTGGGTCACGCGGCGTCGGAGATGAGCGACGGTGCGAACTTCGCCGCCCGGCACCGAGCGGTGTTCGTCTCGGTCACCCACCGCCTCAATGCTTTCGGCTTCCTGCACCTGGAGCGTCTCGGCGGGGAGGACTACACAGGGTCAGGCAACGCCGGCCTGCTCGACATCGTGACGGCGCTCGAGTGGATTCGCGACAACATCGGCGCGTTCGGCGGCGACCCGGGGAGCGTGACCGTCGTGGGCGAGTCCGGCGGTGGCGGCAAGGTCTCCACCCTTCTCGTGATGCCGGCGGCCGATGGGCTGATCCACCGCGCCGTGTGCGAGAGCGGCATCGCCCTCAAGGCGTCGACACCGGAGGAGTCTGAGGACTACGCGCGCGCCCTCATCGCGGAACTCGGTGGAGAGGACGTCTCCGTGCTCAGGTCGGCGACGATGCAGGAGGTGCTGGATGCCCAGGTGCGTCTCGAGGCGGCCGACCCCGGCCTGGTGCGCCCGAGGCCGGTGATCGACGGCACGGTCATCACGGCCGCGCCTCGTGATACCTGGGCCGCCGGTCTCGGATCCGCGATCCCGGTGCTGGCCGGCACCATCCGCGACGAGGTCAGTGTGTTCGGCCCCGATGACCTGCCGCTCGGCCAGGAGCTCCCGCCCTGGTACGCGAGACCCTCAGGGCCGCCGAGTTCCGACGGACCCCTGTTCGATCGCGATGGCGGTCTGCGGGATCTGGGGTGGTGACTCCCATGTCACATCATCGGCGGCCGACGCGCGGCGGCGCCTCCACCCCGACGAATCCGAGGAGCTGATCGCCGAGCACCTCACCGGCGACATCATCTTCCGTCAGCCCACCCGCGTCTTCGCGCGCCTTCGAGCACGATCAGGGCGACCGACCTGGGTCTATCAGCTGGACTGGGCTAGCCCGCTGCTCGCGCCGCGCGGGGCCCCGCACTCGAGCACCGTCGCACTGTTCTTCGCGAACGACGAGCGGGTCGCATTCACCCGCGGCTACGCGGACGGGCACCGGCTGTCCGCGGTGATGTCGGATGCTCTCGCGACCTTCATTCGCGCGGGGGATCCCGGCTGGCCGCGGTGGGATGAGGGGTCGAAACCGGTCATGGTTTTCGATGCGACCACGCGGGTGGTGAACGACCCCGACTCGGCGATCGGTGCGGCCTTCGACGCGATCGAGCCCGAACCGCTGCTGTAACCGCTACAGCCCC
>JAZJYU010000016.1:11697-16278 GCA_040390225.1 Actinomycetota bacterium | reverse complement strand
GGCGATGATGACGCAGACGATGACGACGACCGGGTTGCTCCAGAACACGGCGATCACGGCCAGGTCGATGGCCATCAGGCCGAACACGAAGTAGAGCGTCAGCGGCGTGCCGAATCGCCGCTGCAATCGCGGGGCCCCGAACACGGCGAAGATGGCGACGAGAACGCCCCAGCCGCAGAACACCAGTCCGAGCAGAATCGGGCTGTCGATGCCCATGAGGAACGGCGAGTAGCCGAGCAGCGTGAAGAAGGCCCAGTTGTAGAGCAGCCCGACGACGCTGGTGATGGCGAGCGAGCGGTGCTTGAGCGCGCGCAGCGGCTCGGACAGCCGTTGTTTTCTCGCCGGTCGTGGTGTCGCCGGAAGAAAGAAGATGGTGGCCACCAGCGCGATCGCCATGAGAACGGCGACCCCGAAGAACGGGCCGCGCCAGCTGATATTGCCGAGCAGGCCGCCGATCAGCGGTCCGAGGGCGATCCCGATGCCGAGAGCGCTTTCGTAGAGCACGATCGCGCCGGCGAAACCACCGCTGGCTGCACCCACTATCACCGCGAGCGAGGTGGCGATGAACAGGGCGTTGCCGAGGCCCCATCCGGCGCGGAAGCCGACGATGCCCGCGATGCTATTCGTCGAACCGGCCGCGGCGGCGAACACCACGATCAGGATGAGACCGGCGATCAGCGTGCGCTTGGCGCCGATGCGGCTCGACACCCAGCCGGTGACGAGCATCGCCACCGCGGTGATCACCAGGTAGCTCGTGAACAGCAGCTCGACCTGGGAGGGGGTCGCATTCAGCTGTCCGGCGAGGGTCTTCAGAATGGGGTCGACCAGGCCGATACCCATGAACGAGACGACACAGGCGAAGGCGACCGCCCAGACCGCGCGCGGCTGCCTGAAGGGACTCGGCGGCTTCTCCATCGTGGGAGCGTGGTGACTCATTGATTCCCTCGTTCTGCTGGTGATTCGGTGAAGTGGATGAGGGCCGGCAGTGCGCCCTCGAGGCTGTGCTGGTCTTCGGCCGAGAGCTGACCGATGCGGGTGGCGATGTGGATGGCCCTCGCTTCGCGGTGGGCCCGCACCCGTTCGAGCCCGGTCGGCGTGATGGCCAGGGTGACCGCCCGCCCGTCGGACGGGTCGGGCTGCCGGGTCGCCAGGCCGGCATCCTCGAGCCGGTTGGCCAGTGTGGTCAGCCCGGGCTGGCTCAGCCCTTCGAGGGCGGCAAGCTCGGTGATGCGCAGCGGGCCGACGGTGTCGAGGCGGCCCAGTGCGCTCAGGGCACTCGCCGAGAGGCCCTGCGGGTCCCGCGATTCGCGCAGCCAGGTGATCACCCGCTCCAGGGCGTGGCCCAGATCGAGTGCATCAACTGTTTGCATAAGAAAACTATATAACTCACGGATGCACATGCGAAAGAGGGTCCGGAGGGGTAACCACAACCCGCCGGACCCGCGTCCCTCATCGGATCAGGAAGGGGACGGACGCGGCCGAAGCCGTGCCGAGATGTGGTTCGGTGGGTGAACCGAATCGGATTGGTCGCGGCGAGGGTGCAGAATGGTTGTATGAGCACAACTATCTCGCACCGGCCGCCGCGCAAGTACCTCGTGCTCGCGATCTGCTGCATGAGCCTGCTCATCGTGTCGATGGACGCGACGATCGTCAACGTCGCGCTGCCATCGATCCGCGCCGACTTCGACGTGACCATCTCGAACCTGCAGTGGACCATCGACGCGTACACGCTCACTCTGGCGAGTTTCCTGCTTCTCTCCGGTGCCCTCGCCGACCGCTTCGGCCGCAGGCGCACGTTCCAGGTCGGGCTCGCGATCTTCGTCGTCGGCTCGCTCATGTGCAGCCTGGCGCCCAACGTCGGCTGGCTGATCGGGGCCCGGGTGCTGCAGGGGCTCGGAGGTTCGATGCTCAATCCGGTGGCGATGTCGATCATCACCAACACATTCCCTGTCGCGAAGGAGCGCGCGCGCGCCGTCGGCGTCTGGAGCGCGACCGTCGGCGTCTCGATGGCCATCGGCCCGATCGTGGGAGGCGCTCTCACCCAGACGGTGGGCTGGCGCGCGGTGTTCTGGGTGAATGTGCCGATCGGCCTGGCAGCGATCCTCCTGACCGCACTGTTCGTTCCGGAGTCCAAGTCGGGCGTGGTGCGCAAGCTCGACCCGGTCGGACAGCTGATCGCCATCGTCGTGCTCGTCTCGGCCGTATTCGCCCTGATCGAGGGACCTCGGCTCGGCTGGACCTCGCCGGTCACGCTCGGTCTGTTCGCGCTCACCGTCGTCGCGCTGTTCGGCTTCATAGTGCAGGAACACCACACGTCGCACCCGTTCATCGACCTGCGGTTCTTCACCAGCTTTCCGCTGACCTCCGGCTTTCTCTCGGCCGTTCTCGGATCGTCGTCGTTCGGGGCCTTCCTGTTCATCAATGCCCTCTACCTGCAAGACGTTCGCGGCCTGTCACCCATCGGTACCGGCACGTTCATGCTGCCGCTGGCTGCGGCCACACTGGTCACCTCGCTGGTGACGGGGCGTCTGGTCGGAAGGTTCGGCGCCCGACCCTCGTTCATCGCCGCCGGAATCCTCATGGCAGCCAGCGCCCTCACGATGACGACCATCACCGTGAATGCCCCCGACTGGGTGCTCATCGTCTCGTATGTGCTGTTCGGCCTCGGGTTCGGCTCCATCAATACGCCGATCACCACCAGCGTGGTCTCGGGGATGCCCCGCTCGCGCGCCGGCGTCGCCTCCGGCCTGGCGTCAACGGGGCGACAGGTCGGCATCTCGCTGGGCGTAGCGCTCGCCGGCAGCGTCACCGGCGCAGGGCTGCAGACGACGCTCGGGCCGTCGTTCGCGCTCGCCGCCCATGCCGATTGGTGGGTGATCGTCGGTGCGGGGCTGACGATCGTGATACTGGGCGTGCTGTCGGCCACCGCGTGGTCGCGACGCTCGACCAGCCGCATCGCCGAACTGCTCGACGATCCTGAGACCGGCGCCTCGGCACCTGTTCGCGAGGCGGCATGAGCGAGCTCGCCGACGAGGTCTGGTGGATCCTCTCCGGGTTGGTCACCGATTCGCTCGGCGACTACCGCAGGGCCGTCGTCGAAGAGGTGGGCATGCCGTTCAGCAGAGTGCGATTGCTCAGAAGGCTCGCTGCCGGCCCGCTCACACTGAAAGCTCTTGCATATGCCGCGACAGTGGATGCGCCGGCAGCGACGGTGTCGATCAATGATCTCGAGGAGCGCGGCCTGGTGATCAGAGCGGTCAGCGCGACGAGCGGACGCGAGAAGGTGGTGAGCCTGACGACGGAGGGACGAGCCGTGCTCCACCGGGTGCTGGCGATCCGCCAGCCCGCGCCGGCATCCATCGCGAGACTGTCCGACGACGAGCTCGAGCAGCTGAAGGCCATTCTCGGATAGCGCCTCTCGGCTAGCGCGTCAGTGCGATCGCGCCAGTGCGATCGCGTCCGCCGCGAGCTGCGCTGACAGCGGCACCGTCGTCATCCACAGGGGAACGGCCGCGGCACGCACCCCGGACTCCTCGATCGCGGGCAGGGTGGCTGCGTCGGACTCGTCCACCAGCCAGGCGTCGATCAGGCCGCCGGACGACCGTGCGCCGTAGTGCATCGCGACCGCGTCGGCGGCGGTTCTTACCCCGATCGCGGTGAGGCAGGCATCCGCCATGCCGCGCACGACCGCTCCCGAGATGATCGGGGAGACGCCGACGACGGGAGCCGCGGTCGTCGCGACCGCCCCCATGATGCCGGGAACCGAAAGCACAGGCCCGATCGAGACGACCGGGTTGCTGGGCGCGAACAGAACGACGTCCGCCGTGCCGATCGCCTCGAGCACCCCGGGAGCCGGGCGTGCGTTCTCGATGCCCTGCTGCACGAAACCGGTGATCGGGAGGGCGGCGCGGTGACGGGTCCACCACTCCTGGAAGTGCATCGGCTCGCCGGTGTCAGCGAGGATGACGTGCGTCTCGGCCTCGTCATCCGTCGCCGGAAGCACGCGCACGCCGAGATCCCAGCGGGCCGTGATGCGTGCCGTCGCCTCGCTCAGCGGCAGGCCGCTGCGCAGGTAGTGCGTGCGGGTGATGTGGGTCGACAGATCGAGGTCGCCCAGAGTGAACCATGGCCATCCGACGCCGTATTCGCGCATGTCGGTACTGACCCGCTCGGACTCGTCGAGCCTCCCCCAGCCGCGTGCCTCGTCGTTCTGGCCGGCGAGCGTGTACATCACGGAGTCGAGGTCGGGCGCGATGCGCAGACTGGTGAGCCACATGTCGTCGCCGGTGTTCACGACCGCGGTGATCTCGGCGCTCGGGTCCGCCTGCCGCAGGTGTTCCCGAAGACCCCTGAGGAACTTCGCCCCGCCGACCCCGCCGCAGATGACCGTGTATTTCACGTCCCCAACGCTACGCGATCGGCCGGAGCGCAGTCGTAGAGGGTCTGGATGGCGCTCGAGCCATCCCGGTATCGGCCGTGCAGCACGGGCCTGCACGTCGACGTGACCCAATGCCTGATGGTGACCAGCGTCGCGTTCGGTGGACCGGAGCCGTCACCCAGCAGAACGAACCCCACGGTTCC
>JAZJYU010000016.1:0-11667 GCA_040390225.1 Actinomycetota bacterium | reverse complement strand
TGCAGTGTGGAGAGCGCGGGCTGCGGGGCCTGCCGGGAGAAGCCACCCATCGGCATCACCTCGTAGTTGCTGTACAGGGCGAAGCTGACCGCGATCGCCATCGTGTCGGTCGCGAACAGCCACGGGCGCCCGTGGTTACGGGCCGACAGGTAGTGCTCAAGCGCGCGCTGCCACGGATCGAGCAGAGGCGATGGGGGCGTCGCGAACGGATGCCGGACGGCGGCTGCTCCATGAACGACGGCCGCTGAGGTACGCGGCCCCGCATACGCATCACTCGCACTGCCGCCACCGCCTGGCCCGATCACGCAGGCCGACCAGACCACCGGGCCCACGAGTGCTGCGGCTGCCGCAACCACGAGAAACCGGCGCTGGAGCGGGCGAAGCAGGATTCCCGCCAGCGCTCCGGCGCCCAGCAGGAGGGCGGGCACGGCCACCCAGCGCATCGATGCGGGGCCGGAGAGCGCCACGACCACCGCCCACAGGCTTTCGGCCGAAACGAGCGTGATCAGCGGAACTGCAGCCCGCCTGGCACCGAGCCGGCTCATCCGCACCGCCTCCATGCCGCCGAACACAGCGAGCAGCGCGAGCGGAAGCGCGAGCGTTGCGAAGTATGTCGCGTGGGGAACGAATGCCACAGAGAGCACGAGACCGGTCACGGCCAGCCAGACCGCCAGCGCGACGACGGTGCCCACCTCGACGCGGTCGACGACCCGGCGCCGCCGGATCGCCGGCGCGAGCCCGAGCACGATGCCGCCCAGCGCCGCCGGGTACAACCAGCCGATCTGAGTCGTGAACTGGGGGAGCACCAGCTTGACCGGGCTGTGGCCGGCGGCATTGGTGGCGGTGTGATTCTGGGTGGCCACCGTCTGCCCGCTTCCCATGGCCAGCTGCGGCACGGCGCCGGGGATGAGGCCGGGGAGGACGCGGTCGACGCCGTTGTAGCCGAACACCATCGAGAAGGCGTTGTTGTTGGTGCTTCCATCGATATACGGCCGGTCCTTCGCCGGGGTGGCCTGAATCGCGGTGATCCAGGCCACGGAGAGCAGCACCGTGACGACGAGCGCGATGGCGACGCGGACGATCCGCGTGCGCAGCGGGCCGCCGACAGCGAGCAGGTACCCGATCCCGAGAGCCGGGAGGATCAGCCACGACTGCAGCATCTTCGCCTGGAACCCGACCGCAACCCATCCGCCGGCGAGCAGCAGCCACGCCCAGTGTTTCGAGAGCACCGCCCGCTGCCAGGCGAGGAACGCCAGCACCATCGTCATGGTGAGCATGCCGTCTTCCATCGGCTTGCCGAACATGGCAGCGAGCATCGGGGTGAGCGCCATGACCGCCGCGGTGGCGAGTCCCATCCCCCACCCGCGCCAGCGTGAGCCGATCAGATAGGCGGCGATCACCGTGATCACGCCTTCGATCGCCTGAGGCAGTGCGAGCACCCAGGCGTGGAAGCCGAAGATCATCACCAGAACCGCCTGCGGCACCAGAAATCCGGAGAGCTTGTCGAGAGTGGTCGTGGCCGCAGGATCGAGCGCGCCGAACAGGAACGCGTGCAGGCTCCGCGACATGCTCCTCGCAGACGCCGCGTAGTAGGTGGACAAGCCGCTGTACCCGATATTCCACGTGAACAGCAGCGCCGCGACCACGACGACCACCACGAGGGCGGGGAGAACCCAGCTGGGCCGAGTGCGTGCAGCGCCGGAGGCAGTCGTCGTCACAGCGATGACTCTGAGGGCCGCCGCCCAAGAATTCCCCCAGATCGGCGGCCGGCATCCTGAAGGACTTCAAAGACTTTCCAAAGAATGATCACAGGACGCGGATTTTGGGACCTTGGTCCCGACGGCGCCGAGCACGGCGACGCACGCTCTGCACAAGGATCACCGAGGAGGCCGTCATGCACGTGTTGCCAGCTACCGCACAGACCATCTACCTGGGCTGGGGTGCGTTCACCATCCAACTCGGTAATTTCATCGTGATCGCCAGCATGTTCGTGCTGTTCGTTCTCGCGCTGGTGCTGCCCTTTCCGAAGGGACGGTCACGCCGATGAGCGCCGACGAGGAGACGGAGCCGTACTCGACCTGGACCGGCCGGGCACGCCGTTACGCGCTGAAGCTGCTCCCGCCGGAGAAGCTGCTGCCCGAAGACCAGCCGAGCTATGTCGCGTCATGGATCTACGTCTTCGGAATGGGCGCCATCGCATCCCTGGTCGTGATCGTCGCCTCGGGCGTGGTGCTCAGCCTCAATGGTCCGAGTTGGTGGCACCTCAGTTCGCTCGGTCACTTCGTCAACAGCGTGCACCTGTGGAGCGTCGAATTCTTCTTCCTGTTCATGATCGTGCACCTCTGGGGCAAGTTCTGGATGGCGGCCTGGCGGGGTGGCAGAGTACTCACCTGGATCACCGGCGTGGTCTCGTTCGCGGTCTCCATCGCAGCCGCCTTCACGGGCTACCTGCTGCAGACCAACTTCGAGTCGGAATGGATCTCGTTCGAGGCGAAGGACGCGCTGAACGCATCGGGCATCGGCGCCTGGTTCAACGTCGCGAATGTGGGCCAGATGTTCATGTGGCACATCGCCCTGCTCCCGCTTGCCGTGCTCGCGATCGTGGCGCTGCACGTCATCCTCGTGCGCATGAAGGGCGTCGTGCCACCCATCGACGCCGCTGACACCGATGCCCAGCTGGTCGGGGCGTCCACGGAAGGAGCAGGCGAATGACCAAGCAGGTGGACCGGATGTCATGGCGTACCGGTACGGGAGTTGCCGGCCGCCCGTGGCGCGGCACGAAGCGCGAATACGACCTGTTCAAGGAGCTCACCATCGGGGTGATCGCGGTCACCGTCCTGGTGCTCGCCGCCTCGGCGATCTTCAGTTCGCCCGACGACCACAGCGTGACGCTGAAATCGTGGGCGATCGCCCAGCCGGTCGACTTCGTCACCACGGCGACGGCGGAACTCGGCGGCACGAGCGATACCGCTCAGTACGGTCCGCCGTACAACGCGACCCAGGGAGCCACCCAGACTCTCGGCCCGATCGACCTGCAGAGCATGGCGGGGGTGAAGATCCCGATCGATACCGCAAAGGACTTCGTGATCGGGCCGCTGTCCACCCTCCCCAGTCCGCCCGCGGCCGTCGCGACCTGGAACGCCGCATCGGCGAAGCAGCGCACGGGATGGACCGACGCGTACAGCAAGGTTCTCGCGACGCTGAAGGGAGACACGCTCCCCGCGCCGGTGGCTGCGGAGGGACCGGTTCCCCAACTGACCGGCTCGCTCCTCACCATGGCCAGGCAGGGCTCGCTCGACAGCGTTCTCACTTCGGGCGGCTCGTTCTACAACTTCGACTACACCCGATCGGTGCTGTTCCTCGGCGACGGCGGTTACCTCAACGGCCTCGCGACCTCGCTTCATCTCAGCGGCGATCAGTGGGGGATGATGAACGAGACGGGTAACTACCCCGGGCAGTCGTGGCTGTGGCTGTTCTCGTTCTTCTACCAGATCGAGCCATTCTCGTCGGCGCCGAACGCCGACCTCCTGGTGGTCGGAATCGTGGCCGTGCTCACGCTGCTCCTGATGCTGGTGCCGTTCATCCCGGGGCTGCGCGCGATCCCGCGCCTGATCCCCATCCACAAGCTGGTGTGGCGGGACTACTACAAGAAGCGGTGATCCCGTTCACCCGCACTGGATATAGTCCGCGGCATGACTAACGCTTCGACCATGCAACGCCGTCTGGGCCTCGGCGACGCGACCTTCATCGGACTCGGATCGATGATCGGCGCTGGCATCTTCGCCGCGTTCAGCCCGGCGGCCAGAGCCGCGGGCAACGGCCTGCTCGTCGGGGTCGTCGTCGCGGCCGTCGTCGCGTTCTGCAACGCGACATCGTCGGCCCAGCTGGCCGCGCAGTACCCGACCTCCGGCGGCACGTACGTCTACGGGCGGGAGCGCCTCGGGGCGTGGTGGGGCTTCGTCGCAGGCTGGAGTTTCGTCATCGGCAAGATCGCGAGCTGCGCCGCGATGGCCATGACCTTCGCCGCATACGTGGCGCCACCCGGATGGGAACGGCCGATCGGGGTAGCCGCCGTGCTCGTGCTCGCCGCCGTCAACTATCGCGGCATCACCCGCACTGCGACCCTGACCAGGGTCATCGTCGTGGCGGTGCTTGTGGTGCTCGCCGTCGTCGTCGCCGCGGGCCTCACGTCGGGACTTCCCCACTCCGCCAGCCTGGCCGACTCGTCGCTGGTGTCGCACGGGGCGTACGGAATCCTGCAGTCTGCGGGACTGATGTTCTTCGCCTTCGCCGGGTATGCGCGCATCGCGACCATGGGCGAAGAGGTGCGCGAACCGGCTCGCACCATCCCGCGCGCGATCCTGCTCGCGCTCGGCATCACCGTGATCGTGTACTTCGTGCTCGCCGTGGTCGCGCTGGGGACGCTCGGGCCGGATGCCGTGGCCGGCAGCTCGGCACCACTCGCCGCCACGGTGAGCAGCGCGGGCTGGCAGTGGGCGGAGCCGGTCGTGCGCGTCGGCGCCGCCCTCGCATCGCTGGGAGCACTGCTCGCGCTGATCGCCGGCATCGGGCGCACGACGCTCGCGATGGCGCGCGAAGGCGACCTGCCTCGCTGGCTGGCGGCCATCCATCCGCGGTTCGGAACGCCGTACCGCGCCGAGGTCGTGCTCGCGCTGGTCGTCGTGGTGATCACGGCCCTGGCCGACCTGCGCGGGGCCATCGGCTTCTCGTCGTTCGGTGTGCTGCTGTACTACTTCGTCGCCAACGTCGCCGCGTTCACGCAGGATGCCGGCCACCGGCGATACGCGCGCGCGCTGCAGGCGCTCGGCGCGCTCGGCTGTCTGGTGCTGGCGTTCACGCTGCCGCCGGTGGCCGTGATCGTCGGGGCCGGGGTGGTCGCACTGGGGATCGCGTATCGAGGGATTCGGCTTGCCGTGACCGTGAAGTGAGCCCCCTGTCGGATTCGAACCGACGACCCCCGCTTTACAAGAGCGGTGCTCTGGCCAACTGAGCTAAGGAGGCGAACCCGCCAATTCTACGGGACCGCCCACAGCCTCCGCGAAATGGAGGAATTGGCTCGAAATGTGCGTCGGATAGAGCCAATTCCTCCATCTCGCGGGGGTGGCGCGGGTGGCGCGGGGTGGAGCCCGGGTAGCGTGGGATCGCTATGAAAACACCGCGCGCATTCATCGTGCTGGGGGTCGCGGGGGCTGTTCTGGTCGGCATCCTCACCGCCACCCAGTCGCGCATCAACTCGGAGCTGTCGCTCTCGATCCACGACGGCTACCTCGCCGCGGTCATCTCGTTCGGATCCGGCTTCGTCATCATGCTGGTCGCGCTTGCCGTGTGGCGACCGGGGCGCCGTGGGCTGGCCACACTCGTCGGTTCCGTGAGGGCGAGGCAGACGCCGTGGTGGTACCTCATCGGCGGTGCCGCCGGTGGACTGTTCGTGCTGTCGCAGGGCCTGACCGGCGCGGTGCTCGGCGTCGCGCTGTTCACCATCGCGGTGGTCTGCGGTCAGACGCTCAGCGGACTGCTCGTCGATGGCCGGGGGATCGGGCCGGTCGGTCCGAAGCCGGTCACCGTGACGCGGGTGGCCGGGTCGGTGCTGGCCCTGGTCGCGGTCGGCTGGGCGGTGTCCGCGCAGCTGGTGAGCGACGTCCCGCCCTGGCTTCTGCTGCTGCCCTTCGTCGCCGGGCTGTTCATCAGTGGCCAGCAGGCGGTCAACGGCCAGGTCAGAAGGATCTCGGGGTCGGCGATGACGGCGACCCTGCTGAATTTCCTGGTCGGCACGCTCGTGCTCGTGGCCGCGGGTCTCGTGCACGAGTCGATCGTCGGCTTGCCGGCCCACCTGCCGGCTAATCCGCTGCTCTACCTGGGCGGGCTCGTCGGCACATTGTTCATCGCGCTCTCCACCGTCGTCGTGCGCACGACCGGTGTGCTGCTGCTCGGCCTCGGCTCCGTGGCCGGGCAGCTCGTGACCTCCCTCGTGCTCGACCTCACGCTGCCGGTCGACGGGCGGGTCGTCGCCTGGACGACGGTCGCGGGCACGCTGCTGACCCTGGTGGCCGTCGCGATCGCGGCGATCCCGTCGCGGGCGGTCAGAGCGCCCGTCTAGTCAGAGGGCGCTGAGAAAGTCCTCGGGCCTGATCCGGTTCGCGGAGCCTTCCACGGCATCCTCGAGCTTGCCGCCGACATAGAGCCAGCCGAGCAGCTCCTCGTTGTGTGCGAGCTCGTGAACCCGGCGCACGGGTTCCGAGCGGGTCAGGTGACCCGTGCGCCAGATGACGCCCCAGCCGGCCTCGTCGAGCAGCAGACTCAGCGTGTGGGCGACGCCGGCGGCCGTCGCATCCTGCTCCCAGTCCGCGACCTTGATGCTCGGCTTGTGCACCACGACGACGGCGATGAGCAGCTCAGCGCGCAGGGGCTTGGCCGCGACCCTGGCGCCGCTCTCGTCATCCAGGCCACTCGCCACGACCATGGCGGCGCCGAGGCGCTCGCGGATGCCGCCCCGCAGCTCGATGAGCCGCCACGGTCGGAGCGACGAGTGGTCTGCAACCGTTCCCGCCGCTGCGACCAGTGGCAGCAGCTGTTCGTGGGTCGGGGTGTCGGCCGTCACCTTAGGGTGTGAGCGGCGACGGCCGATCGCCTGGAGTGCGGTTATTTCGCCGCCTCTTCCTTGAAATCCAGCGAAAGCGAGTTCATGCAGTACCGGTCACCGGTCGGTGTCTGGTACGCATCGTCGAACAGGTGACCGAGGTGCGAGCCGCAGGTGGCGCACTGCACCTCGGTGCGCACCATGCCGAGGCTGCGGTCGGTGATCAGTTTGACCGCGTCGGGGTTCACCGACTGGTAGAAGCTCGGCCAACCCGACCCCGAGTCGAACTTGGTGTCGCTCTTGAACAATTCGGCGCCGCAGGCGCCGCAGGTGTAGACACCGGCGCGCTTCTCATCGAGCAGCGCTCCCGACCAGGGGCGCTCGGTTGCGGCCTCGCGGAGGATCGAATAGCGGGTGGGGTCGAGCTCCTGCTTCCACTCCGCCTCGGTCTTCTCCAGCGGGAAGGTGGTGGAGTCCTTGCTTGGCTTCGTGCTCATGGGATTCTTCCTCTCTAGAAAGATTCGTACACGTCATTAAACTCAGGCATATGCCCGAATGTTCCGTGGTGCGCAAATCGTGGGGCGAACTCACAATCGACGAACTCTATTCATTCATGAAACTGCGCGCCGGCGCCTTCTTCGTGGAGCAGCGCAGTGAGAATGCAGAACGTGACGACCGCGAACATTGGCCCAACATCCCGCACATCATGATGTTTCGTGCGGCGGCCTGATGCGTCGAGCGCTCACCGCGCTGCTGGTGGCCGTGCTCCTCGCGATCACGGCAGGGCCGACGGTTGTCACTGCCGCACCTCTGCCGTGCACCGTGACGGGCGGCACTCTCGACTGGGGCGTCAAGCAGGACTTCCGCGATTACATCACCGGCCCGGTCGCCGCAGGAAGCTGGATTGAGAACGGCGGCGCGACGTTTCTCACCGACCAATTCCGCTGGCAATCCGCCTCGGGAACGATGACCCCGTCCGCCGGCACGGGATTGGTCGGTTTCATCGGCTCCGTCACCTTCAGCGGTCATGCCGGAACGGTGACCCGCAGATTCGCCAATCCGGAGCTGCAGTTCGTGCGGCCATCCCTCGCGTACCTGTTGCTGGATGTCAGCGGCGTCAAGCAGGATGGCACACCGGTCTATTCGCAGGGGGTGCAGTTCGTGAGCCTCGTGCTTCCGGCCGGCGCGCTGGACACGAATTCGCGCACGCTGGAGGTCGACTCCGTGCCGGCCACGCTCACCGGCCAGGGCGCGGCGGTGTTCGGCCGCTATGCGGCAGGTGACAGTTTCGACCCGGTGAGCTTCACCCTGCGGTTCGCGTCGGCCTGCTCGACGGCGACCACCGTGACGACAGCTTCGCCGGCCCCCTCCGGCCCTGTACCGCTCGGAGCGCTGACCTGGCTCGTGCTTGCGCTCGGGGTCGTCGCGATACTGGTGCTGGTGGTATTGGTGCTCTCGCGACGGCGAGCTTCGTGAGCGAGGCGGAGCGCGACACCGAGGAGTGGTACCGCACCTTCGCCGAGGTGGAGGCGCGAGGACAGTCAGACATCTACACCCGGTGGGCGCTCGGTGTCGCCGGCGATGCGGGCATCCGCGCCATGATCGAGCGGATGCCGCTGCAGAAGCGCCAGCCCAACCTCGTGTTCGCCGTCTCACGCCTTCTTGGGGCGCCGGTCGCACCCTGGCCGGAGTATCGCGAATGGCTGGCCGCCCATCTGCCGGAGGTCGCCGTCGAAGCACGGCACCGGATGACGCAGACCAACGAGCCTCGCCGGTGCGCAGCCCTGCTCCCAGCGCTGGCACTTCTCGATGGCCCGCTCGCCCTGGTGGAGGTCGGCACGAGCGCTGGACTCTGCCTCTACCCCGATCGCTACAGCTATTCATACAACGGCGCCAGGCTCGACCCGGCCGACGGGCCGAGCGACGTTCTGCTCGAGTGCGAGACGACCGGCCCGGTGCCGGTGCCCGGGCGGATGCCAGAGGTCGCGTGGCGCGCGGGCAATGACCTCTATCCGCTCTCCGTCAGCGATCCGCACGACATGCGCTGGCTCGAAACCCTCGTCTGGCCGGAGCAGCGCGAGCGCCGGGAGCGGCTGCGCGCTGCGATCGGGATCGCGCGGCGGAACCCGCCGATCGTCGAGGCGGGCGATGCGGTCGACGGACTCGCCGCCCTCGCGGCACAGGCGCCTGCCGGCGCTCGGCTGGTCGTCATCTCCAGCGGAGTACTCGTCTACCTGCCGCGCTCGGAACGCCTGCGCTTCGCCGAGGTGGTGCGTTCGATCGACGCCGACTGGGTGTCGCTTGAGGGTCGCGGAGCACTGCCCGCTGTCGAGGCCGCTCTGCCCGAACGGCCGGGCAGGTTCGTGCTATCGCTCAACGAGAAGCCGCTCGCCTTCGCGGGAGCTCACGGTCAGGCTCTCGACTGGCTCTGAAGGCTTTCTCAGCAACGCCCGTCGAGAGCCCGGGACTCCCAGCAGCCCGGCCCTAGGATTGCGGTGATCCGAGGGGAGACACCGTGGCGGCAGGAGCAGCGCGAAACGCCGGCGACGGTGACGTCCGGTCAGCGGAGTTGTCCGAGAGCAGTAGACGGGTGCTCGAGTTCGAGCGGCAGTGGTGGAAGCACGCCGGCGCGAAGGAGGAGGCCATCCGCGCGGAGTTCGGCCTGTCCGCCGCCCGGTACTATCAGATGCTGAACGCGGTGCTCGACGAACCACAGGCCATCGCCTTCGACCCCATGCTGGTGAAACGGCTGCATCGCTTGCGCGACGCCCGCACGGAGGCCCGCGCCTCGCGCACCGATCACAAGCACTGACCATGCGCTATTGAAGAACCGACACTGAACCGCACACGATCGAAAGACTTATGGCGACCTACCAGAGAGACCGTTTCGACCGGGTGCCCGACGACCTGTTGCGCACCGGCGCACACCGGGGACCGCAGAAGAAGGGTCGCGGCTGGATCACGTTCGCCTGGGCGGCGCTCGCCACGGGCATCCTGGTGGTCGTCGGCCTGCTCGGGCTTGCGATCGTGAACGGCAAGCTCGCGAACCCGTTCGCATCGTCGACGGTGTCGGCTTCGGCCACGCCTACCCCCACTCCGACCATGACGCCGCTTCTCAACCCCACCATTGCGATCACCGTGCTCAACGGCACCGCCACGGCGAACCTCGCCAACTCCGTGGGAGACAACCTGGTGAAGCAGGGCTGGGGCGGAGCGGCGCAGGGCATCGGCAGCCGGGCGAACGCGTCGACCAGCGATGTGAAGCAGACCGTCGTCTATTACAGCGATCCGGCGAACGAGGGAGCCGCACGGGCCCTTGTGCTCTCCCTCAAGGTGGGCACGATCCAGCTATCGGATGTCTACAGCCAGTCGGCCCTCACCGTTGTGATCGGGAGCGATTACAAGCTTCAGTAGCCCTTGTGTTACGCGAATGTTTAATCCCGGCTTCATTTGGGTTTTTTTCGCGACGGCTCCATTCCTTAGGCCCCGATTCGTCATTATTATCTGGGATTGGTCGCTCGCAATTACCGCAGGTGCCCTCCAGAAACACAGCAGGGAGTTATCCATGGCGAATGGAACCGTCAAATGGTTCAACGCTGAAAAGGGCTACGGATTCATCACGGTCGAAGGTGGAGGCCAGGACGTCTTCGTCCACTACTCCGCGATCGACATGGGCGGATACAAAGTCCTCGAAGAGGGCCAGCAGGTGACCTTCGAAGTCGGCACAGGCAACAAAGGCCCTCAGGCCGAATCGGTGCGCCTGGTCCAGTAGTTTCAGAACCCGCACAACAGCTGTCGACTGACGCCATCCGGATACCCGGGTGGCGTCAGTTTTTCATTTGCACTCTCTCGTTCAGAGTGCCAGAATCATTTAGCACTCCTGTATTGCGAGTGCCAACGGCTGTTGCAGATATGACGTCCCGGAAGGACGAAAAACACACATGGCAAAGATCATTGCTTTCAACGAAGAGGCCCGTCGCGGCCTCGAGCGTGGCCTCAACACCCTCGCCGACGCCGTCAAAGTGACGCTTGGCCCACGCGGCCGCAACGTCGTGCTCGAGAAGAAGTGGGGCGCTCCCACCATCACGAACGACGGCGTCTCCATCGCCAAGGAGATCGAGCTCGACGACCCCTACGAGAAGATCGGTGCCGAGCTCGTCAAAGAGGTCGCAAAGAAGACGGATGACGTGGCCGGCGACGGAACCACCACCTCGGTCGTTCTCGCCCAGGCCCTCGTTCGCGAAGGACTCCGCAACGTCGCCGCCGGCGCCGACCCGATCAGCCTGAAGCGCGGCATCGAGAAGGCCGTCGCGGCCGTCATCGAGGCTCTCGTCGCCTCCGCGAAGGAGATCGAGACCAAGGAAGAGATCGCGGCCACCGCATCGATCTCCGCCGCCGACCCCGAGATCGGTGCCCTGATCGCCGAGGCCATCGACAAGGTGGGCAAGGAGGGTGTGGTCACCGTCGAGGAGTCGAACACCTTCGGCACCACGCTCGAGCTCACCGAGGGCATGCGCTTCGACAAGGGCTACCTGTCGCAGTACTTCGTGACCGACCCGGAGCGCCAGGAGGCCGTCTTCGACGACCCGTACATCCTGATCGTCAACTCCAAGGTCTCCAACATCAAAGACCTGCTGCCGATCGTCGACAAGGTCATCCAGTCGGGCAAGCAGCTGCTGATCATCGCCGAGGACGTGGATGGCGAGGCTCTCGCAACCCTGGTCGTCAACAAGATCCGTGGCATCTTCAAGTCGATCGCCGTCAAGGCTCCCGGCTTCGGTGACCGCCGCAAGGCGCAGCTGCAGGACATCGCCATCCTCACCGGTGGCCAGGTCATCTCCGAGGAGGTCGGTCTCAAGCTGGAGAACGCGACCCTCGACCTGCTGGGCACCGCCCGCAAGGTGATCGTCACGAAGGACGAGACCACCATCATCGAGGGCGGCGGAGACCAGGAGCAGATCGCGGGGCGCGTCAAGCAGATCCGTGCCGAGATCGAGAACACCGACTCCGACTACGACCGTGAGAAGCTGCAGGAGCGCCTCGCGAAGCTCGCCGGTGGCGTCGCCGTC
>JAZJYU010000015.1:9332-9639 GCA_040390225.1 Actinomycetota bacterium | reverse complement strand
GGGGCCGGCCATTGTCGTCTGTAGAGGTTCTTACGCGGCGGGAGTAGCGCCCCCGCCGCGACATCACTGCTCCCGCCACCGGTGCACGCGCGAAACGGCCCGCCCGGAAGTTCCGAGGCGGGCCGTCAGCGGATGAACTGCTACAGCATGTAGAGCATCTCCTGGTAGGTGGGAAGCGGCCAGAGGTCGTCGGCGACGATGTCCTCCAGGGCGTCCGCCGCCCGCTCACCACCCCCGACGGCGGCCTCGCCGGCGGTGGTCAGCTGCGCCTCGTCGGAGCAGGGCACCCACGGGAACTGGAACTGGC
>JAZJYU010000015.1:4218-9322 GCA_040390225.1 Actinomycetota bacterium | reverse complement strand
CTCCAGGGCGTCCGCCGCCGCGCGGACGGCGCTCATCGCCGGCAGGAGGGCGTCGCGAGCGTGCTTCGCCTCGTCGATCGGCTCGTGGCCCGTGTCCGCGGCCAGCGCACCCTTGAGTGAGGCGAGCGCCTTCTTCAGGTCGGCGATCGGACCGCTCACCTCGGTGAGCGCACCCTTGTCGGCATCCATTCCCGCCGCACCCAGCGCGGCCACGTTGGCGGCGAGCTCGGTCTGGTATCGCACAGCGGCCGGGAGCACGACGGTCGCGCCGATTTCCAGCGTGAGTCTCGCCTCCACTCCGATGGTCAGGATGTACTGCTCCAGTCCGATCTCATAGCGCGAGTGCATCTCGCGGTGATTGAACACCCTGTACTTCTCGAACAGAGCCATCGCCGGTTCGCTGATCAGTTCGGGAAGCGCGTCGAGCGTGGTCTTCAGGTTGAGCAGTCCACGCTTCTTCGCCTCGATCGGCCACTCGGCCGAGTATCCGTCGCCGTTGAAGACGACCGCGCCGTGCTCTGTGATGATCTTCGTGAGCAGCGTCTGGACTGCCGTGTCGAAGTCGGTTCCCGCCGCGGTCGCCGCCTCGAGCTCATTCGCGCAGTAGTCGAGCGAGTCGGCCATGATCGTGTTGATCGTCACCATCGGGGCTGCGACGGTCTGCAGCGATCCGGGCGCGCGGAACTCGAAACGGTTGCCCGTGAACGCGAACGGGCTGGTTCGGTTGCGGTCCCCCGGGTCTGTCGGCAGCACAGGCAGGGTGTCGACGCCGATGTGCATCGTGCCCTTGCCCTTCGACGACGACAGCGACCCCTTGGCGATCTGGTCGAAGATGTCGGCCAGCTGGTCGCCGAGGAAGATAGAGATGATCGCGGGCGGCGCCTCGTTCGCACCCAGGCGATGATCGTTGGAGGCCGACGCGACGGATGCCCGCAGCAGCCCGCCATAAAGATGCACCGCCCTGATCACCGCGGCACAGAACACCAGGAACTGCGCGTTCTCGTGCGGGGTGTCACCGGGCACGAACAGACTGCCGAGCTCGTTGTTGCCGAGCGAGAAGTTGACGTGCTTGCCCGACCCGTTGACGCCCTGGAACGGCTTCTCGTGGAACAGGCACTCCATGCCGTGTTTCTTCGCGATCGATTTGAAGGTCGTCATCAGCAGCTGCTGGTGGTCGGCGGCGATGTTGCCGCGTTCGAACATGGGCGCGATCTCGAACTGACCGGGCGCGACCTCGTTATGCCGGGTCTTCGCCGGGATTCCGAGTTTGAACAGCTCGCGCTCCGTGTCCATCATGAATCCGAGTACGCGCTCCGGGATGGCGCCGAAGTAGTGGTCGTCGAACTCCTGGCCTTTCGGCGGCTTCGCGCCGAACAGGGTGCGGCCGGCGTTCAGCAGGTCGGGTCGGGCGAGAAAGAAGTGGCGATCGACCAGGAAGTACTCCTGCTCGGGGCCGCAGAACGAGACGACGTGATTGAGGTTCTCATGACCGAACATCTTCAGGATGCGCTCCGCCTGCTCGCCCATCGCCTGCTGCGAGCGGAGCAGTGGTGTCTTGTGGTCGAGTGCCTCACCGGTCATCGACACGAACACCGTCGGGATGCACAGAGTGTTCCCGTTCGGGTTCTCCAGCACGTATGCGGGGCTCGTGACATCCCATCCGGTGTAGCCGCGAGCCTCGAAGGTGTTGCGAAGGCCGCCGTTCGGGAAGCTGGAGGCGTCCGGCTCGCCCTGCACCAGCGTCTTGCCGGCGAACTCGGCGAGAGCCGAGCCGTCCGAGACCGGCTCGAAGAAGCTGTCGTGCTTCTCCGCGGTGAGTCCGGTGAGCGGGTAGAAGACGTGCGCGTAGTGGGTGGCGCCCTTCTCCAGTGCCCAGTCCTTCATGGCGGAGGCCACGGCATCCGCCACCAGCGGATCCAGCGTCGTCCCGTGCTCGATGGTGGAGATCACCGACTTGTACACGGATTTCGGCAGTCGCTTCAGCATGACGTCTTTGTTGAAGACGTTCTCGCCATAGATCTCACCGGGGGTTTCTGATTCGTCGAAACTCACGGCGGGAGGCACGTACGCCTCCACGTCCGTAATCGCCTGCAGACGGACGGTATTTCCGGTCATGACGCAACCCCTTCGACTTCGGCCTTCGACGCCGCGGCGGGTTCCGCGGGATCGGGTGGCCTCAATCTACGAAGCTGCTATGGCGGGGATGTTTCGCGCTCGTGTCGTTCTCGGTCCACCGACAGGCAGCTCCTGCGCGTCGATCGCGGCAGGTGTGCGGGGGAAGATCCAGCCGGCGGATGCCCACTCCGCCCGGTTCAGGCAGTTGCGCCCGTCGATGATCAGCGGGGACGCCGCGACGGCTGCGAGCTCCGCCGCGTTCGCCTCGATGAACTCGGGCCATTCGGTGAGCACCAGTACCAGGTCGGCGCCGCGCACCGCCTCGCTCATCGATTCGCCATAGGAGAGTGTCGGGAACAGGCGGCGGGCGGTGTCCATCGCCTCGGGGTCGTAAACCACCACCTGGGCGCCGCGCAGGTGGAGGCCGGCCGCGACATTCAGGGCCGGCGAATCGCGCACGTCGTCGGTGTTCGGCTTGAAGGCGGCGCCGAGCACACCGATGCGGCGGTTGAGCACCGAACCGCCGAGCGCTTCGACGGCCTGGTCGATGATTCGCTGGCGTCGGCCCATGTTGATCTCGTCGACCTGCTGGAGCAGGGACGCCGCGCTATGAGCGCCGAGTTCCGTCGCGCGGAACATCAGCGCCCTGATGTCCTTCGGCAGGCAGCCGCCGCCGAATCCGAGCCCCGCGTTCAGGAATTGGCGGCCGATGCGGGCGTCGTAACCGAGAGCATCCGCGAGAACGGACACGTCCGCGCCTGCGACGTCGCAGAGCTCGGAGATCGAGTTGATGAACGAGATCTTGGTTGCGAGGAACGCGTTCGCGCTGACCTTCACCAGTTCGGCGGTGGGCAGATCGCACACGACCACCGGCGTGCCCTCTGAGATCGGCTGGGCGTAGACCATGCGCAACAGGGCTTCTGAGCGCTCGCTCACCCCGCCCAAGACGATTCGGTCCGGGTGCAGGGTGTCGGCGACAGCCTTGCCCTCGCGCAGGAACTCCGGATTCCAGGCCAGATCGACCTCGATGCCCGAGGGTGCGAGGAGGGACACCAGACGATGCAGGCGGGCCGCGGTGCCGACCGGCACGGTCGACTTGCCGACGATGACACCGTCGTGGGTGAGCGCTCGCGCCACCTGCTCGACCGCGTCGTCGACGTAACGCAGGTCGGCGGCGTTGCTCCCCCGCTGCTGCGGGGTTCCCACGCAGATGAAGTGCACGTCCGAGAGCGCGGTGGCCTCGGCGAGATCTGTGGTGAATCGGAGCCGACCGGAGGCGACGTGCTTCTGCAGCAGCTCCGGCAGGCCGGGTTCGAAGAAGGGGATGATGCCGGCGCTGAGCGCGGCCACTTTCGCGGGGTCGACATCCACCCCGATCACGTCGAAGCCCATCTCGGCCATCGCCGCGGCGTGCGTCGCACCGAGGTATCCGGTGCCGATGACACTGATCGCGGGGCGCGCGGCCTCATCGCCGTGCCGTTCATCGAAACTCGTCAGACCAGCCATGGTGCAACGATGCTCGCCGGCCCTTAATCGCGGGTGGCCCCTCCGCGAATGGCGGATGTCGAGGTGACATCCACAGCGAACGGAAGGTTAACACTCAGTGTCGGTGCGCGTGTTAGCCGTAGAACTTCTTCTCGAACACCACTCTCGCGAGCCTGGTCACCCGCAGGTAGTCCTCCTCGAGCCTGGATGCAGACCCCGGCGGGTACTCGAGAAGTCGCGCGACGCCCTCGAGCTGCTGGCGGTCGGTCGGCAGCACGTCGGCCGTGCGGGAGGTCCACAGGGTCATCGCGCTCCGAGCGCGCGACGCGAGGATCCAGGCATCCCGAAGCTTGCGTGCCTCAAGCGCCGACACGAACCCCTCCTTGCGCGCGACCTCCAGCGCCCTGAGGGTGGAGGTGGTGCGGAGGCCTGAGATCTCCGCCCCGTGCTGCAACTGGATCAGCTGCACGAACCACTCCACATCGCTGAGTGATCCACGCCCCAGCTTGAGGTGTCGTGACGGGTCGGCCGCCTGGGGAAGGCGCTCCGACTCGACCCGCGCCTTGATGCGCCGAACCTCGCGCACGTCGTTCTGCGAGATGCTGTGCGGAAAGCGCACACCGTCGGCAAGCGATTCGAAATCGGCGAGCAGGGCGGGGTCTCCGACGGCACCGCGGGCACGGAGCAGCGCTTGCGCCTCCCAGGTGAGCGACCAGCGCTCGTAGTAGACCCGGTAGGAGTCGAGAGAGCGCACGACAGCACCGTTCTTCCCCTCCGGCCGCAGGTTGATGTCGAGGTCGAGCGGCAGGCGCAGGTCTTCGGTGTACCGAAACGATCATCTCCGCCCGGGCCTGCGCCTCCTCGCCCGATACCGTGGTGGCCCGATAGATGTACATGACGTCGGCATCCGAGCCGAAGCCGAGTTCGCGCCCGCCGTAGCGGCCCATCGCGATGATCGCGAACTCGATGCCGTCATCCGGCGGGTGCACGATCGCCAGCACACCGGTGAGCAGTGCGGTCGTGACGTCGGCGAGGGCTTCGCCGAGCTCCTCGACGTTCACCTGGCCCAGGATGGCCGCGATGGCCAGGCGCAGCACCTCGCGACGCCGCGCGGTGCGCAGCGCGAGCGCGGCGGCCGCGTCGTCGTCGTGCCGGGCGACGGTCGCGGCCGCCTCCTCGAGCAGCGCGGCCCCGCTGCGCGGACGCAGTTCGTCCTCGTTCTCGAACCAGGCCGCCGCCTCAGGAATGCGCTCGAGAAGGGTGCCGACAAACCGAGAACTCGACAGCACGTGAGTGAGCCGCTGCGCCGCGCCCGACGAGTCGCGCAGCATTCTGAGGAACCAGTACGACTCGCCCAGGTCCTCGCTCAGCTTGCGGAAGGCCAGCAGGCCGTAATCGGGATCCGCGCCGGCGGCGAGCCATTGCAGCATCACGGGCAGGAGGTGGCGCTGGATGGCGGCCCGGCGCGATACCCCACCGGTGAGCGCCGCGATGTGGGCGAGCG
>JAZJYU010000015.1:0-4208 GCA_040390225.1 Actinomycetota bacterium | reverse complement strand
GCGGAATCCGATGGCCGCGAGCCGCGCCTCGGCCTGGTCGCTGGTGAGCACCATCCCGTCCTCGGGGAGCGCCGCGACCGCGGAGAGCAGGGGTCGGTAGAACAGGCGCTCGTGCAGGCTGCGCACCTCGTGCTTGGTGCGCGTCCACTGCTCGATGAGATCCGCAGAACTGGATGCGATACCGCTCGCGCGGGCCAGGATTCTCACCGCGTCCGGATCGCTCGGCATGAGGTGGGTGCGCCGGAGCTCGCGCAGCTGCAGCCGATGCTCCAGCAGGCGGAGAAAACGGTAGTCGCGTGCGAACTCCGCGGACTCGACCCGCCCGATGTAGCCCTGCTCCGCCAGTGCTTGCAGCGCGGGCAGCGTCGCACCCTGCCGCACCTCGGGATCGGTCTGGCCGTGCACCAGTTGCAACAGTTGAATGGTGAACTCGATGTCGCGCAGCCCGCCGGGCCCGAGCTTCAACTGGTAGTCCAGCTCGTCGGTCGGGATGTTGTCCGTGACGCGCTCGCGCATCCGCTGTACGCCCTCGACGAAGCCCTCTCGCGACGCGCTGCTCCACACCTTCGGTGCGATGGCCGTGACATAGCGGGCTCCCAGCTCGAGGTCGCCCGCGAGAGGACGGGCCTTGAGCAGCGCCTGGAATTCCCAGCTCTTCGCCCAGCGGTCGTAGTAGGCGACGTGCGACTCGAGGGTGCGCACCAGTGCCCCGTCCTTGCCCTCCGGCCGCAGGTTCGCATCGACCTCCCACAGGGGCGGCTCGAGCGATGTCTCGTGGATGCCGCGCATCGTCGCCATCGCGAGCCGGGTGGCGATCTCCACCGACCCCTCCCCCACGAAGATGACATCGACATCGCTGACGTAGTTGAGTTCCCGAGCCCCCGCCTTGCCCATGCCGATGATGGCGAGCTTCGTCGCAGCGACCTCATCGACGGGCGAGGTCGAGTTGCGGCGCGCCACCTCGAGGGCGGCGTCGAGGGCGGCGGCGGCGAGGTCCGCCAGCGCGGCGGCGACCACGTGCAACGCCTCGAGCGGATCGGGCTGGGCCAGGTCGAAGGCGGCCAGTCGCACCAGGTGCCTGCGGTAGCGGACGCGAAGGGCGGTCCAGGCCGGTTCCTCACCGGAAACCCCATCGACCGAGCTGAGCAGGTCTGACCGGTATTCCTCGGGCTGAAGGGGTCGCTGCAGGCCGGTTGACAGTGCGGCGAGTTCGTCCGGCCGGCGAAGCAGGAATTCGGCGAGTCCGGATGACGCACCCAGAACACGCACCAGCCGGCGGGATGAATCCGGCTGGTCGAGCAGCACCCCCGCCTGCGCGGGCCACCTGCGCAGCAGCGCCGCCAGCATCCGCAGCGCCTGGTCGGAGTCGGCCGCGTCGACGAAGAACGGCAGCACGTCACCGAGGGGACGGATGGACTCAAGCTCGGAAAGGATGGCCGTCGCCTTATCGAGTTCGGCGAACCCGAGTCGTGCGAGGTCGGTGAGAGTTGCCATTCTCATGGGAGCCGGCGTTACAGCATCTCCAGGTTGCTCTTCAGCTCGTACGGAGTCACCTGGGCACGGTAGTCGCGCCATTCCTGGCGCTTGTTCAGCAGCACGAAGTTGAACACCTGCTCGCCGAGGGTCTCAGCGACCAGCTCCGAGTCCTCCATAAGCGCGAGGGCGTGGTCGAGACTGGCAGGCAACTGGCTGTAGCCGAGCGCGCGACGCTCGGTGTCGGACAGCTCCCAGACGTTGTCTTCAGCCTCCGGAGGCAGTTCGTACGCCTCCTCGATGCCCTTCAAGCCGGCCGCGAGCAGCAGCGAATAGGCGAGGTAGGGATTGGCGGCCGAGTCGATGGCGCGGTACTCGACTCGCGCGCTCTGGCCCTTTCCCGGCTTGTAGAGCGGCACCCGCACGAGCGCGGACCTGTTGTTGTGTCCCCAGGTGACGAAACTCGGCGCCTCGCCCAGCTTGTTCTGCGACGCACCGCCCCAGAGCCGCTTGTACGAGTTCACGAACTGGTTCGTGACGGCCGTGATCTCCGGAGCGTGGCGCAGCAGTCCGGCGATGAACTGCCGCCCGATGGTGGAGAGCTGGTACTGCCCGCCGGCGTCGAAGAACGCGTTGGCATCGCCCTCGAAGAGCGACATGTGGGTGTGCATGCCCGAGCCGGGCTCACCCGACAGCGGCTTCGGCATGAACGTCGCGTAGACGCCCTGCTCTATCGCCACCTCCTTCACGACGGTGCGGAAGGTCATGATGTTATCGGCCGTCGTGAGCGCGTCGGCGTACCGGAGGTCGATCTCGTTCTGGCCGGGACCCGCCTCGTGATGACTGAACTCGACCGAGATGCCGAGGTCTTCCAGCATCCGCACCGAACGACGGCGGAAATCGTGAGCGGTGCCGCCGGGCACATTGTCGAAGTAGCCGGCGCGGTCGACCGGCTCGGGGCCTTCGGCACCGTACTGCGAGCTCTTCAGCAGGTAGAACTCGATCTCAGGATGCGTGTAGAAGGTGAATCCGCGCTCTGCGGCCTTCGCCAGGGTGCGCTTCAGCACATTGCGGGGATCGGCGACGGCGGGCTGACCGTCCGGCGTCGTGATGTCGCAGAACATACGCGCGGTCGGGTCGATCTCACCGCGCCAGGGCAGGATCTGGAAGGTCGCCGGGTCGGGATGCGCGAGCACGTCGGCCTCGTATGAGCGTGTGAGGCCCTCGATGGCCGACCCGTCGAAACCGAGGCCTTCGGAGAATGCGCCCTCGACCTCCGCCGGAGCGATCGCGACCGACTTCAGAGTGCCGATGACATCTGTGAACCAGAGGCGGATGAACTTGACGCCGCGCTCTTCGATGGTGCGGAGAACGAAGTCACGCTGCTTGTCCATGGGCTCCTCATATGACCGTCAGGGCCGTTCCTGCCCCGACTATTAGGCTAGTGGCTATGCCTCGACTCCGCTTGGCGCTCGGCCAAACCAACCCGGTGGTCGGCGATCTCGACGGCAATGCCACCCAGATCCTGGCCGCGGCGAAGCGCGCATCGGCAGCGGGCGCCGACCTGTTCGCCGTCGGAGAGATGGCGCTGAGCGGTTACCCGATCGAAGACCTGGCATCGCGGCCCAGTTTTCTCGCCGCCGCACACGATCACGTGCGGGTGCTGGCGAAGCAGCTGCTCGATGCGGGACTCGGCGACCTGCCCGTCATCGTCGGGCATCCCGACGGGCCGTACGAACCGCGACTGCTCGGTACCAGCAACGCGCCGACCGCGATCGCGCGCAATCGCGCCAGCGTGCTTCAGCACGGCCACGTGAAGGCCGACTACTCGAAGCATCACCTGCCGAACTACTCCGTGTTCGACGAATACCGCATCTTCATCCCGGGCGACGAACTGCTCGTGCTGCGCATCAAGGGCGCTGATGTCGCCCTGATCATCTGCGAAGACCTCTGGCGCGACGGCGGCCCGGTCGCCAAAGTGCTCGAGGCAGACGCGGGCCTGCTCGTCGTGATCAACGCCTCACCGTTCGAGCGGGACAAAGATGACGTGCGGCTGCCCCTGGTCACCCGCCGGGCGGTCGAGACCGACACGATCGTCGCCTACGTGAATATCGTCGGCGGGCAGGACGACCTGGTCTTCGACGGGGACAGCGTCGTCGTTTCACCGAGCGGGGAGATTCTGGCGCGGGCGCCGCAGTTCACCGAGCACCTTCTGGTCGTTGATCTCGAGGTGGCGGAGGCCAGTGGTTCGGTGTTGCCAGACAGGGTGACACGGGTCGAGCTCGCTTCGCCCAGCGGCCCTTCGACAGGCTCAGGGACCTCGACGAGCTCAGTGATCGCCACCGACATCGCCGTGCCGCCGGACGACCGGGAGCAGGTGTGGAATGCGCTCGTGCTCGGGCTTCGCGACTACGTCGAGAAGAACGGCTTCCGGTCCGTGGTCCTCGGCCTCTCCGGCGGCATCGACTCAGCCGTCTGCGCGGCGCTCGCGGCCGACGCGATCGGCGCAGATCGGGTGTGGGGCGTGAGCATGCCGAGCCGGTACAGCTCAGAGGGGTCCCGAAGCGACGCGGATGACCTGGCCGGGAACATCGGGCTGCACTATTCGGTCGAGCCCATCGCCGACCTGGTGCTGCCGATCGAGAACCAGCTGAAGCTCACCGGGACCGCCGCCGAGAACGTGCAGGCCCGCATCCGCGGAATCATCCTGATGGGACTGTCCAACCTGCACGGCC
>JAZJYU010000014.1:3958-9529 GCA_040390225.1 Actinomycetota bacterium | reverse complement strand
CACCAGCTGGTCGCCGAGCGCGTGACGAGGCGTGACGATGAGCACCACCGCCGTCACGACGAGGGCGATCACGACGACGATCCGGGGCACGCGCGATTCCCGCCGCCGGATGCTGGGAAGCCACCCGATCGCGTCGGCGATCAATGCCACCGCGAGTGCGAGGAACACGACGCCGTCGGCTATAGCGTCACGGAAGAGCTGGAAGCCACCGATCAGAAGAAGGATGACGATCCAGGCCCAGACGGCGACGCGGCCTGACGAAGTGCTCACGCGGCCATGTTACGGCCGACCCGTTAAGCAGCACGACGCCCTTTCCGACCCGAACGGAAAAGGCGTCAATGCTGCTTGCAACACATTCCCCCGAAGTGCCACGTTGTGCCGGGTTGCGGTGTCACCCCCTGAGCTTCTGCCGCAACCTGATATCCGCAACTATGGCACAGCTCGAGTCATTTACCTAACAATTGTTTTAGAAAACATTCGTTATTGCCATGATCTGTTATAGCAATAAGTTGTTATTGCCAACAATTGTTATAGAAAATGATTGTTATAGCCAGGATGCGTTATACATGCAATGCGTTATGTTTATGAAATGACCCGCCAGCCCGACCCCGACAAGAAGCCCGAACTTCTTCAGCGAACGATCGATTACCTCATCGACAAGCCGCTGTCGTCCCTCACCTTCCGCGGCCTGTCGACCGCGCTCGGGGTCAGCTCTTTCACTCTCGTCTACCATTTCGGCACGCGTGCCGACCTGGTCAGAGAGATCATCGGAGCCATCGCCACGCGTCAGCGCGGATTCGAGAATGTGCTCGATCCGCGTGAGGTAACACTCGAGTCCTACTTCAGCGGCTTGCGCAACACCTTCGAACTCACCCTTCTTCCGCGCAATCGAGCGTTGCAGAGACTCGAGTTCGAGGCCCAAATGCTCGAGGCGCTCGAACCGGAGCAGGCGCTGACCCGGGCCGTGCACCAAGACCTTCAGGATCGGGGACGAGACACGCTCATGGCCCTCGGAATGGACAAGAAGGATGCCGCGATCGAAAGCAGGCTCCTCATCGACACCTTCTACGGTATCCAGGTGGGGCTCGTCGTGAACAACGACGGAGCCCGGGCGACGGCCGCGTTCGATCGCGCACTGCAGCAGCACCGCGATCGCATCACCGTGCTGAGCCAGGCCGGCTGAGTCGGTCCCCCGCTCTAGCATCGACGCATGCCGGTGACACTGCGAGGCCTCGAAGACTCCGAACTCGACCTGCTCTTCGAGTGGGAGCAGAATGCACGCGCCGTCGAGATGGCGGCCTTCACACACGCCGACCCCTCCGACCGGACGGCCTTCGACGCGCACTACGAACGCATCCGTACCGATCCGGCGGTTCTCCTGCGCGCCATCGATGACGGCGGCGGGCTGGTCGGCACGATCGGCAGCTTCACGATCGATGGCGATCGAGAAGTCACATACTGGATCTCCCCGGCACGCTGGGGCGAGGGACTCGCGTCCGCGGCGCTGAGGGCCTTCCTCGACATCGAGCTGACACGCCCGCTGTTCGCCCGCGCCGCTGATCACAACATCGGGTCGATCACCGTGCTCACCCGTGCAGGTTTCGAGAGGGTGGGCGGCGATATCGGCTGGGCCAACGGCGTCGGTCGTGAGGTCGAGGAGAGCACCTTCCGCTACACTCGAAGATAACTTCGAAGGTTTGCGAGGTGCGTCATCGACCCGATGCTGATCGATTTCGACACTCTGGCCCCGGCCGAGACGCCGGCCCGGCGACCTGCCGTGCGCACGAAACGTTCGGTCGTCGAGGTGACGCCTGCGGTCGCCCTGTGGGACGACGCGGTGCTCGACCGGATTCTGCGGGACCAGGCGGACGCGCTCGAGCGCGACAGCGTCATCCGCTCGCTCGCCGGATATGAGCACCTGCTCGCCGACGTCGATCTCGTGCCGGCCGACTCGGTGCGCACTGTTCGCGACGGTACCGAGGTCTTCGTCGCGGGACGACGGATGTCGCGCTCGCGAGCGGGCGTGACCATCGTCGTCACCCTGCGCGACGGCTCGGGCGCCTGCGAGGTCGTGTTCACGCCCGAGAACCTGTGCGCCGGTGAGCTGGTGCTCGTCGCCGGAGTCGCCGACGGCGGCTCGGTGCGCGCCAACGACGCCTGGGACCTGCGGGAGTTGGCGCGCCGCTACCAGTCGTGAACGGTGCCGTCGGCGAGCCGGTTGTACGGAAGGTAGGCCTGCACGTATGGGTACCGTCCCGCTTCATCGACATCAAGTTCCACGCCGATGCCCGGCTTCTCCCCCGGGTGCAGGAATCCGTTCGACCAGGTGAATGACTGCTGGAAGACCTGGTCGGTCTTCGCGCCGTGCTTCATGTACTCCTGGATGCCGAAGTTATGGATCGCCAGCCCGAGGTGCATCGCGGCCGCCATGCCGACCGGTGAGATGTCCGTCGGCCCGTGCATGCCGGACTTGATCTGATACTGGCCGGCATAGTCGAGCACCTTCTTCAGGTGGGTGATTCCACCGGTGTGGGTGACGGCGCTGCGTACGTAATCGATCAACTGCTCACGGATGAGCAGCTGGTAGTCCCAGACGGTGTTGAAGATCTCCCCGATGGCGAGCGGCGTCGTGGTGTGCTGACGCACCAGTCGCAGCGCCTCCTGATTCTCGGCGGGCGTGCAGTCCTCCAGCCAGAAGAGGTCGTACGGCTCGAGGGACTTGCCGAGCTGGGCTGCCTGGATCGGCGTCATCCGGTGATGGCCGTCGTGCAGCAGCGGCATCTCGGGGCCGAACTCGTTGCGCACCGCTTCGAACACCGTGGGCATGTGGCGCAGGTAGCTCCGGGTGTCCCAGTCCTCCTCGTTGGGCAGGCCGCCGCGCTGGGCGGGCTCGTGGTCGTACCGCACGCCCGCGTTCGCCTCGTAGGTCGCGTTGGACGCGATCCCGTAGATGGATTTCAGTCCGGGCACCGCGGCCTGGATGCGGATGGCGCGATAGCCCTGTGCCTGATGCTCGCGCACCGAGTCGAACAGTTCCTCGTTGTCGCGGCCGCTCGCGTGACCGTAGGCGAGCAGGCCGGTACGGGACGCGCCACCCAGCAGCTGGTACAGCGGCATCCCGGCGGCCTTGGCTTTGACGTCCCACAGGGCGACGTCGACGGCGGCGATCGCCGCCATGGTCACCGGCCCACGACGCCAGTATGCGCTGCGGTAGAGGAACTGCCAGGTGTCTTCGATGCGGCGCGCGTCGCGGCCGATGAGCAGAGGCACGAGGTGGTCGCTCAGGTAGCTCACCACCGCGAGCTCTCGTCCGTTCAGAGTGGCATCGCCGAGTCCGGTCAGACCATCATCCGTCGTGATTTTGAGAGTGACGAAGTTGCGGTCCGGGCTGGTGACGATCACTTCGGCTTTGTCGATGATCACGGGAACTCCTTATGTACTCGGCTTGCGAACGCGGCATCGGCTGCCAGCCGGCGGTCGATCTGTTCGAGCGTGCCGCCGGTGGACGCGATCCACGCGGCGATGACGTGAGCGCAGGCCTCGGCCGCCCTGCCGGCCGCCCGTTCTCGCAGCGCTACCGGCACGATGCGCACCCGCAGCTTGACGAGCGAGTCGATCGCGATCTGATCGAGCGAGTGCACGATGCGCGGGTTGCGGAAGCGCTCGAGCAGCGCCTCGGAATAGGTGGCCAGGTCGACGTCCGGCAGGTGCCGGGCGTCTTCGGCCCACAGCGCGCGCACGGCAGCCAGGCAGCGCGAGTCGGCGATCGCCTCCGCCACCGTGCTGTGGCCGAGCAGTCTTCCTTCGGCCGCGAGAAGAGTGTGTGCTCCGTTGAGCATCCACAGCTTGCGCAGCTCCCACGGCTCGATGTCGTCGACGAACCGTGCGCCGGCCGTCTCCCACGCAGGCCTGCCGGACGGGAACTCGCCGCTGAGAGCCCAGTCGGCGAAGGGTTCGGTCACTACCGGCGCGGCATCCCGCCAGCCGGTCGCCGCCTCTACCTCAGCGGAGGTCCCTTCCGCGGCCCGGGGAGTGATGCGGTCGACGGAGGTGGAGACGAACGAGACGTTCTCGAGCGCGCTCGGATCGAGACCCTCGAGCGCGCGGCGCAGCACGCCACCGTTGTCGGGAAGGTTGTCGCAGGGCACGATCGCGAGAGACGGCGAGCCCGCATCGAGGCGCCGCCGCAACCCCAGCGCGATCCGGTCCAGCGCAGGGCCCGGCAGGTACCCGGCCTCGGTGATCGTGAGTGTGAGGATGGCCGTCTCCGGAGCGGCGAGCACGCGCACGAATTCGTCCACATCATCCCCGGGCACCGCACGCACGATCGAACTGATGAGTTCGAAGCGGTCTCGCTCAGGACCGCGCTCGACCAGTGTGTACAAGCAGTACTGTTCCTCCAGCGTCGTTGCGAGCGCGGCGCGGCGCCCGGTGAAGGCCACTATGCCCCAGTCCTCCGCGTCGGACGCGTGCTGGGTGTACCAGGCCTGGTGCGCGCGATGGAAGGCACCGAGCCCGAGGTGCACGATGCGTTCAGGCGCTCGCTCGCTCACAGTTTGAACGCCGCTCTCGGAATGTCGCCGACCAGGTCGTCGATGATCCGTTCAGCGGTCGGCAGGTCGACACGCCCCTCGCGAACCAGCCGCGCCAGGTACCCGGCGTCCGCTCGGCGCGCCGTGTCGTGCCGCGCCTGAATAGAGAGGAACGCCCGGGTGTCGTCGATGAAGCCTGAGCTTCGATAGAACCCCGCGGTTTCAGTCACCGCCGAACGCACTCGCGCCATGGCGTCCGGAGCGTCGAGGAACCACCACGGCGCACCGATGTAGAGGCTCGGGTAGAAGCTGGCGAGGGGCGCGATCTCGCGCGAATATGCCGTCTCATCGACGGTGAACAGCACGACGTGCAGGCCGCGTTCCAGGCCGAAACGCTCCAGCATCGGGCGCAGGCCGTTGACGAAATCCGTCGGCACGGGCAGGTCATGGCCGGTGTCTGGACCGAACCGCTCGAACGTCGCCGTGCTGTGGTTGCGATGCACCCCCGCATGGATGGTCATCACGAGGCCGTCATCGACGCTCATTCGCGCCATCTGCAGCAGCATGTGGCCGCGGAACTCACGGCGATCCTCCGCGCTCCCGCCCCCGATGAGAAGCGACTGGAAGAGCCGCTCGGCCTCGGCCGGCTCGAGGTCGACGGTGTGCGGCTCGACCACACCGTGGTCAGCCGACACCGCCCCGTGCCGGATGAAATGCTCACGACGGCGTTCCAGCGCGGCGAGGTATCGGGTGAAGCTCGCCTTCTCTCCCTGCAGAAGCGCCTCGACGTTCGAAGCAAAGCCGACGGCATCCGGGTCGACGTAGCGGTCCGGCCGGAAGGTCGGCGCCACTCGTAGCCCCTCGGACTGCAATCGCGCGTGCACCGCGAGGTCGTCGAGCGGGTCGTCGGTCGTCGCGAGAAACTCGATGCGGAACCGTTCGAACAGCGCGCGCGGGCGGAATTCCGGCTGGGCCAGCCGAGTCGCGATCTCGTCGTAGGTGTCCGTCCACAGCTTAATCAAGCTTAGCGTCATCTCGT
>JAZJYU010000014.1:0-3948 GCA_040390225.1 Actinomycetota bacterium | reverse complement strand
CGGCATCCGTGCTGAGGTCTGCCAGACCGATGCCGGCCGCGTGAAGGAGGCGCGTCACATAGTGGTCATGGATGACGAAGAGTTCGGCGGCGTTCGCAAACGGCAGGTCATCGGCCAAGAGGGCCGGTGGAACGTGCCCGTGCGGCGAAAGGATCGGGGCACCTTCGACTCGGGCGTAGAGGTCCGCCGCCAGGTCGCGGGTCGACGGATCGACCGGCAGCAGCCGGTGCGGATCGCGTCGTTGCGACGAAGGCATGCGACAAGTCTGGCGCACGCTCGGGTTCTCGTGAATGATGGTGGCCCATGACCGAGTATTTGATCTCATTCCCCAGCCGCGCCATGGACTTCCCCGACGAGGACTTCCCGGCGGTGTCGGATGCCGCATACGCGGTCGTCCTCGAGGCCAGGGCCGCCGGAGTGCTCATCTTCACCGGCGGGATCAACGAGGATGTCGCCCCCATTCTCGTAGCAGGCGACGGCACTGTCACCGATGGCGGCTACCCGCAGGGCCCGGACCTGAATGGCGGCTACGCCGTGCTCAACCTCGACTCGCGTGAAGAGGCGATCGAGTGGGCCGCGAAGATCGCGCGGGCCTGCCGGTGCTCTCAGGAGGTGCGTGAGTTCCAGCGGGGGCGCATGAGCTGAGGCCTCTGGCCTGAGTCACACGATGCCGGTGCGCAGCAGCACGACGATGACCACGATCAGCGCGACCACGGCGAGCAGGAGCACCCAGCCCTGCCATTTCCGTGGGTGGAAGCCGAACCCGGACTGATTCCTGACGAACCACGACTTGCTGTCCGCGGGTTGTTTCTTGTCGTCGCTCACGTGACTTCTCCTATTTCGATTCCCAGCGGAACCAGCGGATTCCGACGAACGCACCGATGACGGTATAGCCGACCGTGGCGACGAGCGCATAGGTATCGGTCCAGTCCCACCGAGCGAGATCGAGCACTCCGCTGTAGAGGTCGGTCACTGCTCCCACCGGTGTCCAGTTCGAGATCTGCTGCATGGTGGTCCCGAGAATTCCGCTCACCCCGAGCAGTCCGAGCAGCAGGAAGACGATGTACAACATGCGCCCGATCGCGTTGACGGTCGCTGCCGACCTGACGAGTCCGACGATGGCCTGACCGATGGCCAGGAACATCCCACCGCCCAGAATCGAGACGCACACGAGAAGAAGATATTCGCCCGCATCGAAGATCACGCCGTGGATGATGCAGCCGATGATGACGACCACGACGGTCATGATGAGGTCGACGACGATCTGCACGGCGAGACGGCTGGCCATGATCGCCCACGTCGGCGCCGGCGTGACGCGAAGTCGCTGGAACACGCCGGCGTCGCGGTCATGCGCGACGGTTATCGCGTAGCCCATGAGGCTCGAAGACATCAGCCCAACCGTCAGGGCGAGTCCGATCGTGAACCCCGGGCTGCCGTAGGTGAAACCCTTTCCCTTGGTGCCGAGGTGCAGGCTCGTGATCACGAGGTACAGGATCGGCACCGCGACGTTGAGAATCAGCGTCCTGCCGCTTCTCAGCAGCACGGTGAAGTCGGCCCGCAGCAGCGAAGTGAAGATCACGCCGATAGCCGGGTGCGTGTCGACTGTTGTCGATGTCTCGTCAGTCACGGATTTCGCTCCCCGTCAGTCCGATGAAAACGTCTTCGAGGGTGACTGCGCCTCGTGCGACCTTCACGACCCGGGGGTCGCTGCCGTGCTTCCTGATCAGACCCTCCGGCGTGTCGAGGGTGATGAGTTTTCCATGATCGATGATCGCGACGCGATCGCAGACGGCCTGGGCCTCCTCCATGGAATGCGTGGTGAGCAGGATGCTGCCGCCCTGCTTGCGAAGAGTCTCGATTCGATCCCACAGCTGTCGCCTCGACTGCGGGTCGAGTCCCGACGTGGGTTCGTCGAGCAACAGCAGTACCGGCTGGTGGATCACCGCGATGAGCAGCGACAGTCGTTGCTGCTGGCCGCCGGAAAGAGACTTGAACCGCTTTCCGAGTTCATCACCGAGCCCGATCTCGCGAATGCGGTCGGCGATGCCGTGCGCTGTGACTTCTTGGCCGTAGAGGCCCGCATAGAGACGCGCGATCTCCTCGATAGTCAGCTCGGGCTGGAAGCTCGACGCCTGCAACTGAACGCCGAGGCGCGCTTTCGCGCCGCCGGGATCTTTCTGGATGTCGACAGCATCCACAATGACACGACCGCCATGGGGTTTCAGCAGACCTTCGATGGCGCTCAGCGTGGTCGTCTTGCCTGCGCCGTTCGGACCGAGCAGGCCGAAGATCTCGCCGCGATGAACCTCGAAAGTCACATCGTCGACTGCGACGCGGGCTCCGTACGCGACGACGAGATCGCTCACCTCGAGCACATTCACGGCCATTCTGCTGCTCCTGATTGCTCGACACCGTCTCCGACGAGTTAAACAATAGTGCTATCTCAACTATAATAACAAGATGTTCGTTCTCATCGACCCGACGACGACGACCCCGGTGTTCGCCCAGATCGAGACATCCATCTGGAGCCAGATCGCCACGGGAACGATTGCAACCGGAACGCGCCTGCCAGCGGCGAGGGAGCTCGCCGATTCGCTCGGCGTCAACGTCAACACCGTGCTCCGGGCATACCAGGCACTGCGTGATGAAGGCCAGGTCGAGCTCCGGCGTGGGCGCAGCGCCGTCGTCGTCGGTGTCCCGACCGCCGATGCGGTGCGCGCCGCGGTTGCGCGCGCCGCAACCGAGGCGAAGGCTGCAGGCATCCCGATCGGTGCGCTGCTCGCTCTGGTCCGAAAGGAATATGAATCATGACCGCTCGTGTCGTCGATCACGCCTCCGCGCGGCGGGCCGCACTCATCGCGGCGATCTGGGCGCCGCTGGCGATCGTCGTCCTCTCTGAAGCGGTCGTCATCGGCGTCGGCGCGACCGGTCCGTCACAGCTCATCGTCCACTGGGCGGGGCGGCACGATAGGTACGGTCCATGGTGGACCTACGCCGTCCTCGTCGCCGCAATCGGGTTTCCGGTCATCGCTTTCATCGGCTATTTCATCGCTCGCGCGACCGGGATGGCGGGGATGAACGGCTGGATGCCCGCGATAGCCATGGGGGTCACCGTCTTCCACGCGATCGGCATGGGCGTCGGTTCCGTCGTGCTCAACGCGTCACCGCTGGCCCCCGCACTGCCGCTCGCGGGCGGATTCGTCCTTGCGGTCATCGCCGGACTGGTCACGTGGCGGCTGCTGCCGCGCGAGGCGCCGGCCGAAGCGCGCGTCGAGGCTGCGGAGACCTTGCCGATGAGGGCGGGCGAGATCGCCGGCTGGACGGGGAGGGTCGAGCTTCCCGCCTGGTTCATCTCACTCATCGCCGGCATTGCCGCACTACTCATCTCGCTCGGCGTGCTGCTGCTCGTGACCGTGGGCTGGCGCATCTGGCCCATCTTCCTGTCACCGACGCTGATGCTCCTCGGCCTTCTCCTCACGGCGCAGTTCGTCGTCACCGCGGGACCGCGCGGCTTCGACGTGCGATCGGCGATCGGCTGGCCGCGGTTCGCCGTCCCGGCGTCCGACGTTGCGAAAGCCGGAGTCGTCGAAATCGATCCGATGTCCGACTTCGGCGGCTGGGGCATCCGGTGGGTGATCGGCCCGACCCGGAAAGGGCGATGGGGCGTCGTGACCCGGCGGGGATCCGGCCTCGAGGTCGTGCGCCGTGACGGTCGCTCCATCGTCGTCACGGTCGACGATGCGGGGACGGCCGCCGCCGTGCTGGAAACCTATGCTGGTAAGGCGGAGTGAGGTGGGAGGGTGGGAGGTCCCAACCCGGCATCTCCTCACGACAAATAGAGAAAAGGCCCGGTCTGACGACCGGGCCTTTTCTGTATTTACGTTGCGGGGACAGTGCCCGGTTTCCGGACATAGTTCACATATGTCTCCAGACATCGTTCAGGGTGTT
>JAZJYU010000013.1:26629-28552 GCA_040390225.1 Actinomycetota bacterium | reverse complement strand
CGTTCTTGGCCGAAACGCCCTCCAGGGCGCCGTAGACGATGCGCTCCGCGAGGCCCTTCTTGCCGTCGAGCAGGATCTTGTTGACGAGCTGGCTGACGATGGGTGCTCCGTAGACCGGGTCCGCAACTACGGGACGCTTCGGTGCTGGTCCTTTACGTGGCATTACTTCTTGTCCATCTTCGCTCCGTAGCGGCTGCGAGCCTGCTTACGATTCTTGACTGCCTGGGTGTCGAGCGCGCCACGAACGATCTTGTAGCGCACGCCGGGGAGGTCTTTCACACGACCGCCGCGCACGAGCACCATCGAGTGCTCCTGCAGGTTGTGGCCTTCACCGGGAATGTACGCGGTGACCTCGGTGCCGTTGGAGAGCTTCACGCGAGCGACCTTGCGCAGGGCGGAGTTCGGCTTCTTCGGGGTGGTCGTGTAGACGCGGGTGCAAACGCCGCGCTGCTGCGGGTTGCCCTTGAGGGCGGGCGCCTTGGTCTTGACGACCTTTGGGCTCCGGCCCTTTCGGACCAACTGCTGGATGGTGGGCACTACATACTCCTTGTTATTACTGCACGGTGACAGTTGGTTCTGTGTTGTTGCATCACACGCGCGCCTTCATAAACCGTCCGGATTCCCAAGCCGGGAACCATCTGACCTATAAATTCACTGAGTGATATGCCGTGGGGGCTGATCGCTCCTGTGACAGGCACAGCGCGAGCGATCAAACCCAGCGTCGTCGTATGGATGCTGTCGTCACCACCCGGCACCGATGAATCAGTGCATGCGGGAAGCGCACGACAGAGCGCACACCCGGTCTATATTACGCTGCGCGTCAGGCGCGGTCAAATGGCTCCGGGCGCGGTGGTGGCTTCATTCGGGCGGTCGTCTGTCCCATGGCCAGTGCGGTGGCTGCGTCGCGCCACCCGCCGACCGCACGAGGAGCAGCGCGATCGCGCCGCCCGAGACGACCAGTGCGGTGGCCCCCACGGCGATCGCGTACGGGCTGAGGGCGTTCGACGCCAGGAAGAGCAGTCCGAGGATGACCCTTCCGCGCTCGAACGTGTAGATCACGGCACCGCAGAGCAGGAAGGCGAGGTAGGCGCAGACTCCGATGCCGATGGCTGACAGAACGGGGCGGGTCGGGGCGCCGGCTCCGATCAGGCCGATGAGCGCGAACACCGCCGCGGTCGCCGCCGTGAACATCAGGGGGACGAGCAGGGGACCCGTACCCCGCTCCACGATCACTGGTGAGCCGGCGAACAGGCTGACGAACCCGCTGATGCAGATCGTCAGCGCGATGAACAGGGCCGCGGCGAAGACCGCGACCAGCGCGGCGAAACGGCCACGGCCATCCATTCGGCTATGCCGTCTGGGCGGCCTTCGCGCGATCGTACTCCGCGCGCTTCTCGGCGAGCTCGGTCTCGTATGCACTCCGCGCCTCGGCGTTACGCGCGCGAAGGCGGCGGCCACGCGCGCTGATGGCGAAGCCCATCCAGAGCGCCACCTCTCGCGCGATGAGGGCGGCCGCGACAACACTCGGGTCGATGAGCGCGGCCGCGAACAGCTGACCTGCGTGAGCCGGGGTTTCCGCGATGATGCCGCCGATGAGCAGCAGCGTGCCGATCGTTCCGAAGTAGACGAACAGCGCGACGAAGATGCTGCCGAACACGTGCGCCCACCACGACGCGCGGTTGACGATGAGAACGAGCAGCACGAACCCGACCAGGAAGAACAGCACCGGCACGTAGAAGCTGGTCTGGGTGAGGAAATCGAAGCCAAACACTCCCGTGCGGGCGTTGATGATGAGCGCGACCACGAAGGCGAACACTGCCGCGAAGATGATGGCCGAGATCACCGCGAGGATCGTGCCGACCGCGCGGTTGCTCTTCTTGCGCGGCGGGGCTCAACTCCTGCGCGGTCGTCGAGACGCGGACG
>JAZJYU010000013.1:19784-26619 GCA_040390225.1 Actinomycetota bacterium | reverse complement strand
TTCGACATAGACGGTCTGCACGGCCGGAGCTGCGGGGGTCTCGGGCTCGAGCACCTCGGTGTTGTCGACGGCGGCCGTATCGGCCGGCACCTCGACGACCTCAGGCACGTCGGTCTTCCTCGCCCTGCGGCCGGTTTCGACCGGTTTTTCGGCGACTGTTTCGCTGGCTGCTGAATCGTTCGACATTGCGGGCGCTCCCTCGAGGCCGTTACGGCCATCCGAACAGGTCTGTGTCACTCTAGCAACGCAGGGTACTCCTGCGGCAGGTCGACAGTGACCTCACGTCAGTGCGTGGGAGTGGCGGTCGGCGTCGGTGTAACGGCCGGCGACGAGGTGGCGGTCGCGCCGGGGCCCGGAGTCGCGGTAGGCGTGGCGCTCGGCGTCGCTGTCGGCGTCGGCGTCGCATTCGGCGAAGGTGTCGCCGAGTCGCTGCCCGTCGCCGACGGTTCGCGAACCACGAAGACATAGCCGGTCAGTGTGCCGCCGGCCTGCGAGCCGCCGGTGAACGAGACGCTCGTGACGAGGAAGAACCGTGCTCCCAGCTGAGCCGCCTTCGAGAAGGCGATCACCTGGTCGGCATTCCCTGTCAGCGCGATCGTGATCGGAACCGTGAACAGCTTGCCGGCCAGCGAACCGCCCGTGACGGCTGCGGGGCCCGCGGCACCCGTACTCGCTCCAGCGGTTGCGCCCGGTGTCGGCGTCGTGGCCGGCACGGCGTTCGCCGAGCCCCCGTACGCCACGGCTTCGGCCGCCGTGAATGACGTGATGGTGGCACCGTTCGCCGTGGCCAGGTTCTGCAACTGGTCGAGGAAGTCGTCAAGGTCGGCGGATTCGGGAGCGGCCGACTGGAGCGCCGCGAGTTCCTTTATCTTCTCCGGAAGAGTCGTGAACTCGGCGGCGAGCGCAGTGATCGATGCGTCCGATGCAGAGTTCTGTGCCTCGATTCCTTGCGCCTGCGTCTCCGAGGCGCTCGCCAGCGTGAGCACTGGCGAGATCGCGACGAACCAGCCGAGCAGGGCGACGGCGATGGTGGCCACGATCGCCCCGACGGTCCAGAGCCTGTTACCGGTCATTTGCTCGCACCTTTCGCGGCGAAGCGGCCCGAGAGGGCCTTGTCATTGACGTTGAGCGTGATCGTCGTGCTGTAGCCTCCGGAACCGCCCGTGACGGTGTCCGGTGTCGCATCGGCGAACCCGGGCACCGTGACCAGAGCTCGCACGATGTCCGTCGCGTCGAAGATGGTGGGGCTGGAGATGACGATCGAGAGGGTCGCGATCCGCGGCTCGCGCAGCGGACCAGCCGGAGTGAGCGGCACCTCCCAGGGCGCGGTTCCCTTCATGGTGGCCGACGTGATCGATACCCCGGCCGGCAGTGATGCCCGGATGGAGTCGAGCAGATCCGACCAGATGATCTCGGTAGACGCACCCAGGGTTCGGGCGGCGTCGATGTCGGTGATCAGCGCATCCGTAGTGGTGACGGCAGCATACTTCTGGCGTTCCCCCTGAATGGCGGCGGTGCGGGCCTGGGCGGCGGCGAGGTCGCCCTGCGCCTGTTGCCCATGGAAGACCGCGGCACCGTATCCTGCGATGACGATGATCAATACGACCACGAACAGCGCAATGAGACGACGACGCGTCGCGCGTGCCTGTTCATTCTGAGCGACCTCAGGTGGCAGCAGTTCTACCCGCGGCTGCCCGCCCAGTACCAGCCCCGCCTGCGGTGCGACGCGGCTCATGATGCGGTCCCCAGAGCCAACCCGAACGCGGTCGACATGGTGTCTTGCTGCTCGCGCGTGTAACCGGCCTTGGCGGCCTTGGCGAGCTGGTCGCTCCCGAGCGGTTGCGCGGCGACGACCGCCAGGCCCGTGCGCTCGCTGAGGGCCGTGGTGAAGCCGGGCATCTGGGCGACCCCACCTGAGACGATGATGCGTTCGAGCAGCACGTTCTTCTTCGAGTTCGTGTAGTAGCTGAGTGTGTTGCGCACGTTGCTGAGCAGCTCGCCAACGACGCCGTAGATGATGTCGAGTGCCGGTCGTGCCTGCGGCGATGATGCCGCCGAGCCCAGCCCGAGGCTGCGCTTGAGCGCCTCGGCCTGCGCGTACTCAAGCTGCAGCCCCGTCGCGAGCGCACGGGTGATGTCGTCGCCACCGCTCGTGATGATGCGCACGAACTGAGGCACACCGTCCTGGGCCACGACGACATTGGTGGTGTTGGCCCCGACCCCGAGCAGCACCGACAGGCCCGTATTGAGGTGGATCGGTGCGAGGGCGCGCGTGAGCGCGAACGGGATGAGGTCCATGTGCACCGGGCGCAGGCCGGCCTTGGTGACGGCCGCGACGTTGGCGCCCACGGACTCCTTGATGGCCGCGATCAGCAGGCCGTTGACCATCACGCCCTCATCGGTCTGGTCTTCGGAGATCGGGTAGAAGTCGAGGATGGTGTCGGCCACCGGCACGGGAAGCTGGTCCTGCACATGGAACGGAAGCGATTCGCGGATCTGCGCGAGCGAAGCCCGGGGCACGACCAGATCGCGCGCGAACACGCGCTGACCGCCCATTCCGAGCGAGACATCCTTGCTCTTGAAGCCGCCGGTCGACCACAGCTTGCGCAGCGCCGTCGCGACGGTGTTCACCTCGAGCACCTCACCGCGGCGCACGGAACCTTCCGGCAGCTGCACCTCGTGAAAGCGAGTGATGGTCGGCTTGGCCCGATCCGCGCCCGCCACCTCCACCGCGCGCAGGGAGGTGCTCCCGATGTCTATACCAACGATTGTCGAAGCCATGTTTCCCCCTAGGCCAGTGCGAACAGCGACAGATAGCCTGCCGCCAATGGAGTTCCGACCAGGATTCCGATCCACGCCCCCGCGAGCATCCATGGTCCGAACGGAATGGTGGTCTTGCGGCCACCCCTCCGAATGATGAGCAGCGCGATTCCGAACAGTCCGCCGAGTACGAATGCAAGCAGTGCACCAACAGTAAGGGGCGCCCAGCCCAGCCAGCCGAGGAACAGGCCGAGAACCCCGGCGAGTTTCACGTCGCCGAAACCCATGCCCCCCGGCACGGCGACGGCGAGCACGAGGTAGATCAGCCCGAGAGCCGCACAGCCGATCGCGGCGCGGGCGAGCGCCCAGTAATCGCCGCTGAGCACGGATGACGCCCCGAGCAGCAGGGCGCCGACGGCGTATGCGGGCAGCACGATCGCGTTCGGCAGCCGGCGAACGTCGATGTCGATGAGCGCGAGAGCGAGACTGATCGCCGAGAGATAGAGGAACGCGACCAAGGCGATGATGTCGGCGACCAGAGGCGGTGTGCCGCGCTCAGTGAACATCGGCGGCACGAAACGAACGGCGACGATCGCGAAGAAGATGAGACCGCCGAGCTCGACCAGCGGGTAGCGGATCGAGATGCGGCTGCCGCAATCACGGCACTTTCCCCTCAGCACGAGCCAGGACACTACCGGGATGTTGTCGTACGGCCGCACCTCGTGTCCACAGCTGCCGCAGGCGCTCGGCGGCGACACGATCGACTTGCCGGCCGGCACCCGGTAGATGACGACGTTGAGGAAGGATCCGATGAGCGCGCCGAACAGCGCGATCACCAACAGCACGCTAACCACCGATGTTCCTTGTCGACTGCAGGGTCCAGTTGTCGGACGCCTGGGACGTTGTCGCCTGAGTGCCGGTGTTGAGATTCCAGCCGGGCAGGCCGATCGGGGTGAAGATGAGGTGGGCGGCTCCATCGACCTTTACCGCCCCCGAGAAGATCTGTCCGGGATAGTTCATCGACGAACCCACCTGCACCTCGCATGGCGTGTAGGTCATGACCGTGACGCTTCCGGTGAAGTTGAAACCGTTACTGAAGACCGTGGGTGTGCATCCGGTGGTCGTGGGCACACCATCAGCGGAATTCGGGTCGGGCTGAATCAGCCAGAGCTTGTGCGGCGCCGAGCTGCCAATGTAGCTGTTGCCCATGTTGAAGCCCTTGGACGAGATGATCGCGACGTCGTTCAGCAGGGGGATTGTGACGTTACCTCCGTTGATCGACACCTGCCCGCTGCAGTTGCGCGCGTCGATGAGTCCCTTGCTGGAGCCGAATGTCGCGACCGCGGCCTGAATGTATGGCTCGTCGCAGGTGGTTCCCGATGGCACTGTGTAGATGGTGAAGCCGGTCCAGTCTGCCGCGCTGTACGTGAACTCGACCCAGCCGGGGATCGTCGGCGCCACCGGGGCTGCGGGGGCGGCGGGCTGGGCGGGAGTGCCCGAAGGGTATGTGGTGATTCCTCCTGAGGCCTGCATGCCGGATTGCACGCTCTGCGCGACGATCGAGCCATCGATCTTGAACCAGTTCACACCGGTCACAGCGTATTTCGCGAACAGCTGGCCCTTGATGTTGGAGCCGCCGTTCATCGTGAAGTTCTGTTCGACCGCGCCGCCACCGACGACGTCGCCGTTCGTCATGGCGACGTTCCCCGACGCCCACACGCCACCGGCGATGGTGGTCGAGCCGTTGGAGGTGTAGCTGCCGTTGGTCACGGTGATGCCGCCCCCGGTGCTGCTTCCGATGCTCGTAGCCGAGGTCGTCACGTTCCCTGTGCTCCAGACACCACCGCCGATCTGTGGACCACTCCCTGAGCTGATATTCGCGCCCTGCGCGACGACGTTGCCGCCGATGAAGTTGCCTCCGGACATGTTCAGGATGCCCTGGCTGGAGTTTCCGGAAAGCCACACGTTCCCCTTGATGTTGCAGGACCCGGAGATGGTGAGGTTGCCGTTCTTGACCACGAGATCGCCTGAGGTCGGAGACGCCCCGCTGCAATTCACGTCGCCGGTCTGGACCATGATGTTGGCGTCGTTCGTGCCGTCAGACGATACGAGAGTTCCGGACCCGCCGTAGTCCTGAGACGAATAGGCGTACACCGCTGGACCGGTGGCGGTCACCGTGACCTGCTGGGCCGGGCGGTGGTAGATGGCCTCGATCGACTTCGAGTTGCCACTGGTGTTGCCTGCGGCGCCCGGATCGGTTGCCGTGCCTACGGAGGTCAGCTTCATGTACTGTGCTGACGACGTCGGGCAGCCGGAGACCCAGCTGGAGGCGGACGTCAGCGTCGTGTCGGTCGTATAGCTGACCGTCACGGTGTACTTGGGCGCGACGGTGCTCGTGTATGTGGGGGTGCAGGTCGTGCCGCTCACCAATGATGCCAGCGTCACGTCGAGGCCGGCATCCGCCGACACCTGCGACTGCACCCCGGCGCGCGTTGAGGTGGTGCTGCCGAGGCCCGTGATGACCGAGGTCAGGATCATGGTGGTGAGGAGCAGGCCGAGCGCCATCAGCGACATGACGGCGACCAGCGCGACACCGCCATCCTCGTCGCGGAACCTCCGTAGCCGGCGGTTGATGATCAGAAGCATGCGATGGTTCCCGTCATTCCAGTCTGGCTGGCGACCGCGCTCTGGAACGGGATGGCCGGGTCCTTGCCAGCGTCGACCTTAAACGCGAAGGCGATCTCGGTCGAGCTGGACTGAGTGAAGATGGTCGTGCCCGTGACCGGAGTGATACCGGAGGCGAGCAGGGTCCAGGTGCTGAGAACCGCAGCGCTCGGGGCGGTGATGGCCCCGGATGCCCACGTGTGATAACGGATTGCCTTCGCGGCGGAGGAGAAATACCAGGCGGCGCACTGCGTCGTGGCTGTGGCGCCCGAGCCGACAGTGAGAGCGGTGACCATCTGGTCGGAGCCGACCGCCGTGACCAGCACGGACTTGGTCGTGCCCGACGAGATAGCGGCATTGCGGATGACCCGCTCAAGAGAGTTGGTGACGCCCTGCCCGGATTTCGTGGCAGTGCTCACGTTGCGTACGAGACCTTCGGTCGTGGTCGAGCTGATCATGATGCCCGCGACCACGATCAGCACGAGCACACCGAGCAGGCCAGCGACCATCAGCTCGACCAGGGTGTAGCCGTCGTCGGCCGCATCGTGGTCGGACTGCTGGAGCCTGGTCATCTCAGTTGCCCGTCACGAGGATGCGCGTAATGGCCGTCGCGAGAACGGCGTTCGTGTCGGAGCGCGTGACGGTGACCGTATATGTGATGGTGCCGGGAGCGGTTCCGGTCGGCGCCGGAGTCGGACACGAGCCTGCCGTGGTCGTCAGCACCAGCGGAACGCCGCGATAGACGCTCGCTGCTCCTACCGGCACCTTCGGTGTGGCAGCCACCGCGGTGCAGGTGTCCGCCGCGTCACGCGCGGCCACGATCTGGTTGTTCACAAGCTGCGATGCGCTCGCGATCGCGGCGGTCTTGGCGGACTGCTGGGTGCCGTTGATCAACAGCGGCAGAAGGCACAGTGAGAGGGCGGCGAGCACGAACATCGCGACCACGATCTCGATCAGGCCGAGGCCTGCTTCATCGTCCGTTGCAATCGATTCGGCGTTGTTCACTGCGTCCCTCCTCTCCTGGTGACGTCTTGGTAGTGCTTCGTGACTAAGCAACTATGGGACGCCGCCCGAGGCGGCGTCCCATAGCCAGTGCTGAGTGTTGCTTAGTATCCGGTACCGGCAGTGAACACACCGGCGGCACAGGTGCCCTTGGCGGCACCCGCCGAATCGGTGATGGCGAACGGGTGCGCGGCCGGAGCAGATCCGGACGCAGTACCGGACGCCGAGTTCTCCTGGATGCAGAACTTGCCGCTGGTGCTGTTCGCCGTGTCGGTGGTGATCGTGATGCTGAAACCGGACACCGACGCGTTGTAGCCGTACTGCTGAAGCGTCGACGCCGTGGCTCCGACGTACGAACCGTTGTTCGCGGTGCCGTAGGAGACCAGTGCGATCTTGGCGTTGGCGAGGT
>JAZJYU010000013.1:17788-19774 GCA_040390225.1 Actinomycetota bacterium | reverse complement strand
GGTCCGACTGCGCTGCGGAGTCCTTGGCCTGGTTCTGCTGGCCGAGGAACACCGGGATCGCGATGGCCGCGAGGATTCCGATGATGAGAACGACAACGAGGAGCTCGATGAGGGTGAAGCCCTTGTCGTCCTTCTCGATGCTGTCGCGCTTCTGAGAGAGCGACTTGTTGATTGCGGTGATCATTGTCTATCCATTCCTGTTCATGGTCTTTGCGTGGACAGGTGGCCCCCGAGAACTGCCCCCCAGATGAATACTCAGGGCTGTGCTCCGCCGTGTGAATCCCGCGAATGGGGTACATTCACCGTTTTCCCGGCCCCAGTGCAGGGGTCAGTGCTTTGGCGGACAAGCGCACCGTTAACCCCCGCGAGGGACACCGTTGAACGGCGTCCCTCGCGACTGCAGCTTCGGTTACCAGGTGTGAACGGTGAATACTCCGGCAAGGCAGGTGCCCTTCACGGCGCCGCTCGAGTCGGTGATGCCGTAAGTGTGCGTGCCGCCCGTGGTCCCCGAAGCCGAAGCCTCCGAGATGCAGAAGTGGCCGCTGGTGCTGTTGGCGCTGTCCGTCGTGACTGTGATGCCGTAGCCGGTGACCGACGCGGTGTAGCCGTAGGTGCTCAGCGACGACGAGTTGGCGCCGACGTACGAACCGCCGTTCGCGGTGCCGTACGAGACCAGCGCGATCTTCGCGTTGGCCAGGTCCGACTGCGCGGCAGCATCCTTGGCCTGGCTCTGCTGGCCGAGGAACACCGGGATCGCGATGGCCGCGAGGATACCGATGATGAGAACGACGACAAGCAATTCGATCAGGGTGAAGCCCTCATCGTCGGGTTTGCGTCGGGTCAGTTCGCTCTTGAGTGTCATGCTTCCGATTCCTGTTCAGCGTGCAAGTGGACAGGCGGCCCCCCAAATACTCAGCCCCCCGCGACTACTCTTCCGTTGAGAAAACGTTCAGGTAATCCCGCGAAGGGGGCACACAGGCCTGTTTTCGTACCCCAGTGCAGGGGTCATTGGTGCCGCGAGGCTCAGTGGATCTGGCTGTAGATGGTGAACATCGGCATGTAGAGGGCGACGATCATTCCACCGATGACGATGCCGATGACCGCGATCATGATCGGCTCGATGAGCGACGTGAGCGCCTCGGTCGTAGCCTGCACCTCGTCGTCGTAGAAGTCGGCGATCTTGTTCAGCATCGTCTCCATCGAGCCCGCGTCCTCGCCGACGGCGATCATCTGCGTGACCATCGACGGGAACACCGGCTCCTTGGCCAGTGGCTCGGCGATCGACCGGCCGGCACGCACGGAGTCCTGCACGCGATGCAGGGCCTGCTCGATCACCCAGTTGCCCGAGGTCTGGCCGACGATGTCGAGCGACTGCAGGATCGGCACGCCGGCGCCGATCATGGTCGCGAAATTGCGCGTGAAGCGTGCGACCGCCACCTTCTTCATGAGAAGGCCGAAGACCGGCAGCCTGAGCCGCATCGGATCGACGACGGCTCTCACCCTGTCGGTGTGGCCATTGCGCCGCCACCAGAACACGAACACGATCGCCAGCACCACGAGCAGCGGGAGAATCCAGATCATGTTGTGCGAAACCGCGATCAGGATGAGCGTAGGCGGCGGCAGGGTGCCGCCGAGCGACGCGAACATGTTCTGGAACACGGGCACGATGAAGACCAGCATCGCGATCGTCGCGACGATCGCCATGATGAGCACGATCACGGGATAGGTGAGCGCCGACTTGATCGTCGCCCGCAGTTTGACATCCGCCTCGAAGGTTCCGGCGACGGAGTCGAGAGCTTTGTCGAGGAAGCCGCCGAGCTCACCGGCCCTGATGAGGTGGATCATCATGGGCGGGAATACCCGCTCGTGCTTCGCCACCGCCTCTGACAGGGACGAGCCGCGCTCGACATCCGTGCGCACCTCGTCGAGCACTCCGGCGAGCCTCTTGTTCTCGGTCTGGTCGGTGAGGATGCTGAGCGCCTTGAG
>JAZJYU010000013.1:17204-17778 GCA_040390225.1 Actinomycetota bacterium | reverse complement strand
GCTCGAAACCCGGGATCTTGATGTCCATCTGAAGACCACCGCCGGCCGCGGTCGGCTCGATCGACACCGGCGACATTCCCATCGTGCGCAGGCGTGAGACGACCGCCGCCTCGTTCGGGGCGTCCATGCGCCCGTGCACGACCCTGCCGCTCGCCTTTCGGCTGGTGTACGCGAAGTGCGTGGGCGCGATCGTGGTGGTCATCGGTTCACTCCCTGGTCGGCGAAGCTGTAGCTCTCTGCCGAGCCCGGCGCACGGTGCACCAGGCGCTTGAACCCGTCGGGGTCGTGCACCTTCTCGAGCGCGGCCTCGTGGGTGATCTGGCCATGGTTGACCATCTCCGCGAGGTGCTGGTCCATCGTGTGCATGCCAAGATCGCGCCCGGCCTGCAACGCGGACGAGACCTGGTAGGTCTTGCCCTCCCGGATCAGGTTGGCAACGGCCGGGGTCGTCACGAGCACCTCGGTTGCGCCGGCGGAAATTCTCGCCAGTCCGGCGCGCGGCGAAACGAGCGTTGTCGGAGCAACGGGCGCAGCCACGGATCCGACATCCGATCCGGACGTCACGATGTCTCCG
>JAZJYU010000013.1:0-17194 GCA_040390225.1 Actinomycetota bacterium | reverse complement strand
CGACGGCCCGACCCCGGCCGGTAGCCCGCTTCACCAGCGTCTGGCACACCACGCCCTGAAGCGTGGCGGCGAGCTGCGCCCGGATCTGCCCCTGCTGATGGGCGGGGAACACGTCGATGATGCGGTCGATGGTCTGCGGCGCGTCCTGGGTATGCAAGGTCGCGAACACGAGGTGACCGGTTTCAGCGGCGGTGAGAGCGACCGAGATCGTCTCGAGGTCCCGAAGCTCACCGATGAGGATGACGTCGGGGTCCTGGCGGAGCACGTGCTTGAGCGCTGCTCCGAAACTATGGGTGTCCGCGCCGACCTCGCGCTGGTTGACCAACGACCTCTGGTTCGTGTGCAGGAACTCGATCGGGTCTTCGACCGTCACGATGTGGTCGGCGCGGGTGCGGTTGACCAGGTCGATGAGGGCTGCGAGGGTCGTCGACTTGCCTGAACCGGTCGGGCCGGTCACGAGAACCAGCCCGCGGGCGAGCGTTGCGAACCGTGCGACGACCTCGGGCACACCCAGCTCGTGCAGCGGGCGGATGTCCGTGGGAATGAGACGGAACGCCGCACCGAGCGCGCCACGGTCGTGGTAGTAGTTGACGCGGAACCGCGCGTTCGACGACAGCGTGTATGCGAAGTCGAGTTCGAGGTTCTCGTCGAAGTTCAGTCGCTGCGAAGGCGTGAGGATGCTGAGGAGCGCCGTTCGCACCCTCTCCTTGCTCCAGCGCGTGGCCCCGGGAACGGGCTGCAGCGAGCCGTCGATGCGGATCATCGGCTCGGAGTCGCCGGCGATGTGGAGGTCGGACGCGACCGCGATGAGCACCTCGTGAAGGGTGTCGATCAACTGCTTGTCGGCGTTCGCGATCGGGCTCTGGCCCTCCGGCTCCGGGAAGCTCTCATCGAACTGGCGGTCCGGGCGGCGCGGTGCCTCCGGCAGCGGGATCGCGGCCGGAGTGGCCACGGGCGGCGCGAAGGCAGAGGTCGTCTGCGCGTAGTCGGCGGAGGGGGGCGGGAACGACGAGGCCGGTGCTGCCTGCGGCGGCGGGAACGCCGCGCCGGTGCCCATCGGCGCACCCGTCGGTGCCCCCAGGCCCGCGGTCGACGGGGCGAATGACCCGGGCGGCGGGTAGTCCGCGCGGGCAGGCTCGAGCAGCGGTGCAGCGGGGGGCGAGAAGTTCATCCCCTCATTCCCGCTGACCGGGATTTCATACACTGGCTTGCTCACGCTGTTTGTTCCCCTTAGACGACGACTCGCAGGATCTCCTCCACGGAGGTGTATCCCATCTGGGCTTTCGCCCAGCCGTCTTGGCGCAGGGTCGTCATTCCCTGCTCGATGGCGATGCGGCCGATTTCGGCGCTCGACGCCCGCGCGACAGCCGCGCGTTCGATTTCTTCGGTGACGGTCATGACCTCGTGGATCGCAATGCGCCCGCGGTAGCCGGTGTTCGAGCACACCGCGCAACCCACAGCCCGGTAGAGCGTCGGCAGCGGCATCCCCGGGTTCCAGCCGACGCGGAGATGCACGAGCTCCTCGGCCGAATGCTGGAACGGGGTGCGGCAGCGATCGCAGAGCCGGCGCGCCAGACGCTGGGCCACAACCGAGTCGAGTGCCGACCCGACGAGGAACGGCTCGATGTCCATTTCGGTGAGCCGCGTGATCGCGCTCGGTGCGTCGTTGGTGTGAAGGGTGGAGAGCACGAGGTGTCCGGTGAGCGACGCCTCGATGGCGATCTGTGCCGTCTCGTGGTCCCGGATCTCGCCGAGCAGCACGACATCCGGGTCCGACCGGAGGATGGAACGCAGCGCGCTCGCGAAGGTCAGGCCCGCCTTCGGGTTCACCTGCACCTGATTGATGCCGGCCATGCGGTACTCGACCGGATCTTCGACGGTGATCACGTTGATCTCGGGCTTCGCCACCGCGTGCAGCGTCGTGTACAGGGTGGTCGACTTGCCCGAGCCGGTCGGACCGGTGACGAGAATCATGCCGTACGGCTTCGTGTACGACTTGCGGTACGCCTCGGCGTTGCGCTCGAGCAACTGCAGCTGATCCATGCCGAGCGCCGTGTTCTGGTTGTCGAGAATTCGCATGACGACCTTCTCGCCGTACACGGTCGGAAGGGTGGCGACGCGAAGGTCGATCTGGCGCCCGCCGTGCACCACCGACATGCGGCCGTCCTGCGGGCGGCGGCGCTCGGCGATGTCGATGTCCGACATGATCTTGAGGCGGGAGGTGACACCGTTCTGGATGTTCTTGGGCGCGCGCTGCATCTCGTGCAGAACGCCGTCGACGCGGTAGCGCACGAGTACGTCGTGCTCGGCCGGTTCGATGTGGATGTCCGAGGCCCGGTCCTGGATGGCCTGGCTGATCAGGAGGTTGACGAACCGCACGATCGGCGCGTCATCCTCGAGGTTGTCCCCGACCGGCACGATGTCCTTCGGGCGGTGTTCCTCCTCGAGGGCGGTGGTGAGCTCATCGAGCTCGCCATCGGCGCGGATGAAGCGGTTGAGCGCCGCCTTGAGGTCATTGCGTTCGGCCACCACCGCATCCACCCGCATGCGGGTCGCTGCACGCACGTCATCCAGCGCGAACACGTCGCCGGGATTGACCATGGCGACGATAAGACGGTCGCCCTGCACGGCGATCGGCAAGAGATCATGCCGGCGGCAGAGCGCCGCGGGCACGAGCGAAACCGCCGTGCGATCGATGGGGTATTCGGCGAGTTCGACGAAAGGAAGGCCGGATTGCGCCGCTCTGGCAGAGGCCAGCTGGGAGTCGGTGATGACGCCCTTGTCGATCAGGTTGAGGATCTTGAGTTCGTCGTCAGCGGTATCGCCGCTGATGTGGTCGAGGCTCTCGATGGGCATGAGGCCGCGGATGATCAGGATTTCTGCCAGAGATGACATGATCACGCTCCTTCTGCTCGTCGGGTACTCCCGGGAACGCAGGAACGCCATGATCCCCCCGGATGATCAACGCTAACCCGGGGCCATCGGGGTACATAGTCCCGCTTTAGGGGGTAGAGGGCGGGTTAAAGCGTGGGTTAATTGCGCGGGTCCGCTGCTCGGGTCACGATGTCATTGATGACGTCTACGGCCGAATCATCGGGGCTCTCCGCGTCGTACGCCGGCACCACCCGGTGGGCGAGCACCGAGGGTGCGAGCTCGACGATGTCGTCGGCGATCACGCTCGAGCGTCCGCGCGACAGCGCCCAGGTGCGTGCGGCACCCGCGAGCTGCAGCACGCCGCGCATGCTGACCCCCTGGGAGAGCCGGGGGTCTATACGGCTGTTGCGCGCGATGCGGTTGATGAAGCTCGCGATGTCCGGCCCGAGGAACACGCCGGGCGGGAGAGCCGACATGACGATCGCCGGATCCTTGCCCAGGATCTTCTCGACCTGGCTCGCTCTCGTCCTGAGTCCCGAATCCGTGATCAGCTTCTCGACATACGCATCCTCGGGATAGCCGAGAGACACCTTCATCATGAATCGGTCGAGGTAGCCGTGGGCGAGCGGGTAGTACGACGACGCGGGGTCGGCGCCGTTCTGTGTCGCGATGACGAAGAAGGGCGAGTCGACCTCGAACACCTCACCGTCGACGCTCACGAAGCCGTTCTCCATGGCCTCGAGAACGGCACCCTGTGTCATGGGCGTCGCGTGGTTGATCTGGTCGATGAGCACCATCGTCTTGAAGATGGGACCCTTGTGAAACTCGAAAGTCGACGTCTTCTGGTTGTAGACGCTCGTTCCCACGATGTCGGCCGGACTGAGTTCGGGAGACATCAGCACTCGGCTGTTCGACACATCGAGGCAGTTGGCGATCGCTTCCGCGAGCACGGTCTTGCCGGTACCCGGCGTGTCCTCGATGAGCACGTGGCCGCCCGAAAAGAAAGAGGCAAGCACGAGCTGGATCTCGGTGTGCTTGCCGACCAGGGCTTCTTCGACATTCGACACGATCTTGTCGAACGACTCGGCGAACCACTCGGCCTGATGGGTGTTGGTTGGGCTGAACTGTTCCATGATCCGATCCTGCCGGTTATGCGGAGACCGCGACCGCGGCCTTCGAGGCGAGGCCGTACCGAAGTTCCGCTGCCCGCAGCTGCGAGACCAGGGCTACCGTCCCGAACGCCGTGCGGATGTACGGCGGCGGCGTGAGCGGGAAACCTTCGAGACCGAGCAGTCGACCGGCGGTCGCCGACGCGGTCAGCGCGAGCGGTATCTCGATCTCGTCGACGTGGTCGTATTCCGGCTCGCCCAGGTCGTCGTCGATGACGCGCCCGGTGCCGGGAGCCGACACCACCGCATCCGGTGCCGGCGTCTCGTAGCGCCCTGTCGCCCGGAAGTAGCTGATCAGCTCCGCCATCATCCTCGGGCGTCCGAGCTGGTCGACGATGGCGAACGCCTCTTCACGAGAGAGCGCCGCGATGTTCTCGGCCCACAACCGGCGCTCCGCGCTCGATTTCAGCGTGAATCGTCCCGCGTCGGCGAACAGTGCCGCCGGAACGATCGAGGCGGCGGCCGTCGCCAGCAGCTTCTCGCGAGCCTCGACGCCCGCCGGGCCCGTCCACTGCTCCGACTGGAGGCGCCACATCTTCGACTGGTCGATGTCACAGCGCGCTTTCTCGGTGTTGAGTGCCAGTTCGTCGTAGATTCGCCAGGCGTCCAGATAGTTCATCTCTGCGCGCACCCATTCGCCCTTGGCCCGCCAGACGTTGGCGAGTCCCAGAGCGGCATCCGCCTGCCCGCGGTGGGAACCCGGGCCGACGAAACCCCCTCCGGCCCGGGTGAAGAAGAATTCGGCTTCTCCCGTGCGCCCGGTAGCCATGCACAGATTCCCGAGCCGGAGGTCGCACTCCGATGCGCTGAAGACGATGTCTCGCGACTGATAGATCCTGCGGGCCTCCCGATAGAGGGTCTCGGCCTCGTCCGCGCGACCGCTCGCCGCGAACACGTTCGCGAGGCCACGCAGTCGGTCGGCCTCGCGCTCCCTGTACCCGCTCTCGGCAAGGCCCTGACCGGCACGGTCGAAGTGCAGTTCGGCTCGGGCCCAATCGCCCAGCTCCGCATAACTGGTGCCGAGTTCGAAATCCGCTTCCGCGACCAGATCTACGCGCCCCAGCTGTTCGGCCAGGGTCTTCGTCTCGACGAACAGGGCCTCGGACTCCGCCGCGTTGCCGAGTCCTCGCAGTATCGAACCCGAGACGAGATCGAAAAGAATGCGCTCCTCGCCGCTGAGTGAGCCGGCAGCGACCTTGGCGAGTTCATCCCGGGCGTCTGCGAAGCGGCTCGAGCGCAGCAGTATGCGGGCGAGTTCGTAGGCACACTGGCCGATACCCGACTCGTCGCCCGCGTCGGTGAACAGCCGTAGCGCGGACGATAGCTGCTTTCGCGCCTCAGCAAGCTGGTCCAGCCGTCGGTGGAGACGCGAAAGCGCCAGCAGTACAGAGGCTCGATCGAGCGGGCGCGCATTCTCGCGGTAGTAGGTCGCCGCGCGCTGGTAGTGCTGACGGGCCCGGTCCAGCTTGCCGAGCGCCTCGAACAGGTCGGCGAGGGCGCGGTCGCACTCCGCCACCCCCGCGTCGTTGCCGGTGGCGCGAAAGTCCGAGCGAGCACGTTCGAAAGCCGACCGGGCGGAACCCGGATCGCCGGCAAGCGCCTGCTCGCGGCCGAGAGCCAACAACGCCTCGGGCGCGACCGTGGTCTGCTGCTCCATCGGGCCTCCAAGGACGTGACCTCTCATCATATTGCGGCGCTCATCGAGGGACGAGCCTCCCGATCAGCGGGCGGGCGACGACGAAGGCGAGCGCGAATCCGACCAGCACCGTCAGGTCACCGGGTTCCGCACCGGTGGAGCAGGCGGTGCCGAGAGTGGCGCCGTACGCGATCGACGCGAAACTGACCGCGAGCGCGGAGATGCCGATCACGAGGTCGGGCGCGACACCGGCGATGAATCCGAACAGCGCTGCCCCGACAATGGCCACGATCCAGCCGTCGACGGGCAGGAGCACGATCGAGATGCCGAGTGGGGAGGCGAGGAAGGTCACCACCCTCACGGCACCGAACAGGCCGAGCACCGAGTGCGGGTGCACACGACCGCGCAGCAGTGCGAGCAGCACGCCGGCGCCGGCCGCGATTCCGATCACCGCGAGCGCGAGTATTCGCATGGCGAGCGGCACGGTCGAGCACCCCGCACCGGCCAGCAGCGCGAACACCGACCCGGTGATCCCGGCCAATCCGAAGGCGCCGAGCACGAACGGAGTCGCGCGAGTTGCGACGACCGCAAGAATCGCGAACAGCACGCCGATCGCGATGCCGATCGTTATCGATCCGCCAACGGGTATCCCGATGAGCGAGCTGGTACTGCTGGCGGCAAGGGCCGCGACCAGCCCGGAGACCATGCCTCCCGCACTCGACGGCGATGCATACCGGGCGAGATCCCGCCATGACCGGGCGGCCGGCCCACCTCCTCGCGCACCCCCGGTCACGAGGAGCAGGACAACGACGAGCACCACGATGACGAGGACGGCCGAGAGTACCGCCATCAGGATGCCGCCCCTCCGGTCGCGGTGCGCCTGGCACCGGTACGCGGCCGCGTATGTTCGGTCAGCCAGTCGTCGAGGAAGGAGGAGACGACGGCGCCCTCGCGCGCCGGCGGCGGCGGGACCTTTACCGGCAACGGGGCAGCGGGCGACGTCGACTCCCGGTGCGGCTCCACCAGGTCACGCCAGCTCTGCTCATCGATAGATCGCACCCATTCATTCAGCGCCGCGCCGGTTCGCGGCCGCACCCGGTCGCCGTGATCGATGCGCAGGCTGTGCGCCCTCGACGTCGACGACCCGCTCCGCCGGCTCAGGATCGCGTGAAAATCGGGCTGGCCGGTGAGCGTCTCGATCGAGACTCCGGGGCCGAGAAGGTTCGCGAGTTCGGGCGCATCGCGCAGTCCGCTGCGGAATGCGGCGGTGGTCGCCACGTTTCCGGTGAGTGAGTCGAGAAGCTCCGGATCGAGCTGCGATAGGTGCTGATGCGCCACGGTGACGGCGGCGCCCCACTTGCGCCCTTCGGAGAGCAGCGACGGCAGGCTGGAAGCGCTGAAGGACTGCACCTCGTCCACGATGAATCCGAATTCGTCGTCGCCCAGGCGGTTGGGCATCGCCGACCAGAAGCGGGTCAGGTAGAGAAAGCCGAGCAGGTGCGACGCGACCTCGCCGAGCTTGCCCTTGGAGAGATCGAGAAGGATGATCCGATGCTCGTCCATTGCCAGTGCCGGATCGAAGGCATCGGCCCCGCTCCCGAGAATGCCCCGCATGGCGGCGGTGTTGCCGAATCGGTCGAATTTGCTGGTCACCCAGCCGATCACCTCGGAGCGACTACTCGAACTGAATTCACGCATTTCGCGGCGCCAGAAGTCCACCAGCTGGGGATCGGTCACGGCATCGGCGACGGCGCGCTCGAGGTCCCTGTCGCGGTACACCCTTGGCACGTCGAGCAGGCTGGCCCTCGTTCCCTTGAGAGCGTGCAGTCCGCGCAGCCCGTTGGTGAGAAAGGCCTCGAAACGGGGTCCGACGATTCCGGTGTGGCGCGGGTCGAAGAGCTTGTAGAAGATGAGCACGAGATCCTGGATCACGATGTCCAGCTGCACCGCGTCAACGGTCGCGAGCGCATTCAGCGGCACCGGATGTTCGAGGTCGCCGGCGCGGATCACCCAGGTGCGATCGCGCGCCGGCTCCGGCAGTTCAGCGAGGATCCGATCGACGAGAGTGCCATGCGGGTCGATGACCAGCATTCCCTTGCCGTTCACGGCATAACCGTGGGCGAGGGCCGCAAGGAACGTGCTCTTGCCGACCCCGGTCTGCCCGACCACGTGCGTGTGCCGGGTGAGCTCGTATTCCTCGAGGCACACCTCAACGGGCTTGCCTGCCGCGGTGAAACCGGTGCCCACGCGGAACGCGCCCTCTTTGGCGGGTTCGCCCGGCGAGAGCATCGGCAACAGCCGCGCGGTTGCGAGCCGGATGCCGGGCAGCGGCTCCCTGCCTGCGACCGGCAGCTGCAGAACAGCCGCTGCACGTTCGGCGTCCAGCGCGAGGGTGATTCCGTCCGGGCCGGCGAAGGGCAGCAGCTCGAGTTCCGGCAGCATGCGCCGGAGGAGGGCACGCGCGCGAAGCGGAAGCTCGCCATCGAAGTTGACGGACGGGGTGACACGGTATGCGCGCCGACTGCCGCTCTCGGGGCTGAAGCGCGCCGAAAGGTCCAGTCGAAGTCCTGGGTGCCGTGCACAGAGTGCGAGCCAGGCGCGGGCGAGCACGCGGAACTCGTCGCCTTCAATGCCCCGGGCCTCGACGAGCGTGTCGGACTGCTGTCGCTCGGCCGTCGACTGGAATCCGGTGCGACTCGATCGCACTGCCGAGAAACCCCACCGCAGGGCAGCCCGCTCGACTGCCTCCCCGCGTGCGACCACGAAGGCGATGTCGAGCTCGTCGGCGAGCCCGTCGACATACCGGGAGATCGAGCCATCGGCACCCTCCACGGTGACCCCGATGACGCCGAGGCCCGAGTCCGCCTCGCTGCCAAGACCGAGGACGAACCGGGTCGTGTCGTCCAATCCCAGAAGACCGACGATGCCGGCCGAGATCGACTCGGCGACGGCCGCCCGACTTTCCTGGTCGAGTTGGCGGGCTGCGCTCACCATCAGAGAGGTCGAGACGGAGCTGGGCTGGTGTTCGGTCATTCGGGTTCTCCTGGGTTCGGTTGGCGAGTCACCGACCTACGCAGGTCACGCACCGAGAACTGCACGGCCCGGATGGTGCAATATAGGGGACCATGGGCGTTGTGCTGGCTGAGGTGCAGGTGGCGATCGCGGCGGGCGGCTACGCCTCTGTGATTGCGCCCGGCGGCATCGATGGACCGCTCGGCTCGAGTCCGGTGCGCCTGTCCGACGGGGTCACCATCTGGATCGACCCACTGCATCCCGAGCGGTTCTATCGCCTGGACGCGTTCGCGCTCGAGGAGGGGTCGCACGGGCTCCTCGGTGACCTGGTCGGCGCGGGCGCGGCGGCGCTCATCGGCGAAGCGGCGGACTGTGCCGTGTGGGAGAGGCCGTTCGAGCCGACGACGACCACTCTCGAACTCGCCGAAGATCGATGGCGCGGCATCGCACGACTGGGCTTTCTGCTCTGGCTCGAGGACTACGCGGTGCTGCCGCTTGACCAGGGGGACTTCGACATCGAGATCGGCCTGCTCGCGCACGAGCTGGCGCCACTCGGCACCGAACAGCTGGCCGGGGAACGGTTCGACCGTGCATACCCGAAACTGCTCACCCGGGCCCGAGAGCTGGTGGCCGACGACGGGGTCGACTGGATGACGGACGACGACCTCGTCGCCCGCGCGCTGGAGATCGCCGAGGCCGCCTACCTCCCGGATATCAGCGAATCCGAAAGCGCCGAACTGCAGTCGCTGGCCCGCGACCTCAGCGCCCGCACCGCAGCCGCCCGGGCTGCGGGCGATATCGACTTCGACACCGTCTTCCTCGAACTCGCCGGGGATTCGATCCAGCCGGCCTCGCACGCGGGTGCGGGCGGCGGCGATGACGAAACCCGCACCGACACGGTCGACTGGAATCTGGTGGTGCGAAACGCACTCAGCACGGACGAAGACACGGTGAGCTGGCGCTGGGTCGGCTCACCGACACAGCGGATCGAGGTGCGGGTCGCCGCTGCGCCCCGCGGGCTTCCAGGCCGGGCGATCTCGCGATCGCTCATGTTCGGCGTGACCACATCGTCGGGTGGCGAGTACCTCGCCGCCGGCGCGCTCGAATACAGCGCGACCGAGAACGAATACGTCGGCCAGTGCCACCTCGACCATCGTCCTGCCACGGGAGAGCACGTGCAGGTCTATGCCGTGAACAGTCTGCGCGCGCCGGCGGGCAGCGTCGAACGCGATCGACTGCTCGGTATGCGGGAGGCGACTCGAGGATATCTCGATGAGCGGCTTCCGGACTCCCAGGGCAGATTCGGTCAGACCACCCAGAACGTGCCGGTGACCCGGGAGCGTTGGGCGCATGCCGCCAGGGCTTTTCAGCTGGCGTCGCAACGGTCGGACGACGACAGCAGCCAGCGTGACGCCAGCCGTCAGGCGATCTGCAACGAGCGTGCGGCTGCTCTGCGCGACCCGGCTGCTGCGGCCGCCATGGTCGCGGAACTCCCCGTGCTGTCTCTCGCCGAGAAGATGTTCTTCCGCGCACTGCGCAGCGCATGACCGGCTCACCGTCGGACGCCGGGATCGTCGGCGTCTTCATCAACGGCGAGAAGATCCTTCCGCACGCTCCCGGGTCGGCGAAGCACCCAGACCAATCGTTCCCGATCTCCGCCCTGCTCGACCGCATCTTCGACCTGGCGCGCACCCACGGAAGCGACCTGCGCGAACGGGTGCTCGTACGCAACTGGAGCGACTCCGCCATCGCGGGCGAATGGGGACCGGCTGTCGGGCCGCTGCAGCGACGCCTGGTGCAGCTCATGCACCTGCCGCCGGCCGGCATCCGGAGTCCCCAGGCTCCGTCCGCGGCGGATACTCCGTCTGGCGATGAACTCGAACGGGCGGTCGCCCAGCGGGCCAGCCGGTGGGCGATCAACACATCGCTCACCGAACCAGGCAGCCAGGTGACCGCGGTGGTCGTCGGCAGCGACTCGGAAGCCCTGTTCGGCAAGGCCGTGCGAGTGGTGAGGATGTCGGTGGCCTGGTCCGGCGACAAGGCCGTGTCGATCGACGACCCGAAGTCGCTCACGCCGACCCTCACGATCGGCGCGCAGCTGTGGTCGTAGCGGGTGAGCAGAGCAGGCGTGTCGGCCTGTTCGTCGACGCCGACAACGTGTTGCCGTACTGGCGCTCGGTGTCGGTGCTCGAACAGCACATCAACGACTATCTGAAGCTGTCCGACTACAAGCGGGTGTTCGCGGAGATCGAGCGGCGCGCCGCCCAACAGGGTGAAGTGCTGCTGCGCGAGGCCTACGGCAAGTGGGACAACAAGGCACGGGTCATCGCCGCCTCGTTGATGCACCATGAGTTCGGCTACAGCCTCCAGCACGTTCCGCCGCTGTCCCGCCGCGGCCGGGACCAGTCGGCCTCGCTGAAGAACGCGGGGGATATCCTGCTCGCGTCGCGGGCCATCCTTTCTGCTGCGACGGGTCCGGAAGACCTCGACACGGTGATCATCGTCGCGGCCGACACCGACTACCACCCGCTGGTCGCCGAGCTGAAGCGGCTGGGCAAGCGCGTGATCTGCATCAGCTTTCCGCTGTTCGGCCAACAGCAGACCCTGCTCGCGGCCGTGTTCGATCAGCACATCACCATCCCCGCCGTATCGGCGTGGGTGACGCTGAAGGATCACCAGACCAACCCGCCGGAACCCGAAGCCACCAGACCCAGTGAACCGGCGCGACCGGTGGAGCCGGCGGCGGCGCCCGGGATGGCGGCACCACACGCGATCGCGCAGGAACTCTGGAGCGGTCTCGTGGCGCCCGGAACCAAGTGGCCACCACTGGCCAGACGGCTCCTGAGCGCGACGAACATCTCGGTCACGGACTCCCAGACGGTGATCTCTCGACTGCCTGCTCTCGGCCTGGTGACCTTTGACGGCGGCATATGGAAGCGCACCGAGGAGACCGACGCCCAGGAATGGCTCGGCCTCGTCGCCGACGCCATCGTGAAACACTTCGTGGTTCGGGCCATGCGATCGAGCAGGGAGCTCGACGCCACCCCGGGCGAGCAAGTGGCGGCGATGCGAGTGACAGCGCTCGCCTGCTTCGAGTCTCCCGACGATGCCACCGTCGAACTCGTTGACATGCATGTGGCCCGGCGCGCCGCATCGCTGGGCGCACCGGGCCATCTCACCGACTGATCAGGCGCACTTCGCCAGGCCGGTGATTCTGACCTCAACCCTCCTGTTCTGGCTCGCAGCCGATTCGATCGGGCCGTTGGCGTCGTGGTCGGGCTGGGCGACGGGGTCGCTTCCACCCTTGCCGACCGCGACGAGCTGGGACTGCTTCAAGCCCAGCTGCACGAGGCGCGAAACGACTGCCTGTGCTCTCTCGGTGGACAGCTGAGTGTTGAAGCCCGGGTCACCGAAGGTGGTGGTGTACCCATCGACTTCGGCGGTCGGCGTGCCGTTCTTCATCCGGTCCACGATCGAGTCGAGAGCGACATCCGCCGCAGACCCGAGCACCGCGGAGTTGCCGCCGAAGAGTGCCGCGCTCCCGATGGTCAGCACGCACGCCTTTCCATCGACGACGGGGGCCGAGAACACCGGCAGCGGCAGGGCGGCATCGGCCGGAAGGCCCGTGCGGACGGTCGAATCCAGCGTGGGTCCCGAACTCACCGAGCAGGACGCTGCGCCCGACTGGCGGCAGAGTTCCTTGTAGACCGACACGAACCAGCTGACGATCTTCTGGTTGAGCGGAGCGCCACTCACCTGTCCGATGCCTGTAATGCTCACGGCGATGCCCTTCAAAGGGGGGAGCTGCCCGATCGCGGCGAGCGCGCTCACGATGTCGGCAGGGTCCGCACCGAACTGCTGCTTGCTGAAGTCGAGCAGCCCGCTGTTCGCGAGTCCGTCGGTGTATGCGATGAGGGTTCCCGAACCGTTCAGCTGGTGAGCCGCGAGCTGCAGGGCACCGAGCACGTCAGACCCCTTCTGCTTTGGGCGACCCGTGGCCATCAGCTGGCTCACGCATTGCGGAGCGAGCTGAACGATTCGCTGGTGACGACTCGTGTCGGCCGCAAGCCGGGAATCATTAAGCGCGGAGGAGCGGGCCAGCCAGTCCGGCTGGGCGTTGGCGCCGTCGATGGAGAGCACGGACACAGTCCCGTTCGCCCTGGAGGCCGTTGCGACCGCCTTCTCGGCTGCACCGGTCAGCATCATGTGGCCGGCGGAGGCGGTGTCATCCGACACGATGGCGACCTTCGGGGCCGATTCGTCTGCGGGGAGGGCGAACAGCGAACGACAGTCCGCGCTCACGATGGGCGTAGTGGAGGCGGTCTCGGTCGACGACGCCGCGCTGCACGCGGCGAGAGTCGACATGACCGCGAGGGTCAGCAGTGCCGCGATCGCGCGGCGAAGGGATGAAGCGGACATGGTGCAGATCTCCTGACTTCGGGCCCCGGATGGGCCCGTTCGCAGACCTACGCAGGTTCCGCAGCCGAAACTGTCAGCCTTCGAGCAATCGCTTCAGCTCATCCGCCGGAATAGGCTCGGGCGGGTTGCGTGGTGCGAGGTAGGTCGAGAGCGACGCCCAGAACACCGGGGAATGCTCCTGTGCTCCACGCGACGCCTTCCACGCGGCAAGCCGCACGCGCTGCCATTCGGCGATCACCGGCACCGGATCGGCCTGACGGTGCGCATCGTCGATGGCGAGGGCCATGTCGAACAGCGGCTGGGCGTGTCGAGCTTCCGGAACGGACCTGTGAAGGGCGTCGTCGGTCGGGAGCGTCCACCGGGTGGCGGTGACCAGGCCGGCGCCCGCATTGAGCATCGCGATGACGAGACCGAAGGGCTCAGGATGCGCGAGGTCGCCGCCGGAATTGCAGGCGACGAGCGCCACCCGGGCCGGCATCGGCCAGATCGCCGCGCCGAGTGCCCTGCTGCCCCGTTTTCCGCCCGGCCACAGCATCGACCCGGGTTTCTCCCCCGCGGCCGCGCGCTCGAGAATGGCGGGCAGCCGAAGCGGGGCGCGCCAGGTTCCTTCGATGAGGTCGAAGGCGGACAGCGGGCGGATGGCGTGGCCGTTCCCCTCGATCACGTCCGTCACACCGAAGGTCCAGGGTGGATCGCTCAGGAGCAGTGCTGAGGCACCCGGCTGGCTGCTGGAACTCGCCACGTGCCCGAGATAGAACAGGCGGGAGGGACGGGTGCGCAGCTGTTCCGACAGCTGAAGGCGGCCGAATTCTTTCCCGGGTTCGGGGTTATCGCGCACGGGAGAGTGCATGGGGAACGCCTCGCGCTGTGCCGCGGAGAGCACAGGGCCCTGCACGCGGTCGGTGAAGGGGTCGACCACATACAGGGCGGGCGCGGCAGCGTATTCCGGTTCCCACTCGGCCGGTTCGGCGGCACGGCCCGAGTTGATGTCCGGCGGAGGGTCGATGACGATGTCCGCATAGTCGACCAGACGCTTCGGGTCCGCGTCATCGCCGATGGTGAGCAACTCCCAGGGGATCCGGGAACAGGACGGCGACGGCTGCACTCGGAGGAGCACAGGCCCGCCGTGCTCATTGAATTTCTCCACGATCTGGGCGGCGAGCGCTCGTGGCAGCGCGACCCGGCTCAGCGCGCGGGAGAAGACGAATTCGGTCGCGTACCGGGTGAACAATCCGGTGGTGAAGGTCTCGGTCCCGGTGCTGCCGGGCAATGATTCATCGAGCCTGTGCAGCAACGGCGCCAGATCGGCCCGGGGCATCACGTGCGCCTGGGGTTCGCTCGACGGGTCATGCACCCACTGCCAGAAGTAGTAGGAGTCGCCGGCATCGACTCCATGCATGGTGACCGTCGGCCGGGTCATGTGGCGGCCTCCAGCGGGCGGGCGGTGCGGTGGCAATCGGTAGGATTGCCGGAAGTCTACCGGGCACCCAACCACTGGAACGCGATGACCGCCGAGATCCCTCCGATCGATCACGATCACAGCAGGCCCAGCACAGAACTCCCCCCGGAATACGTCAGGGAGGTCATCGCCCGGGCCATGCACGCACGCGCGGATGCCCTGATCGCCCACTACGCCGACGACGAAGGAGCCGCGGAATCGATCCGCGCTGCCCGGCATCGACTGCGCGGCCAGAGCTTGCCCCGGCCGGGGTTCACTCTCGATGAACAGCTCGAGGTCGTCACGATCCTGCTCTCGATCGAGGCGATCGACGCTCTCGTTCGGGTCATCCCCCGGCTGGCCCTGCGGCGTTTCGATCTGCTGGAGGCCGCGGCGACGGACGACGTACCCGCGGCGGCCTGGCGAGACCTCAGCCCGGGTTTCCTGCGCGAGGGGCGACTGCCGCCCCTCCTCCTCGGTGAACAGTATCGGCCGCCATCCGCCTACCTCTCGACCGAGAAGGCGGAGGCTCCGTCCGGCGAGACGGTTGGGCAGTTCCAGCTGTGGCGGAATCCGGACCTGTACGGCTTCCAGCGACTGCTGTTCGGGCGCAACCACGAGACGGTGCAACGCCTGCACGAGAGCGCGAGCCGACTTGGCGGGGCGACTCCCGAGCAGGTCGAGGAGGCCTACTTCTTGCACCTGGAACGCGAGATACGACGTGCGGCTTTCCCCTTCGGACTCGCGGAACCCGAGCATCGGCACTCCGTCGCCTTTGCCATCGCGATGACTCACGAGTCCGAGTCGGTCGGCAGCTTCCACGGGGTCATCAGGGGGGCCACCGGGCTCGACCCGACGGGGATCCCGTTCGACCACGCCCTTCGGTCGGCGCTCGACGCGCTCCCGGCCCGTCTTCGCGCGCAAAGAAGCGCAGGCGCGCGGCCGTTCGGAAAGTTCGATCTGGTGCGTGGCGCCGCATCCGCGCAGTCGTTCTTCGACACTGAGCCGATGGCCCGGGTGCGGGATGACGGCTGGTCGGCCCTGCTGGCCAGGTCGGGGTTCGGCGTGCCCTCACCCGGCGACGAGGTGACGCCGAGACAGGCGTACGGGAACGAACTGCTGCGGCTGCTGCCATACAGCCGTTCGACCGCACTGCAGCTCGACGCGCTGTGGCCGGTCGGTGCGGTGCAGACGATCATCAGCGTGACCGAGGAGCATACGCTCGACGTGACGATGGCTACCCCGTTCACCATCTTCGTGGTGCACCAGCTTCGGGATGTCGTGCTCGATGCCTACTACGCGGAGCGGATCAAGAACGAGCAGCTCGGCCGTCGGCCGACACAGGCGACCCTGGGGTCGGTGCACAGTGCGCTGGAGCAGCTCGAGGAGCTGCGAGCAAACGATGTGTTCGCTGCCGCCCGAAAGCGGCCGCTCGAAGTGGAGCTGACCGACGCGGACACGGCCGACCAGGCGGTCGGCGACCCTTCCGACGCGATCGAGCCCGACGACCCGGCGCTCAGGATGTTCACGACCCCGACTTGGATCGAATACTTCCTCGACGTGCTGCCGGTGCGACGCCTGGAGTGGCAGCACGCCGGAATGCCCGGCCTCCCCAGTGTCGGCGCCGTGAAGGTGCTTGAGGCATTCACCGTGTGGTTGCGGGCTGAAGCCGAGAAGCGCGAGCGCCCGATCGTGATCGCCGCACGCGCTCTCGCGGACGCCGCCAAGGTGCCCGGCGAGGCGCAGCCGCTGCCCGCACTCCTCCAGGGCCACGACCTCGCCGATGATATCGGCGAAACCCTCGACGATGCGGTGCGGGCCTGGGCCGTGGCGACCAACACGAAGCGCGGTACGCAGGTGGTCAAGGATGCGGTTCGGGCCATCATGACGTTCTCGCGCCTGCCGTCTCCTCCCGACTGACGACCGCGACCGGCTAAGCGGGGGACACGCATCCGGCACCCTGCACCGACGCTCGCGACGACGCATCCCCCACACCGTGGGGCCGGCTCAGCGTTTCTCCATCCGCTGGCCGACGCTGTGCGCGACCGCCTGGGCCACCGACCGGGCGGTGAGATCCGGGTCGCTGCCCGAGGAGACGAAGACATCGGCGTAGGGGAAGTCGTGTTTCCAGAGGTCGGGAACAGAAAGGTGTCCGGGCAGGATGAGGGCGACGTTCGTGACACCGCTCGACGTGAGAGCCGCCCTGGCGGTCGAGTCGAGTCCCGTGACCAGGGCATCGGACAGCACGATGAGACTCGTCCGGCAGGTGCTCGTCGGCAGCGTCGCGACCGCCTCGATGGCCGCGTTCAGGTCCGACCCGTCCGGGTTGGTCGCGGCATCGCCCGGAATCGGTCCGACCGACCTGATCGGCGTGGTGCTGAGGGCGACCTTGCCGTCACCGGCGAAGTCCACGATCGCGAGACTATCGGTCGCCCGCAGCGTGTGCGTTGAGGCACTCCAGCTCACCAGCTGTCGCATCGCGTCGTCGCGCGCCGCCTGGAACGCGGTCATCGAGCCGGACTGGTCCCTGATCACTACGATCCGCACGCAGGCCGGCGACCGGGGTCCGGCCAGCACGTAGGCGGCCAGTGGCGCAGCCTTCGCACCGGCCGGACCCGCCTGCGTGCCCGCGATCACGAGGGCCGC
>JAZJYU010000012.1:14010-14742 GCA_040390225.1 Actinomycetota bacterium | reverse complement strand
TGAGCGTGCCCTTCTTCGCGAGATCGCCCAGCGTCGTCAGGTCTTGCTTGTCGCTGAGGACGGACAGCTCTGCCGGCGACCCGACCGCGATCTCGTTCAGCGCTGCCGTCTGCGACGCGGTGAGCGGTGCCGAAGTGTACGGCGACCGGTTGGTGTCTGAGCGGAACAACGAGGCGTAGTCGTCGGTCGCGACCGAGCCGTCTTTCGCCAAGGTGATACGTGCGACGGGGAGTGCGCTCATCGACTGCGCGAGGGAGGTCTCGTCGTACGCGCCGTCAGGGAACAGCTCGATGGTCGTCGAGTAGCCCAGGTGCGCGGCTGCGACCTGCAGGTAGGCCAGGAAGGTGCCCTGCGAGACGAGTGTTTGCCGCGCGAGCGGGTCGACGGCGGGAGTGAGGCGGGTCGGGTCGACATACAGCGAGAGCACATTCGGGTCGGCGGGGTCGAGTCGGACCGTCCACGGTTGCATGTTGTGCCCGCTCGGGGCGAGAACGGCGTGCGCGACCACCTGCATGCGGGGGTCCTTGAACTGCGTGTAGTACGTCGCGCTCCACGGCTGAAGGTAGGTCGACGGCACGAAGATTCCGCCGAGCACCAGGATGAGGCCGAGGCCGAGTGCGATCACGGCGAGAAGTGATCCAGCAGCAGTGAGGATGAGGCGACGTGTGCGGTGCTTCTTGGTGTGTGTGGTGGTCATGAAATGGGTTCTTCTCCCGGCAGGAGTTCCCGTGC
>JAZJYU010000012.1:0-13991 GCA_040390225.1 Actinomycetota bacterium | reverse complement strand
GAGGTACTAAGTCATGCGTTCCCGCGATGCCGAGCTGTCGGTCGAACCCCGAGCCGGGACCTTTGGCCCTGCCGCGCGATGCGGTTCGGGTGCACCGTTGAGCCATGGTCCCTCGACCAAACCTGGGATCCTTTCTGAAAGGCGTCAGGCCATGAAGGCAGCAGTTGTTTCCAGTTTCGGTGAGCCGCTATCGATCGATGAGCGGAGCATTCCCCAGCCGGGTGCCGGCGAGGTTCTGGTTCGCATGGAGACCTGCGGGCTGTGCCATACCGATATCCATGCGGCTCACGGCGATTGGCCCGTCAAACCGTCGCTTCCATTTGTTCCCGGGCACGAGGGCGTAGGGATCATCGAGAAGCTTGGCGCGGGCGTGACCAGTCGTGCGATCGGCGAGCGTGTCGCGATCGCGTGGCTGGGCTATGCGTGCGGGGAATGTCGATACTGCATCGATGGGCGAGAGACGCTCTGCGAATCGCAGCAGAACAGCGGGTACTCCGTCGACGGCGCATTCGCCGAATACGCGGTGGCTTCGGCGCGTTTCGTGGTGCCGGTGCCGGCCGGCGTCAGCGCGTTCGACGCGGCGCCGTTGACCTGCGCCGGCGTGACCACGTACAAGGCGCTGAAGGTGGCGTCGATCACACCGACCGAGCGTGTGGCGGTCTTCGGTATCGGGGGACTCGGTCACCTGGCCGTGCAGTACGCCAGAATCATGGGCGGCTCGGTAATCGCGGTCGACGTCGAGGCCGAGAAGCTCGAACTGGCCCGCGATCTCGGCGCGCAGCACACCCTCAATGCTGCAGAAGTCGACCCGGTGGCCGCCATTCAGGCTCTCGGGGGTGCTGATGTCGCGGTGGTGCTGGCTGCGTCGTCGAAGGTCTTCGAGCAGGCGTTCGCCTCGCTACGCCGCGGTGGGCGCCTGATCTGCGTCGCTCTGCCCGCGAAGGGTGAGATGAACATCCCGATCTTCGAAACCGTGCTGAAGGGTATCTCGATCATCGGCTCGATCGTCGGCACACGCCAGGACCTCGCGGAGGTCTTCGAACTGCATGCGGAGGGGAAGACGCGGGTCATCGGGGAGAGCCGTCACATCGAAGATGTCAACACGGCCATCGCCGAGGTGCTCTCTGGAAAGATCCCCGCACGCCTGGTGTTCGAGTTCCAGCCGGAGTTCGCCGAAGCGCACAGCCCGGCCTTGACGCACTAGCGCCAGCGCTCCGGTCGCTCACTCGCCTTTGTGCGGGGTGGCCAGCGCTCGACGATGCTGCAGATGAATTCCGATATGACCGAAGCCCAGGATCAGGCTCGCCCCGATCAAGGGGAGCAGTCGCCCGTAGATGCCGAGGAGAAGGAACGCCGCAACCGGCAGGGTCGCAAGCGGCAGTGGTACGCCTAGCAGGCTTCGATAGAAGTTCCCCATCGTGTGCCGGCCGGCGAAGTACCGCACCCAGGCCGCCTCGTACGCGACCATGAGTGCGACGGCGCCGACGAGCCACCACGACCAGGATGACCAGGGGTGAAGGTTGGTGTCTGAGAAGAGCAGCGCGGTGGCCACCGTGAGCACCTGCCCGACTCGCTCGAGCGCTTGCAGAACGCGGTTCTCCGGCCCGGGGTCATAGCCCTCCGGCCGCGCTGCGGCGGCCCACACGATATTGGGAACGAAGAGTGCGACCAGGAATGCCGCGCCGATGTACGAGAACCCGAACTGTCCCACGGTGCCGACTCCAGACTCGATTGTTCCGCCATTTCATCGCATCCGGCGGGCGTGCACCGGGCCGAACGTCCCGCCTGAGCGCCGCGCCTGTCGTCGAGCGTAATCTTCGCACCCCGTCTCGCGTCCCCTGCGAGTATCGGAGCATGCTCGACTCGCTCCCCATTCTCGACATCTCCGAATTGGATGCCGGCGCGGAGAGCGCCGCACACTTCCGTCAGCGCCTGCACCAGGTGACCCACGACGTCGGCTTCTTCTACCTTGTCGGTCACGGTATCGATCCCGAGCTGACAAACCGGGTTCTCGGGCTGTCGAGGCGGTTCTTCGACCTGCCGGAGGTCGACAAGCTCGCGATCGAGAACATCCGCAGCCCGCAGTTCCGCGGGTACACCCGTGTCGGCAAGGAGCTGACCAACGGAAAGGTCGACTGGCGCGAGCAGATCGACATCGGCGAGGATCGCGAACCGGTCGGCGCGGCCGAAGGCACCCCGGACTACTGGCGTCTGGAGGGTCCCAACCTGTGGCCGCCCGCACTGCCCGAACTCGAGGCGACCGTCAACGAATGGCGGCAGCGGCTGAACGCGCTAGCGCTGCGTCTGCTGCGCAACTGGGCGATCGCCCTCGGTGAGTCTGAGCACGTATTCGACGACGCCTTCGGGAAGCGACCCTTCTCGCTTATCAAGATCGTGCGCTACCCGGGTGAGACGGATGTCGAACCGAAGCAGGGCGTCGGAGCCCACCGCGATGGCGGCGTGCTCACCCTGCTGCTCGTGGAACCCGGAAAGGGCGGGCTGCAGGTCGAACACGAGGGGGAGTGGATCGAGGCCCCGCCGGTAACCGGGGCGTTCGTCGTCAATATCGGGGAGATGTTCGAGCTCGCCACCGACGGCTACCTGAAGGCGACCCTGCACCGCGTCGTCTCGCCGAGGGTCGGCAGCGATCGCATCTCGATCCCGTTCTTCTTCAATCCCGCCCTCGACGCGAGGATGCCGCACCTCGAACTCGAGCCGGGCTTGCGGGCGGAGACTCGCGGTGTCACCGCCGACCCGACCGACAGCCCGATCCTGGAGACTTACGGCGAGAACGTGCTGCGCTACCGGTTGCGCGCGCACCCGAATGTCGCGGAGATCCATCACAAGGACCTGCTCGCTCGGAGCTGACCGCCAGGCGGCAGGATCAGTGACCGTTCCCGCTCTCGACACGCTGAATGGTCTTCCACCTTCGGCTGCGCGCGGTGTTCAATCGTAAGCGAGCGGAGGAGAACCGACCATGACCCAGATAGTACTTCAGGCCTTCATCAGCCTCGACGGCGTCGTGCAGGCGCCCGGCGGTGCGGGGGAGGACCCCTCTGGCGGGTTCGCGAATGAGGGCTGGTCGAGGGATTTCGATGCCCGGTTCGGCGGTGAGGATGGCAATGTCGTCGCCGAATGGGAGAGCCGCACCGAGGGTCTGCTGCTCGGCCGCAAGACCTATGACATCTTCTCGGCATCGTGGGGCGTGTGGGATGAGAACGCCGAGGGCTTCCAGGGCGAGCTGACCCGGCGCTACAACCGCATCCCCAAATACGTCGCGTCGCGCACGCTGACCGGACTCGGCTGGAAGAACTCGCACCTGCTCGGTTCAGACGTACCCGGTGCGGTGCGGAAGCTGCGCGAGCAGGAGGGCGGCGAGATTCGCGTCTGGGGCAGCTCCGATCTGTTTCGCACCCTCCGGGCACATGACCTCGTCGACGAGTATCGGCTGCTCGTGTACCCCCTGGTGCTGGGCGGGGGCAAGAGACTGTTCTCGGATGGCTTCGCAGCCAGCCGGCTGAGGCTTGCGGAGAGCACCCCGCTTCCGTCCGGTGTCGTGGTGAACGTCTACCGCCGAACTGAGGGATGACCGCTCGGCGACCGACGCGACGGCGACCCCCACGCGGTCCTGCTCAGTCGGGAGTGACCGCCGGGTGCTCGATGTCGAGCGCGACCCGCGATGCCGCGAACCTGGTGACGATGTACTGCAGCGGCGTGCCGTCGGGCAGGGCGTCGACGCCCTGAGTGACGAGCACCACCGAGCCGGGCTCGAGCGCGAGGTCGGCGGCCTCCGAGCCGGTTGCGTAACGCGCGGTGATGGTGGTCGACAGCCGCACATAGTCGTCGATGCCGGCCTCCTGCAGCGCCGAGGTGACGGAGCCGGTGCGCCGCAGCGCGTTCACGATGCCGGGCAGCCGCACCGGGTCGAACCAGTGGGTCGCGCGAGTGATCGGTCGGCCGTCGACCGAGTTGAGCGTTTCGATGCGGGTGCCCTCGGGGCCGGCGAGGCGCAGGCGGGCGGCCACCGCATCCGGTGCCGGTTCCGTGACGTGGGAGAGCACCCGGGCGCCGGGCGCGCTTCCGGTCGGCCCGAGACTGCTGCCCAGCCGGGTGCGCAGGCCGATGCGGTGAACCAGCACGTGACCCTCGGTCACGAAGGTGCCGCTGCCGCGCCGGGCGCTCACCAGCCCCTCGGTGGACAGCGCGGACACCGCCTGTCGCGCGGTCTGCCGGTGCACCCCGAACCGCTCGGCCAGGTCGTTTTCGCTCGGCAGCCTGTCGCCCGGCTGGAGCCGGCCCTCCGCGATGTCGGCTCGCAGCTCCTCGGCGATGAGCCGCCACGCGGTGTAGCCGTTCGCGGGTCTCGAGCTGCTCTCCATCCGCCCAGCATGCCATCCGGGGGTGCCGACTTCATCATCTGTTCACCGGATCGTGTCGCGCTCGTCGTCTTCCACGCCCTAGCATTGAGTTGTCTGATGATCTAGACAACTCAGGAGAACGCCATGAGCGACAGTCCGGCGGACATCGTTGTGCGACAGCGCGCCGCACGCGTGCTCGCCTCGGCGGGCACCGCGCGGCTCGCCGCACTCTGGGCAGCCTGGCCCGATGCGCCGAGCGCCGAGTACCTGCGCGGGCCGGAGTCCGGCCACGTGATGGTGCAGGGCCGCATCGGCGGCGCGGGGGACCGGTTCAACCTCGGCGAAGCGACCGTAGTGCGTGCGACCGTGCTGTTGCGCGGGGGAGCCCTCGCCGATGAGACCGTCGGCACCTCGTACGTGCTCGGCAGCGACCCTGAGCATGCCGGCCTCGCCGCCATCTTCGACGCTCTGCTCGCCGACGCGGGCCAGCGGGATGCCGTGATCGATCGTGTGGTCGACCCGCTGGAGCGCGAACAGGCCGCGCGCGACGCGGCCGCGGGGGCCGAGGCGCGCAGCACCGTCGTCGACTTCCTCACCGTTACGAGGGAGCACCTGTGACGGTCGGCATTCCTCTCGCCGGTTTCGCGGATGCCGTGCACGACGCCCAGTCGACCTTCCGTGCGGTGCTCGATGCGCTCGCTCGGCCGGCCCGTGCGGTCACGGTGCCCGCAACGCCCGATGGGCCAGCGGAGCTGACTGCGGCGGCGCGGGCCGTGCTGCTCGCCCTGTGTGACGAGGCGACCCCGCTCTGGCTGAACGAGCGCACTCCCGAATTGGAGGCCTGGCTCTCGTTCCACACCGGAGCGCCATTGGCCGACGACCTCCGGGACGCAGCATTCGCCGTGGTCTCGGCTCCGGCGGCTCTGCCCGGCCTGCGAGACTTCGCGCAGGGCACCGACGAGACGCCGCACAGGTCCGCCACGGTCATCGTGGTCGATGCCGAAGGCCTGCCCGGGGAGACCTACCTGGCGGACGGCCCGGGGTTCGAGCATCCGCTGCGCTGGATGGCGCCGCCGTTCGCCGCGGGCTTCGCGGAGCAGTGGGCAGCGAATCACGCCCGCTTTCCGCGCGGGGTCGACCTCATCATCGCGGGGGCGGCATCCGTGACCGGGCTGCCGCGCACGACCCGGCTGGAACGGTAGGAGGGGCACGCATGTATGTCGCGGTCAAGGGCGGAGAGAAGGCGATCGCCAATGCGCACTCCCTGCTGGCGAAGCGCGGCCGCGGTTCCGAAGACACGCCGGAACTCGACGCGGTGCAGGTGCGCGACCAGCTCGGGATGCTGGTCTCACGCGTGATGGCGGAAGGCTCGTTGTACGACCCCGACCTGGCCGCACGCGCCATCGTGCAGGCGCAGGGCGATGCCCTCGAGGCGGTCACCCTGGTGCGCACCTATCGCACGACGTTGCCGCGCTTCGGCACCTCGCTGCCGATCGATACCGCCGGGCTGCCCTCCGAGCGCCGCATCTCGGCCACCTTCAAAGACCTGCCGGGCGGCCAGCAGCTCGGTGCCACCTTCGACTACACACACCGGCTGCTCGCCGATCGTAAGCCCGAAGCGGTGCCGACGGATGCCGGCGAGCCCCGGCCGATGCCGCGCGTCACCGACCTGATGGGGGCCGGCGCCCTCGTCGAGCCGGATTCGGTCAGCGGCGACACCGACCCCGAACCCGCTGACCTCACCCGTGACCCCACCGTCTTCCCGATGACCAGGGCGGAGCGCCTGCAGGCGCTAGCCCGCGGCGACGAAGGCTTTCTACTCGGCCTCGGCTACTCGACGCAGCGCGGCTACGGTCGCACCCACCCCTTCGCCGGCGAGGTGCGCGTCGGCGAAGTGGAGGTGGAGTTCGTCCCGCCGGAACTCGGCTTCGCGGTTGCGATCGGCCGCATCGAGGTGACCGAGTGCCAGATGGTCAACCAGTTCACGGGCTCGTCGAGCGCGCCCGCCCAATTCACCCGGGGCTACGGACTGGTCTTCGGCCGTTCAGAGCGCAAGGCGATGAGCATGTCGCTCATCGACCGCTCGCTACGCTCGGGTGAGCTCGGTGAGCGCATCACCGCGCCGGCGCAGGACGAGGAGTTCGTGATCAGCCATGCCGACAACGTGGAGGCGACCGGTTTCGTCGAGCACCTGAAACTGCCGCACTATGTCGACTTTCAGGCCGAGCTCGCCCTGGTGCGAAAGCTGCGAGAGGAGTTCGGCGCATGAGCTTTCCCGTCATCGAGTACAACCACGCCTACCTCGACGAGCAGACCAAGCGCGTCATCCGCCGGGCGCTGCTGAAGGGCGTCGCCATCCCCGGCTTCCAGGTACCGTTCGCGTCGCGCGAAGTGCCGATGCCGCGCGGCTGGGGCACCGGCGGAGTGCAGGTGACGGCGAGCGTCATCGGCGACGGCGATGTGCTGAAGGTGATCGACCAGGGCGCAGACGACACCACCAACGCCGTGTCGATCCGCCAGTTCTTCGAGAAGGTCGCCGGGGTCGCGACGACCACCAGCACCGAGGACGCGACGGTCATCCAGACCCGCCATCGCATTCCGGAGACTCCGCTCGCCGAGGGCCAGATCATGGTCTACCAGGTGCCGATACCCGAGCCGCTTCGCTTTCTCGAGCCGCGCGAGACCGAGACACGGCGCATGCACGCACTAGAGGACTACGGTCTCATCTACGTGAAGCTGTATGAGGACATCGCCAAGTACGGGCACATCGCCACGAGCTATGCCTACCCGGTACTGGTCAACGGCCGCTATCTCATGGATCCGTCGCCGACCCCGAGCTTCGACAACCCCAAGCTTCACCGCAGCCCGGCCCTGCACCTCTACGGTGCCGGGCGCGAGAAGCGAATCTACGCTGTGCCGCCATACACGCATGTCGAGAGTCTCGGCTTCGAAGACCATCCCTTCGAACCGCAGCGCTTCACCCAGCCGTGCGAGCTCTGCGGATCGACGGGCGTGTACATGGACGAGGTCATCGTCGACGACCATGGTGGCGCGATCTATGTGTGCTCTGACACCGACCACTGCGAACGGATGGCGGCGCTGTGATCGGAAACGAGGAGCCGCTGCTCAGCGTGACGGGGGCCGGTCACCGTTATGGCGATCGGTTCGGCTGCCGTGACGTGAGCTTCGAACTCTGGCCCGGCGAGGTGCTCGCCGTCGTCGGGGAGTCGGGTTCAGGCAAGTCGACGCTGCTCGGCATGCTCGCCCGGCGGCTTACGACGGATGAGGGCAGCATCCGCTACCGCCGCGATCGCGAACTCACCGAGCTGTCGGATCTGACAGAACGCGAGGTGCGAACGCTGTGGCGCAGCGAGTGGGGCTTCGTACACCAGAACCCGGCCGACGGACTGCGCATGCACGTGAGCGCAGGCGGCAATGTGGGGGAACCTCTGATGGCGACCGGATGGCGACACTACGGGCGCATCCGGGCGAAGGCGGCCGAGTGGCTCGAGCGGGTCGAGATTCCGGTGGATCGAATCGACGACGATCCGACCACGTTCTCCGGCGGCATGAGGCAGCGCCTTCAGATCGCGCGCAACCTGGTGGTGTCGCCACGGCTCGTCTTCATGGACGAGCCCACCAGCGGGCTCGACGTGTCTGTGCAGGCCCGGTTGCTCGACCTCATCCGTTCGCTCGTCGCCGACCTCGGCCTCTCCGTCGTCATCGTCACCCATGACCTCGCCGTGGCGCGCCTGATCTCACACCGCACTCTCGTGATGAAGGACGGTGCGGTGATCGAGTCCGGCCTGACCGACAGGGTGCTCGATGACCCTCAGGCCGCCTACACCCAGCTTCTCGTCTCGTCGATTCTGCAGGGCTGATCATGATGAACCCTCTCCTCACCGTCGACGGCATCTCAAAGACCTTCACCGTGCACCTGCGCGGCGGGCAGCGACTGCCGGTGCTCTCCGGTCTCAGCTTCGACGTGGGTCCCGGGGAGTGCGTGGTTCTCGGAGGTCCATCAGGCGTCGGCAAGTCGTCTGTGCTGAAGATGGTCTATGGCAGCTACGGCGTCGATGACGGCCACATTGTGCTGCGCCGCCCGGCTGGCGTTCTCGACCTCGCGACAGCGTCTCCGCGGGAGCTACTCGCCGCGCGCCGCGACACGATGGGGTACGTGAGCCAGTTCCTGCGCGCCGTGCCGCGCGTGCCGGCGCTGGATGTCGTGGCCGAGCCCCTGCGCGAGCGCGGGGTGGAGGTGGAGACTGCGCGGGTGCGAGCCGGCGAACTGCTCGACCGGCTCGGAATCCCGGAGCGACTGTGGGCTCTGCCTCCCGCCACCTTCTCCGGTGGTGAGCAGCAGCGCGTCAACATCGCTCGTGGTTTCATCGCCGAACGTCCGCTGCTGCTGCTCGACGAACCGACCGCGTCGCTGGATGCCCGAAACCGCGAGGTGGTCGTCGAGCTGGTGCGCGAGAAGCTGGCCGCAGGCGCCGGTATTCTCGCGATCTTCCACGACGACGACGTTCGGGACGCGCTCGCCGACCGCGTTGTCGCCATCTCACCCTCCCGGGGCGGTGCTGCCGCATGACCGCTCGGTGCGCCATCTACGTAGCTCCCGGGCTGCCCCCGTGGGATGGGCCGGTTGCCTCGGCGGTGCGCGAACGAGCCGACGCGCGCATCGCGCGAACGGTGAGCGCCAGACGCTACGGCTATCACGCGACGCTCAAGGCACCATTCCGGCTGCACCACGGCCTCTCGATCGACGACGACCTCGTTCCCGCGGTGGCCGAGTTCGCCGCCGCGCGCCGAGCGGTCACCGTTCCCGCTGCGGACATCCGCTCGATCGGGTCGTTCTGGGCGATCATGCCGGGTGCGCCGGCGCCCGAGCTTCACGCGCTTTCGGATCAGGTCGTGTCGGAGTTCGACCGGTTCCGCGCCCGGCCCAGCGACGCGGAGATCGCCAGGAGGCATCCCGAACTTCTGACTGAACGGCAGCGCGAACTGCTCGAGCGGTGGGGTTATCCGTACGTGTTCGACGAGTTCCGGTTTCACATAACGCTGACCGACGAGCTGCCCGAGCGCAAGCTCGAGTCCGTCGGAGCAGATCTGCGGGCCGAGTTCGCCGCCTACCTCGGTGCCGACCTGCCGGTGAGTGCTCTCGTCGTCTTCGTCGAACCGGAGCCGGGCGCCGAGTTCTTCGTGCACTCCATCCACCCGCTGAGCGCCGAGGAGGCGAAATGACGCGCGAAACCGTGCTGCGCAACGCAGAGATCGTGCTGGACGACGAGATCGTGCGAGGGGCGGTGCTCATTCGCGACGGGCTCATCACCGACATCACGACCGGTCCGCTCGGGACCGGTGAGGATCTCGAGGGCGACTACCTGCTGCCCGGCCTGGTCGAGCTGCACACCGACCACCTCGAGTCCCACATCATGCCGCGCCCGGGCACCAACTGGGACCCGATCCCCGCCGTGCTGGCCCACGATGCTCAGCTCACGAGTGCCGGTGCGACAACGGTGTTCGACGCCGTGCGCATCGGGGCGATGGCCGGTGCCGATGACGCATCGCAGTTCGCCCGCGCCATGACGGACGCCATCACCCACGTCAGCGAGTCGGACATCGCCAGGGCCGACCACTTCATCCATCTGCGCTGCGAGGTCTCCGCGCCCGGCTGCGCGGAGGAGTTCGACGCCTACGACGATGTGGCGGCAGTGCGGCTGGCCTCGCTGATGGACCATACGCCCGGTCAGAGGCAGTACGCGGATGTCGAGGCCTTCCGTCGCTACATGGTGGGAAAGGGCCGGCTGCAAGCCGATCAGATCGAGTCGCACATCGCCGAGCTGAAGCAGATCGCCGCGGTGCATTCCGAGCCGAACCGGCACGCGATCGCCGCAAAGGCGACGGCACGCGGCATCGCGCTGGCGGCGCATGACGACGCCACACTCGAGCACGTCGAGGAGTCGGCCGCGCTCGGAGCGCGTATCTCGGAATTCCCGACCACAGAACTCGCGGCCGTGGGGGCGCGGGAACACGGCCAGCTCGTCGTGATGGGCGCTCCGAACATCGTGCGCGGCGGATCGCAATCGGGCAATGTCGCGGCGGCGCGGCTGCTCGCCGCCGGTTTGCTCGACATCCTGTCATCGGACTACGTGCCGGCAAGCCCCCTGCAGGCGGTGTTCCGGGTGGTCGCCGAGGGTGTCATCGACCTGCCGGCGGCCGTACGCTTCGTCAGTGCGAATCCGGCACGTGCCGTCGGGCTCGGGGATCGCGGTCGGATCGCCATCGGGTTGCGCGGTGATCTCATCCGGGTTCACTCCCACTCCGGTGCTCCGACCGGGCAGCACCCCGCCGGAATCCCGGTGCCGGTGGTGCGCGGTGTGTGGCGCACCGGCCGCCGAGTGGCCTGAGCCACCCATGACCGGTATCGGGCCCGGCGCGTTCGTCGCCGTCTTCGGCGGCAGCGGCGTCGGTAAGGACAGTATTTTGGACTACGCGCATGCCCATGCGCACGATGACCGGCTGGTGTTCGTTCGCCGCTCGATCACCCGTGCGGCGGGTCTCGGCGAGGACCACCTTCCGGTGAGCGATGCCGAGTTCGCCGCCGCCGAGCACGCGGTCGCCTGGGCCGCGCACGGGCTGTCGTACGGGCTGCCCATCGGGGTCGACGACATCATCAGAAACGGCGGGATCGCGGTGGCGAACGTGTCGCGCGGCGTGCTGTCTGAACTCGGCCGACGCTACGCCCGGCTGTATACGGTCAACGTAACCGTGCCTGACGACGTTCGTGCCGCGCGGCTGCTAGCGCGAGGCCGCGAGGATGCCGCGGCGATTCGCGAACGGATCTCCCGGCCAGACCCCGCACCGGGCGTGACCTGCGATCTCGAGATCGAGAACGACGGGACTCTGCCCGAGGCGGCGGAACGGCTGCTCACGTTTCTGCGCACACTCGCGTTCACATAGGCGCACAGGCGACGTTTAGAAGACGTTCACCTTCCCACGGGAACCTCCCGGCATGAGCACGGGGGTGGCGTCATGACGAGGTATCAGGATCTCGCCACCGACCTGCGCAGCCGAATCGCCCACAACGAGTTTCCGATCGGCACGCTTCTGCCCGCCGAGCAGCGACTCGCGACCGCCCGACGCCGGCCGAGATGCTCGCCATCGAAGGCATCGCTGCCTGGCTGCGGCGGGTGTTCCGCTAGTCGTCGTGCCCGGTCGGCGAGTTCTGACGGCTTAGCAGGGCGCGGCGCACGGCACCTCTGTCGGCGTCGCCGGCACTAGCCCGACCGAGGACGAGGGGAGTGCGTTCGAGCGCCTCAATCCGAGCCCGACGAGCACGACGGTACCGACGACCGCGATAGCGCCGGCCAGCCAGAAGTCGGCGACGAGTCCGAATGACGAGACCACGACACTACCCAGCACAGATCCGCCGGCGATCGCCAGCTGAATGGTGGTGACGAAAAGAGCGAGGCCGCTTTCGGCTCCATTCGTGGATGCCGCGGCCATCCAGGTCTGGGTCCCGAGCGGCAGAGCACCCCAGACGAGCCCCCAGACGACCAGCAGGATGAACACTCCCACTGTGGAATGAGCGAGGATCGGAAGCAGCACGACCGCTCCCGCGAGGATGAACTTCGAGACGCCGAGAGTGCCCATCACACTGCGACTGAGGGTATAGCCGGCGGCGAAGTTGCCGACGATGCCCGCGATCCCGAAGATGAGAAGTGCCAGTGTGATCGTGTCCGGGCTGACCTGCGCCAGCTGCTGCAGGTACGGCGTGAGGTAGGTGTACGCCGCGAACTGCGCGACGAAGATGAACGCCGTGGCGATCAAGCCCACCCTGGCCCGGGGGATGGTGAGCAACCCCCCGAGGGTTGCGAAGCGAACTCGGTGGATTGCGGGGACTCGCGGCAGCAGAGCAAGCTGCACGACCAGGGCGATGACACCGAGGGCGCCGCCGATGACGAAGGCGAGGCGCCAGCTGGCCAGTGACGTGACGAAGGCGCCGAGCGGCAGGCTGACGACCGTGGCGACGGACACCCCCGCGGTGATGAACGAGGTGGCGCGGATGGCGGACTCCGGCTTGACGAGACGGCCTGCGATACCGGCGCCGATAGCCCAGAATCCGCCGATTCCTATCCCCAGGAGTATGCGGGCCACGAGCAGCACGGCAAAGTTCGGAGCCGCGGCGGCGAGCGTGTCGGCGACGACCAGCAGCACGGTGAGCGCGAGCAGAACGTACCGCCGGTCGATGCGTGAGGTTGCGACCGTCACGGTGGGCGCGGCGATCGCGCCGGCCAGCGCCGTGCCGAAGACCATCAAGCCGGCGGTTCCGATGGAGACATGCAGACCCGATGCGATGGAGGGCAGCAGGCCGATGGGCAGGAATTCTGAGAGCACGAGAACGAAGGATCCGAGTGCGACGGAGAGCACACCCATCCAGCCGCGCCGTTCGGGAGAAGAAGGCATGAGAGGCACAACCCGCAGACGCGGAATCCATTCCCACGTGTGATACCCGGCTGAATCTGCGAAGGTGGGGGCATGAGAATCGTCGTTTTCGGAACCGGTTTTGTCGGCAGCGCGATCGTGAAGGAACTGCTCGCGCGCGGCAACGACGTCATCCCGGTCTCCCGCTCGAGTGAGGGTGGCGGCAGTGTGCTGAACGCCGGCTTCGTCGCCGGAGTCACTGCCGGCGCCGACGTCATCGTGGCCGCCCTGCCGGCGGCCGGACTTGCGGATGCCGTCGCCGTTCTCGTCACGGCTGCCCAGTCGAGCGGTGCTCGCCTCGGGGTCGTGGGCGGGGCGTCCACCATCCCGGCTCACGACGGAGAGGCTCCCGAGGGCGACACCGATGTGTTCCCCGAGCGCTTCGCTCCGCTGCATCACGGCCATCAGGCGGCCTACGCGGTGCTGGAGGCGGCCCCTCCCGCCGTCGATTGGTTCTCTTTCGTGCCGGCCGGCCAGTTCGGGTCGTACAAGCCGGGCACGAAGACGGGCCACTATCGCACGAGCACCAGTTCACAGGTGAAGGATGCCGCCGGCCGTTCATTCATCGGCGTCGAGGACTACGCGATCGCCTTCGCCGACGAGGTGGACCACCCGGTCACCCACCGCGGCTGGATCACGGTCGGCTACTGAAGTATTCCTTCATCGGGTCGAAGTAATTCTCCTGCCAGCCGCCCTCTTCGTAGCTGCGCTGCTCTGAGGGCACGTTGCGATGGCGGATGGTCACCAGAGTGCCGGCACCGTCCGGCTCGAATGTCACCTCGATCGTGGAATCGTCGTCGTCCTCGTCGAAGTCGGAGGTGCGCCAGCTCTGCCGGATCAGCTGCCCGGGAACGAGTTCGAGGGTCGTGCCGGTGATGTACCCGTCCCACGCCTCGTACTCGCCGCCGATGGCGGGATCGATTTCGGCCTCAGCCCCCGTCATCGCGGCGTGACCCTCGCTCGACATCCACGAGTCATAGATTCGGCGCGGGGTGGCGGGGATCGTGTCTGACACCTCGAAGTCGTACGTCATGGGGCCTAAAGCTACTCGCTCCCGTGCACCCGGCGCACGACCTTATTCGTGAAGGTGCGGTGCCAGCAGGCTGAGCTCGGCGGCGCCCAGCCGGTCGCCCGACGTGTTCGCCT
>JAZJYU010000011.1:775-3327 GCA_040390225.1 Actinomycetota bacterium | reverse complement strand
GTATTGCCGGCAAAGGTCTGGTTGAGGTTCGTGGTGTCGGAGATCTGGAACTGCGACCCCCCGCGGAACTCGATGCCGAAGGCGAATCCGCCATGCAGCACGGTTCCGACGATGACGACGAGCAGCAGCACACCCGAGAAGATCCACCAGATGCGCCGCGAACCGACGATGTTGTACGAGCGCTTGCCCGTGTAGAGGTCATTGCCGAACCGGGAGAAGCTGGCCATCAGGAATCCTTTCCCTTCGTCGGTCCATCGAGTTCGGCCGCTTTTCGCTCCGCGATCGTCTGCCGACGGGCGGCTTCCCCGGCCGCGCCCTTCTTCGCCCCTGCCACTGCGGGGGCACGGAATTGCGCCCGACCGCGATAGATGGCACCGAGCGCCTTCGGGTCCAGCCCGCTGAAGCGGTGTCCCTCGAAGAAGAACGGGCGCTGCGCGATCACCTGCAGCATGGGGTGGGTGAACAGTGTCACGACAACGACGTCGACCAGAGTCGTGATGCCGAGGGTGAGCGCGAAGCCCTTCACGTTGCCGACCGCCACGATGTAGAGGATCGCTGCCGCCAGGAAGTTGACCGCGTCCGACGCCAGGATGGTACGGATGGCGCGCCGCCAGCCCGCCTCCACGGCCGTTTCAAGAGGACGGCCGTCGCGCAACTCGTCGCGTATTCGCTCGAAGTACACAATGAAGGAGTCCGCCGTGATACCGATGGCCACGATGAGACCGGCGATGCTCGCGAGGGAGAGGCGCACGCCGTTGCGCTGGCCGAGGAAGAGCACCACCAGGTAGGTGATCGTCGCTGCGACGACCAGGGACGCGATCGTGATGGACGCGAGCGACCGGTACTGCAGCACCGAGTAGAGCACGACCAGGATGAGCCCGATGAGGCCGGCGAGCAGGCCGGCCTGGAGCTGCGTCGCCCCGAGCGTTGCCGTGATCGTGTTGTTCGACTGCACCTTGAAGCTGATCGGCAGCGACCCGTACTTCAACTGGTTGGCGAGTGCCTGTGCCGTGGTCTGAGTGAAAGAGCCGGTGATCTGCGGTTTTCCGTCGGTGATGACGGCGTTCGTGGTCGGAGCGGAGATGATCCGGCCGTCGAGCACGATCGCGAACTGGTTCAGCGCGCCGGTGAGAGCGTCGAGCCGCGTCGTGACCGCCGCGAACTCCGTAGTGCCCTTCGAATTGAAGACGATGTTGACGGCCCACTGGCCGGTGCTCGTACCCTGGCTCGTGGTGACGAGCCCGGCGTTGGCGTCACTGATGTCCTCGCCCGAAACCTCTGCGGGGCCGAGGATGTACTTGTAGGTGGAGGTGGAGTCACAGGTGATCAGCGGCTTCTTGGGGTCTGCTGCCGCAGTGTTCTGGGTCGTCACCTGATCACAGGTGAATGCGGCGAATTCCGCGGCGAGCCGGGGAGTCACGTAGGCGAGGTCGCTCGCGTTCGTCGGCTTCGTGCTCGGCGTCGCCGGGAGTGTGCTGAAGTCCGAGGGAGAGGGTGTCGCGCTCGCTGTTCCGACCGAGCTCGTCGACGCCGCATCGGTTTCGAGCACAGCACGGAACTCAAGCTTCGCGCTCTCCTCGATGCTGCTGATCGTGGCCTGGCTGGGCACGCCGGGGATCGAGACCACGACGTTCTGCGCACCCTGCGTGCTGATCTCGGTTTCGGACAGTCCGCTCGCGTTGACCCGCTCACGGATGATCGACACGGCCTGGTTGAGCTGGTCGGCCGTCGGAGCGGCCTGCCCCTTCGCGACGACGGGCTGCAGAATGATCTCGGTCCCACCCTCGAGATCGAGCCCCAGCTTCGGCACCCAGGTGGCGCCGGCGATCACGGTCTTCGGACCGCCGGTGATCAGCGCCTGCAGGGCGTTCACTCCCGCGAGCACCGCGAGGATCACGAGAAGCCAGACGAGGGAACGAACCGCTCTCTTGACCGGGGTCGTTTTTGCCACGGGAACTCTGCTTTCTATGCGCGTGCCGAGGCCTCAGCCTGCCGACTCACTGGAAGGCCCGCCGACGACCGGTGGACGGGCGGTTCAGGTTGGGTGCTACTCGTCGGTCTTCTTCGGGGCCGCGCGGCCGGTCGACGGCTTCTTCGCCGCCGGTGCACTGCTCGTGCCCTTGGTGGGTCCGGCGGTCTTTGAAGGATCGACACGCTCGCCGTACTTCGGCTCGTCGGTGGTGATCGCGTGGTCCTGATTCAGTTCGATCGAGGTGTTGCCACCGCCCTCTTCCGAGAGCTCCTCGAGGCTCTCGGGAGCCACCACGTCATCCGCGGCCTTGAGGATCGTCGATTTGTGCACCTTGATGACGGTGCCGGGCGAAACCTCGAGGAAGGCGAAGTTGTTCGCGTCGTCGATCGACTTGATCGTGCCGAAGAGACCGTAGTTGGTCATCACCTCGACGCCGGGGACGATCTGCTTGGAGCGCTCTTCCGCATCCCGGCGGCGCTTGCGTGAACTCCTGAACTGGAAGAACACGAACACCGCCAAAGAAAAGGGCTACGACGCCGGCAAGAAATTCAGCCGCGAAGATGCGGTTGATCGTATCGCG
>JAZJYU010000011.1:0-765 GCA_040390225.1 Actinomycetota bacterium | reverse complement strand
GAACTCCTGAACTGGAAGAACACGAACACGGCCAACGCGACGGCGACGAGGATGAGCGTGTAGTCATTCATGAGGGAGAACCTTCCGAGTTCTGATTGAGAAACACGGGGAGTCTAGCCCTGTGCGCTGTGGTGCCAGCTTGAATTATAGGTCATCGCCGAAGAGCATCCCGTTGGCCTGTGCGGACGCCGGATGCGTCAGACCGAAATGCTTCCACGCGGCGGCGGTCGCCACGCGGCCTCGTGGCGTGCGGGTGATCAGCCCGATGCGTACGAGAAACGGCTCGACGACCGATTCGATGGTCTCCGAATCCTCCCCCACCGACACGGCGAGGGTATTGAGGCCGACCGGCCCACCGTCGAAGCGGGTGAGAACAGTCTGCATGACGGCGCGGTCGAGCCGGTCGAGACCGAGGTCGTCGACGTCGTACAGTTCGAGCGCCGCGTGCACCGCCGTGAGGCCGTTCGTGGTGCCGTGAACGAGCATGTAATCGCGCACCCGCCTGAGCAGCCGATTCGCGATTCGCGGTGTACCACGGCACCGGCCGGCGATCTCGGCCAGAGCGGCGCCATCGACCGGCAGGTCCAGAAGCTTCGCCGCGCGCACCAGCACCTGTTCGAGTTCGGGTTCCGAGTAGAACTCCAGGTGAGCGGTGAACCCGAAGCGGTCCCGCAGCGGGTTCGGCAGCAGACCCGACCGCGTTGTGGCTCCGACGAGCGTGAAGGGTGAGAGATCGAGGGGGATGCTCGTCGCGCCGGCCCCCTT
>JAZJYU010000010.1:0-4006 GCA_040390225.1 Actinomycetota bacterium | reverse complement strand
ATCGTGATCGCGGCGATCTGGACCGTTCCGACCCTCGGCCTGTTCGTGACCTCGTTCCGGCAACCCGCCGATATCAACACCTCCGGATGGTGGACGTTCTTCACCAACCCGAACCTGACGATCTCGAACTATGTCAACACCCTCAACTTCACGGACACACTGACCGTCGGGCAGTCCTTCGTGAACTCCCTGGTCATCGTCATCCCGGCGACGCTCTTTCCGATCGCGATCGCGCTCCTGGCGGCGTACGCGTTCGCGTGGGTGAACTTCCGTGGCAAGAACGTGCTCTTCATCGCCGTGTTCTCACTGCAGGTGGTGCCGATCCAGGTCGCACTCGTGCCGCTGCTGAGCCTGTTCTCGAACGGCGTCACGATCGGGAACTGGGCCGTCTTCCCGGGGCTGAACCTGAACAGTGTCGACGGCAGCTTCGCCAGAATCTGGATCGCGCACACCATCTTCGCGCTGCCGCTTGCGATCTTCCTGTTGCACAACTTCATCGCGGCTCTGCCGACGGACATCATGGAAGCCGCGCGGATCGACGGAGCCAGTCACGGGCAGACGTTCTTCCGGATCGTGCTGCCGTTGGCACGTCCGGCCATCGCCTCGTTCGCCATCCTTCAGTTCCTCTGGGTCTGGAACGACCTGCTCGTGGCGACGATCTTCACGTCCGGATCGAACTTCCCGATCACGAAGCTCCTGACCGACCTCGCGGGCACATACGGTCAGACCTGGTACCTGCTGTCGGCAGGCACCTTCCTGGCGATCCTCGTGCCACTCATCGTGTTCTTCGCCCTGCAGCGCTACTTCGTTCGCGGTCTCCTCGCCGGCGCGACGAAAGGATAGGGTCGGCTGCATGGGACGGATCGTGTGAGCAGCATCCACGACGTCGCCCAGGCAGCGGGGGTCTCGACGGCTACGGTCTCGAGGGCGCTGCGGGGGCTGCCCAACGTGTCCGAGCCGACCCGGCTGCGAATCCGCAGCGTCGCCGACGAACTCGGCTATGTCGCCTCGTCGAACGCATCGGGCCTGGCCAGCGGGCGCACGAACACGATCGGCGTCGCCGTACCGTCGGTGAGCCGCTGGTTCTACACAACGGTGCTGGAGGGCGTGGATTTCGCACTTCGCGACGCCGGGTTCGACATGATCCTCTACAACCTCGCCAGTCGGGACGGGGACCGCGAACGTGCCTTCCACCGGTCGCTGCTGCGCAAGCGCACGGACGCGCTCATCGCGGTCGGCGTCGATTTCACGTCGGCCGAGCGGGAGCAACTGCTGTCGCTGGGGCATCCGATCCTGGCGATCGGCGGTCCGATGCCCGGCATCAGGAATATCGGCGTCGACGACAGGGCGGTGGCACGGCTCGCGACCGAGCACCTGATCGGTCTCGGACACCGGCACATCGCGCATCTGGGAGGTCCGGACGACGGGGGACTCAACAAGCGACTGCCGGTCGAGCGCCGCGCCGGCTTCGTGGATGCGATGGGCGCCGCGAATCTGGCGGTACGCGACGAATGGCTGCTCAGCGGCGGCTTCACGTGCGAGGGGAGCCGTGAGGTGATGCTCAGGACACTCGGGGCGAGCGAGCGGCCGACCGCCGTATTCGCGAGTTCTGATGAGATGGCATTCGGAGCTCTTCTGGCCGCGCAGCAGAGCGGCGTCCGGGTGCCCGAAGACCTCTCGGTGATCGGAATCGACGATCACGAGATGGCCACGTCGTTCGGGCTCACCACGATCGCGCAGGACCCACATGCCCAAGGCATCATGGGTGCGACCGTGTTGCTCAGCGAGGTGCGCGGGGGGCAACCGCTTCGCCGCACGTCGATCCGTGCCGACTACGAGCTGATCGTGCGGACGAGCACCGCACCTGCCCGGCCCACCTGAAAAGTGATGCAGCCGGGGAGTTGTGAGATCTACTCGCGCCTTTAGGATGAACTTGCTGTTCAAGACCCCGACAGTTGGAGATCAGGATGGGCGACGTCATAGACGAATTGCCATGTGGGCTGGTGGAGATCGACGCGGCCGCTGTCATCGTGAGTGCCAACGCACCGTTCGCCGGATTGATCGGCCAGCCCGCCCCGGCATTGACCGGTCACAACATCGCCGAGTTCGTGCGCTCCGCCGCGAACGCGGCCACCGTCACGGACTCCCACCTTCCTGCGCTCGGCTACGTCACCGGCGCCAACGGCATCGAGCATCCCGTGCTCATCGAAACCGGTCCCGAAACGGAGGGCCGCCGCTACGTCGTATTCTTCGACGCGACCGCTCAGCGCGGGTTCGCCGACGACCTGCAGGGCAGGCACGCTCTCACCGAGCGCACTCAGACCCGCCTGGAACTGGTCATCGCGTCGTCGATCGCGTTCGCTGCAGCGAATACCGAGGACGAGCTTGCGGCGGTTCTCGTCGACACCACCGCGAAAGCGTACGCGGCCGAAAACGCGGTGGTCTACCTGATCAATGATGCCGGCCAGTTCCAGTTCGTCGCCGGAACGAACCCGTTCAGCGATCTCGATGACCTGGAGACGCTGACCGGCCAGGCGCGCGCGCTTCCCGGCGTTGTGAAGATCAGCGGTGTCGACGAGGCCCGCGCGCTGTCACCGGCGGTCGCGGCCGCGTTCGAACGCTCCGGCGTGCACGCGATGATCATCGCGCCGCTGCATCAGCCGGACCAGCCGCTCGGTGTGCTGGGGATCTTCTTCCACCACCCTCGAGTGTTCGACGAGCAGGCATCGCCCCTCGCCGACGCGCTCGCCGGGCAGGCGGGCCGGTCCATCGCAAACCTCCGGCTTCGGGCTCAGCTGCGGCACGCGGCCACGCACGACGATGCCACGGGACTGCCGAACCGGCGCCTGCTCGAAGAGAAGCTCGAGCAGGACCTGGGTTCCGACCCCGGTCTGATGAGCGTCGTCTTCATCGACCTCGACGGCTTCAAACGCGTGAACGACCGTCTGGGCCACCACATCGGCGACCAGCTGCTTCGCGAGGTGGGACTGAGGCTGCAGGAGACAGTGCGCAACGAGGATGTCGTTGCGCGATACGGCGGTGATGAGTTCGTTGTGGTCAGCCAGGTCTCGAAAGAGCAGGACGCCATGGATCTCGCGGAACGTCTGCGGCGGCAACTCGGCGCGAGCTACCCGATGCTTCCGGCCGGCCTTCACGTCACCGCCAGCATCGGCGTTGCCATCGGTCCCGCGCACGAACTGCCGGTCGGCGGAGAGCACCTGCTGCGCGCGGCCGACCAGGCCATGTACCGGGCGAAGCTCTCCGGCGGCGATGTCGTCGTGAACGCAGCCCCCTAGTCCCCGCCGAACTCCGGCTTCCGCCGCTCGGCGAATGCGGCGAACGCCTCGCCGAGGTCGTTGCTCGGCAGAAAGGCCGCGTTCCACGCGGCGACATAGCGCAGGCCCGCCTCGACGCGCGGTGCGCGTTCGGCGTCCAGGACATCCTTCACGCCGCGCAGCACGAGCGGGGAATTGTCGGCGATCTCCGTCGCCAGCGCGAGTGCGGCATCCATCAGCGCTTCGCGGTCGGGATAGACGCTGTTGACCAGGCCGATCCGCTCGGCACGTGCGCTGTCGATGTCGCCGCCGGTGAGCGCCAGCTCGCGCAGGTGGCCGTCGCCGACGATTCCGGCCAGCCGTTGCAGGCTTCCGAGGTCCGCGACGATTCCCACCCGGGTCTCACGCACGCTGAACTTCGCGCCGGCCGTGGCGAGACGGATGTCAGTGGCCGCAACGAGATCGATCCCGCCTCCGATGCACCAGCCTTCGATCGCGGAGATCACGGGCGTGCGGCAGGACGCGACCGCCGTCAGCGCGGACTGCCACTCCTTCACCTGGGCCAGCAGTTTCACGCGCTCGGCAGCGCCGGCGCCGCTGCCCGCGACGGCGGTGAAGAGTGGCGCGACCTCCTTCAGGTCGAGCCCGAACGAGAAGTTGCCGCCGCCACCGCAGAGCACGCCTACGCCCGCACCGCATGGGGTCTCGGCTCCTGCTGGACGGTCATCGCC
>JAZJYU010000009.1:10585-13452 GCA_040390225.1 Actinomycetota bacterium | reverse complement strand
GCCCTGTACAGCACCGGCGTGTTCGGCGTCGAGGAGGCGGACGCGCTGCGGGCCGGGATGATCATGCCCCTCGCCGACTCCCCCGAGCACTCGCTGCTCGCGCTCGGCCTCGAACGGCAGGACGTACTGGCGGCCGCCGAGGCGTTGGCCGGCGGCGACGACGGCCCCGCACGGAAAGTCGTCTCCCCCGCGGTGTTCGACGATCTGGTGCTCTCGGGGACCACGGAGGATATCGGGGCCGAGCTGGCGAACCGCGTGCGCCGCTACGCTCCGGCAAGCATCGGTATGACCTTCACCACGAACGACCCGCTGTCGGTGGTCGAGTCGGCGGCGGCAGCCTTCGCGGTCATGGACCGCCTGCTGGGCTGAGCCGGGTCAGGCTGAGAGTGACGTCGGATCGACGATGGACCCGAGCTGCGGGATCACCTCGGTGACGAGCGCCGTGACCGTGGCGAGTGAGCCCGCGTCATCGTTGCCGGGGATGATCGACAGGTCGGAGATGCCGATCTCGGCATAGGCGGCCAGCTGATCGGCTACGTAGGAGGCCGGGCCCACGATGCGGGAGCCGGCCAGGTGCTCGGCCGAGCCTCCCGGCTGGTCCTCGACCACCGTGATGGCGACTCGAAGCCCGAAGGTGCCGCCGCCTTGCTCGAACCAGTTCCGGGTGATGGGGGCCAGCTCCGACGGCAGCTCGGAGCGCGCCTGGAACGGGAGCCCCATCCGAAGAGCGCGACGAAGCGTCGCCGGCCCACCCGCCAGCCAGAGCGGCGGACCGCCCGGACTGAACGGCGCCGGCGAGAGCCGAGCGCCGGCTGGAAGGCTCAACGAATCGCTCTCGAACTCCCGACCGTCGAACGCCGCCTGCAGGCCCTCGACCAGCCGGCCGAACAGCTTGCCTCTGCTCTCGAAATCGACGCCGCGATAGGCGAACTCGTTCTCCCAGAAGCCGGGCGCGACGGCCAGGATGTGGTTGCCCTCGGTGAGGTTGTCCAGCGTGCTCGACTGCTTGGCGAGCCACTGCACGTCGCGGAGCGGCAGCACGCTCGCGCCCAGCCCGACCCTGACCCCCCGGTAACGGCCGGCCAGGAAGGCGAGCCAGGTGATCGGCTCCATACCGCCCGACCATCGGGAGAACTCCGCCATCTCGAGCAACCCCTCCCCGAGCCAGAAGGTGTCGATCCCACCCGCGAATGCGGCGTCGGCGACGGCGAATGAGCCGGAACGGGTGCTGGCAAAAGGCGACAGGCCGATACGCACGACGACGGCTCCTCAACGGCTCGGGGAACAGGATGGCGGGCCTCGAGGACCCAGCACGATCCTATCCGGGTCGGTGGCGCGCAGCTGCCCGCGGACCATGGACGGGCGTCACGGCGATCGGTATTGACCTCACACATACTGCACGTGTAAGTTTTCTATGACAGGTGGAGGTGATGGATGGTCGCTCTGAGTCAACGCCTGGCCGCCATCGCCAGCCCCCAACGCATGCGGATCATCGCGGAGTTGACGACCGGTCAGACGCATGTGAGTGAACTGGCTCGACGCGTGGGAATGTCGCGCGCCCTGCTCTATATGCACCTCACCAAGCTTCAGGAAGCCGGCTTCGTTCATGGACACCTCGCGCTCTCCGACGACGGCAAAGCACTCAAGCTCTTCGAACTCAGCGACTTCAGTATCACCATCACACCAGCGTCGATCGCGGCGGCCCTCCCGGAGGAGAACGAACAATGAACACAATGCTGAATGCAAGCGACTGGTCGAACGTGGGCGCGGCCGGCTGGATCATTCCTGTCGCTGCGATCATCGGTGGCGCGACCTTTCTGATCCTGGCCACCTATTGGAAGTACCGGCACCGCACATCCGAAGCTGCAAGTCCGGAGTTGCGCAAAACGCTGGACGCGAACACCGAGGCGACCCGGGCCGTCCTGGCGAAGCTCGACGCACTCGACCAGCGCCTGGCGACCGTCGAGAAGACACTGACGGACATCTAGCACCGGGATTGCGAACAGTCGAACTGCGCACAGACGAACTCAATCGTCGACCGTGACCTCAAGCGCATGAAGTGTGCTGGACTGGGAGGATGACAATGCTCACCATCCAGGAGGCCTCACGGCAGACGGGCCTCAGCGAGCCGACCCTGCGGTACTACGAGGAGGTGGGGCTGATCGGCCCGGTCGCGCGCGACGGTAGCAGCGGGCACCGGCGCTATCGCGAGAGCGATGTCGATGCGCTTCAGGCACTCGCCTGCCTGCGGGCGATGGGAGTCGGCATCGAAGACATGCGCACCTACCAGGCCAACCGCGCTCTCGGGCACGCGGCGGCCGGCGATCAGCGCGACATCCTGTTGCGACATGCCGAGCGGGTCGAGCTCGAGATCGCCACCCTTCACGTGCACCTCGAGTACCTGCGCCGCAAGTCAGCGCTGTGGGATGCCCGCGACCGAGGCGACGCGGCAGGCGAAGCGGAGGCGCAGCTGCGGGTGAATGAGATCCTGCCCGAGCTGGAGCATGTGATGCGCGAGAGCTTGACTTCACGCGCTTGAGGTCTGTTCTGCTGAGGTCATGACCACTTCAGAAACCCTCGTTCTCGTCACCGGCGGCTCCGGCTACCTCGGCACCCACGTCATCGCAGACCTGCTCCAGCCGGCGCCCGAGTGCGCGCCACCGTGCGCTCGCTCGAGAGCGAGCCCCAGCTCCGTGAGGCGGTGCGCCGCGGCGGTGGCGACGACGCCGCACTCGACCTCGTGGTCGCCTCCCTGACCGACGACGCGGGGTGGGATGCCGCGGCGTCCGGAGTTTCCGGCGTCCATCACCTCGCGTCGCCGATGACCCACGCCACCGAGGACCGCGACCTCGTTGTCACCCCCGCGC
>JAZJYU010000009.1:8889-10575 GCA_040390225.1 Actinomycetota bacterium | reverse complement strand
ATCGGCTCCGGCCGCTCGCGGACATGCTCAACGGGGCAGCCCAACGGCGTGACGAGCCGGCCCGGGAAGACCTGCCGGAGGACGTCGCGGCCCGGTTCGACGCGAACGAACGGGACTGGCTCGGCCGGCACGTCCGCGCCGCCTGGGACTACATCGAGCAGGAGGGCGGCGGCACCGAGCTGGTCGTGCTCAACCCCACCTGGATCGCCGGGCCGACGCTGACATCCGACGCGCGGTCGTCGCTGCAGGCGTTCTCGGCGATGCTCGGCGGGCAGATGCCGCTCGCGCCACGGCAGCGGTTCGGGATCGCCGACGTGCGGGACGTGGCATCCGCCCACCTTGCCGCGATGTCCACCCCGGATGCCGCCGGCAAACGCTATCTGCTTCTCGCCGACGGACCCACCACCAGTTGGCTCGGCGTCGCGAACGTTCTGCACGAGCACTTCGGCACCCTCGCCGCCAAAGCGCCGACGGAAGAGGCGCCGGGAGACGACCTGCCGCCGCTGCTCATTCACAACGAGCGTGCGAAGGCGGAACTCGGGTTTTCACCCCGGCCGGCCGAGACGACCATCGTCGATACGGTCGAGAACATGCTCGAGCAAGGGATGCTCGGCTGACGGTCCGCGGCGTGCGGCACCATGAGGGATTCGACCGGATCACAGCGCCGCTGTCCGCCTGGCCACCGATCGACGGCACGAAAGAGCCCGGCTCGTAAAAGAGCCAGGCTGCTGTGACCCCAACCGGATTCGAACCGGTGTTACCGCCGTGAGAGGGCAGCGTACTAGGCCGCTATACGATGGGGCCGCAAGTGGACAACTCATCGAGTATGCCATATCCCCGCAGGGGCGGCCAATCCACTAGGCCTTCGACGGTGCCAGCACTTTCAGCGCTCCCGGCTTCACCTCGATATCGATCGGCAACGGTCCGATTCGTTCGCCGTCTCCATACGCCACCACGCCATCCGCAGCGATGGTCACGCGCCTCACTTTCACCACGCTCACCCGCGGATCGGTGAGGTGGGTGCCCTTGAAGACGCGGGGGAAGATGCGCAGGAACTGGATGCGAGTGAGCCGCTCCACGATCAGCACGTCGAGCAGGCCGTCGTCTAACAGAGCATCGGGAGTCACCTTCATGCCGCCGCCGATCGAGACGCCGTTGCCGACGGTGATGAGCATGCCTCGCACGACCCGGACCTCGCCGTCGAGGGTGAGCGTGTAGGTGATCGGCTTCAACCCGATCAGTTCATACAGCAGGGCGACGTTGTAGCGCATCCGGCCCTTCGGCCAGGTCATCTTGTTGGCGCGCTCATTGACGACCGCGTCGAAGCCGGCTGAGATCGTACAGGCGAACCAGCGCCGGCCGCCGTCGGACTGGCTGACCAGCCCGGCGTCGACGGTGCGCGCCGGTTGCTGCAGCTGCGCCGAGCGAGCGGGCCATATCGTTGCCCGTGCCGGAGGGAACGATCCCGAGCGGCACAGTCGTGCCAGCCACCAGGTTCGTCCCGAGGTTCACCATGCCGTCCCCGCCCACGACGACCAGGGCATCCGGTTTCGAGGCGACCGCCTTCTTGGCGGACTCGATCAACTCGGCATAGCTCGCCTCCATGAGGCGCGTCACGTCGTGTCCAGCGTCGGCGAGCGCCGCGACGATCGTTACCTGAAGACGATACGACCGGGCACGCGGTAG
>JAZJYU010000009.1:5718-8879 GCA_040390225.1 Actinomycetota bacterium | reverse complement strand
CGGCGAGCGCCGCGACGACGGTCGGGCCGATCTTGCTCCCCTTGCCGAAAGAAGCGGTCGGGTTGATCGCGACGAAAACGCGCTTGGGCTTCGCTGCCTCGGGCATGGGACCTCTCGACGTGCACGGTGTTGCGCCAGTGTATTGGCGCTAAGCGGCGTTCGTCACGTCCCGCGAAGTGGGCGGGTCACCGCCCGAGCTTGAGCAATCGCAACAGCTGCGCGTTGAGCGCGACCACGATCGTCGATACCGACATGACGACGGCGGCGAGCGCCGGTGGCAGCAGGATGCCGGCGCCGAACAGCACGCCGGCCGCCAGCGGGATTCCCACGATGTTGTAGCCCGCGGCCCACCACAGGTTCTGGAGCTCCTTGCGCCAGGTCGCGCGGCTCAGCGTGATCACATCGGCGACAGCTCGCGGGTCGCTCGAGGCCAGAACGATTCCCGCCGACTCGATCGCGACATCCGTGCCAGCTCCGATGGCGATTCCGACGTCGGCCTGAACGAGCGCCGGCGCGTCGTTGACGCCGTCACCCACCATCGCCACGCGGTGCCCGTCAGCCTGCAGCCGGCTGACCACCGCGGACTTGTCGCCGGGCAGCACCTCCGCGAAGACCTCGGCGATCCCGAGCCGCGACGCCACCCAGTTGCCCACCTCGTGCGAGTCGCCGGTCAGCATCGCCACGCGCACACCGCGTCTGGCGAGCAGCGCGACCGCATCGGCGGACTCCGGCCGGATGACGTCGCCGAGGGCGACCAGTCCCAGCACCACCCCGTCTGCGAGCACCAGCACCACGGTCATCCCTTCGGCGGCGTGCTCGCGATTGGCGTGCACAAGAAGGGGCGGCAGATGGATTCCGCGCTCGGTCGCCAGGCGGGGGCTTGCGACGGTGACGATCCGTTCGCCGACCCGCGCCTCAGCGCCGCGTCCCGCGAGCGCCTGGAACTTCGCCGACCGCCCCACCTTCAGTCCGCGCGATCGCGTCTCGGCGACGATCGCGCGGGCGATCGGATGCTCCGACTTCGCCTCGACCGCGGCGGCGAGCTGCAGAAGCTCCGCGTCGTCGATCCCCGGGGCCGGCACGATCGCCGTGATGCCCTGCCGCCCCTCCGTCAGCGTGCCGGTCTTGTCGAAGAGCACGACATCCACGGTTCTGGCCTGCTCGAGAGCGAGCTTGGTGCGCACCAGGATGCCCGCCTTGGCACCCTTCGTCGTCGCGATGAGCGACACCAGCGGAATCGCCAGGCCGAGCGCGTGCGGGCAGGCGATGACGAGCACGCTGACGACACGTTCAAGCACGAAGCCGGGATCGCCGGGTTTCAGTAGAAACCACACGGCGAGGGTGATGATCGCGGCGCCGACGGCGACGTAGAAGAGAAGGGCCGCGGCCCGGTCGGCGAGCACCTGGGCGCCGGACTTGGACGCCTGAGCCTCGTCGACGAGACGGACGATTCCGGCCAGGGCGGTGTCGCCGCCCACCTTGGCGACCCGCACGGTGAGCGATCCGTGGCCGTTGATGCTCCCCCCGATCACGCTCGCTCCTGCCGTCTTCGCTACTGCGGTGGACTCGCCGGTGAGCAAGGCCTCGTCGACATCGGACTCGCCGTCGATCACCTCGCCGTCGACCGGTATCGCGGCACCCGGTCGAACGATCACCGTGTCACCGACCGCCAGGTGTGCGACGGGAACGAGCTGCCCGCTCGTGAGTTCGGCCTCGTCCGGCAGCAGTCGCGCGAGCTCTCCGAGCGCGTTCTGGGCACCCATCACCGCGGACATCTCGATCCAGTGGCCGAGCAGCATGATGGTGACAAGGGTCGACAGTTCCCACCAGAAGTCCATGCCGTGAAGTCCGGCGGTCACCGCGATGCTGTAGCCGAACGCGACGACGATGGCGAGCGAGATCAGGGTCATCATCCCCGGCGTGACGTCCTTGTTGAACTCGACGGTCGGTTTCTTCTTCATCCCCGGCTGGCGGGAACGCAGCTCCGACCAGCCGCCGCGTAGAAAGACCAGGCCCCCGTAGATGACGATGGCGAGCCCGAATGCGGCGGGAATGTACTGGCTCCCGGGGAAGCGCGGGCCACCCAGACCCAGGATGTCCTGCAGGCCGGTCGAGAACACCAGGGTCGGCACGGTGAGCACCAGGCTCACCCAGAATTTGCGCCGGAACTGCGCGGGATCGTGTGCGGAGTGGTCGTGCCCAGCGTGCTCGTGCCCAGAGTGCTCGTGTTCTGAAAACGAAGGAGATCGGTGCGATTCGTGGTGATCGTGCGCCGAATGGTCCATGTCCGGTGAAGTGTCCTTCGTTTTCGTAGCGCGCATTATTTGTCTCCTCGGTTGTTCGTCAGCTCGAAGACGCGCAGCAGCTCGGTCACGGCGAGCTCACGCTGGTCGCCTCCCGCCGCGAACATGTCAGTGACGTGGGTTCGCAGGTGGTTCTCGACGAGAAGCTTGTTGAGGCTGCCAAGCGACTTCTGGATCGCGAGGGACTGGGTGATGATGTCCACGCAGTAGTCCTCGTTCTCGATCATCTTCTCCAGGCCGCGCATCTGGCCCTCGAGGATCTTCGTGCGGTGCAGCGCCCGTCGCTTCAGTTCGTCGATCATGCTGGTAATAGTACCCCCTGGGGGTATAGGCACGCGAGTACAGTCGAAGGCATGCGAGTAACGAAACAGGAACATGCCGCACTGATTCTCGAGGCATCCGGCAAGACCCTCGTGGTGGATCCGGGCTCGTTCACGACAGCGCTGGTCGGCCTCGACAACGTCGTGGCGATCGTGATCACCCACGAACACGCCGACCACTGGACCGCCGAGCAGCTCACCCGGATCATCGACCGCAATCCCGGCATCGCGGTGTTCGGGCCGTCCGGCGTCGCAACGGCCGCCACCGACTTCGACATCACCGTGGTGAACCCCGGCGACAGCATCGAGGTCGAGCCGTTCAGCCTGAGGTTCTTCGGCGGGCAGCACGCCGTCATCCACGACTCCCTGCCGGTCGTCGACAATGTCGGCGTGCTCGTCAATGACACGCTCTACTACCCCGGCGATTCGTTCTTCGTGCCGGTCGGCGTCGAGGTGGACACCCTGGCCGCCCCCATCGGGGCTCCGTGGCTGAAGATCGGGGAGGCGATGGACTTCATCGTCGCCGTGAAGCCCCGTC
>JAZJYU010000009.1:0-5685 GCA_040390225.1 Actinomycetota bacterium | reverse complement strand
GAGCAGGGCGGCGGCGAGTACACGCCGCTGGAGCCGGGCGAATCACTCGACCTGTGATGCCCTAAGGCGTCAGGCCCACCGCCGGCAGGATGACGCCGTCGATCACCGAGAGCAGAAACTCCCGGTCGACAGGCTTGCGCAATATGAGAGTGCGATAGGTCGCCATCGAAGCGCTGACCATCGAGAGCGTGTCGATATCGGCGTCGGCCCGGATCTCGCCCCGGTCGATGGCCCGCTGCATGAACATGCGGGTGGTGCGCGCCCGGGGGTCTGTGATCGCCTGGTACGCCGTATCAGCGAGCTCCGGCGAGCGCGACAGCATGGAGACGAGACCAGTCATCACCTTGAGCTTGCGGTCGGCGTCTTCGATGGTGTGCGGTTTTATCATTCCGAGCAGGTCCCCGCGCAGGGTGCCGGTGTCGGGCAGAGCATCCAGGTTGGTCTTCTTCATGCAGGCGACCGCGTCGATCACCAGCTCTGCTTTGGAGGGCCAGCGGCGGTAGAGCGTCGCCTTGCCGGCTTTCGCTCTGGCGGCGACCATATCGATCGTCATTCCGTCGTAGCCGGACTCGGCCAGCACGTCGAGTGCTGCCTCGAGGATCTCGGGGTCACGGGTGTGATCACGCTTTCGACCGAGCCTGGGGGCGGTTTCGAGCTGCGTCATTGCGGCGTTCTCCGTTTCCACTGCTCGTCGAATGATACCCTGCTGTTCAGGAACTGAGTATATCCGAAACAAGACATTATCGATACTAGGGGTTTCCGAAACTACAACGTCTCGTATATAGTCTCAGCTATGACTTCGATCGACACGCTTCCTCCTTCCCGCCGGTGGTTCACCCTCTCTGTGGTGGCCCTGGCCCAGCTCATGGTCGTTCTCGACTCCTCCGTCGTGAACATCGCACTCCCGTCGGCCCAGGCCGATCTCGGTTTCACGATCTCCGACCGCCAGTGGATCATCACCGCGTACTCACTCGCCTTCGGCAGCCTGCTGCTGCTCGGCGGCCGGATCTCCGACCTGATCGGCCGTAAGCGCGCCTTCATCATCGGCCTCATCGGGTTCGCCGGGGCGTCAGCACTCGGCGGTGCCGCGACGACCTTCGGCGCTCTCGTCGCAGCCCGTGCCCTGCAGGGCGCATTCGGCGCGCTGCTCGCGCCCACCGCGCTCGCGGTGCTCACCACCACCTTCGTCATCCCGAAGGAACGCGCCCGCGCATTCGGCGTCTTCGGTGCCATCGCGGGCGCCGGCGGTGCGGTCGGCCTGCTGCTCGGCGGCTTCCTCACGCAGGACGTGAACTGGCGCTGGAGCCTCTACATCAACGATGTGATCGCTGTGATCGCTGTGATCGGTGCGCTCATCTTCGTGCCGTCGATCGCTCGCAGCGGGCCGCGTCCGAAACTCGACGTTCCCGGCACGATCCTCGTCTCGGGCGCGCTGTTCAGCCTGGTGTACGGCTTCTCGAACGCCGAGAACGACGGGTGGAACTCATTCCTCACCTGGGGCTTCCTCGCGATCGCTGGCGTGTTGCTGGTCGCTTTCGTCGCCTGGCAGCGACGGGCGACCCACCCACTGCTTCCGCTCCACATCATCCTGGACCGCAACCGCGGGGCCGCGTACAGCTCGATCCTCATCGCCGGCTCAGCGCTGTTCGGCATCTTCCTGTTCGTCACATACTTCCTGCAGGCATCGCTCAAGTTCACTCCCATCCAGACCGGCCTGGCCTTCCTGCCGATGATCGGCATGCTGGTGCTCGCGGCGCAACTGGGAACGAACCTTCTCGTACCGCGCTTCGGCCCTAAGGTGCTGGTGCCGATCGGCATGACCCTCGGGGTGATCGGCATGGTGCTTCTGACCCGTCTCGACCTGCAGAGCACCTATGCCGCCAACGTGCTCCCCGCGATGATGATCATCGGTTTCGCGATGGGCACGATCATGCCGGGATCGATCCAGACCGCGACCCTCGGAGTCGATCGGCGGTTCGCCGGCGTCGCCTCGGCGCTGGTCAACACCAGCCAGCAGGTCGGTGGATCGATCGGCACGTCCCTGCTGAACACCCTTGCCGCATCTGCGGCGACCGCATACGTCGCTGCACACCTGCCGCCGACCGCGACCGTCGTCGCCGAGGCCGCCGTGCACAGCTACACGACCGCATTCTGGTGGGCCGCCGGCTTCTTCGCCTTCGGTGCCGTGCTGTCGGCCCTGCTGTTCCGCCGGCGTGAGCAGGGGCGCGCGATCGCCGCGGCCCAGATGGCCTCAGCCGAGGAGCCGGTGGCCGTGCACTAGGGCTCCGAACTCCCATCGCACGCGCACCTTTTCCGAGGGATACTTGGGGTCTGGGAGCGATCGAGGGAGATTGATGACCATCACGACGAACGCGGGCGCGACGCACGCGACCGCAACGCAGGAGAAGGGTCTCGCCCCGGCCAGGGCCGCGCAGCTCGAAGCTGTGATCGACCAGCTGGCCGAGGGCGAGGCCGCCTGGGCGGCGATGGACCTGCCCGCCCGCATCGCGCTGCTCGGCCGGGTGCATGACGCGGTCGCGTCGAATGCGCAGGCCTGGGTGGATGCCGCGGTCACCGCCAAGAAGCTGGATCCGTCCTCGCCACTGGTCGGCGAGGAGTGGCAGAGCGGGCCGTATGCCGTGCTCACGTCCCTCGCGGTGCTGCAGCGCAGCATCCGGGCCATCGCCGACGGGCGCAGCCCGATCGCCGGCCGCAGGCTGGGCACGGCCCCCGGCAACCGGGTCACGGTGCCGGTACTGCCGGCGAACTCCTACGAATCGCTGCTGTTCCACGGCTTCCACGCCGACGTCTGGATGCAGCCGGGCGTCAGCGCCCAACAGGTGCGGGATGACGCGGGCCTCGGTGAGAAGACGCCGAAGCAGACCGACGGCGTCGGCCTGGTGCTCGGCGCCGGCAACATCACGTCGATCGCGCCCCTCGATGTGCTCTACGAACTCGTCGCCCACAACCGCGTGGCGCTGCTGAAGCTGAACCCCACTCTCGACGCTCTGCACCAGCCCTTCGAAGCCGCCTTTGCGCCGCTCATCGAGCTTGGGCTGCTGCGCATCGTCACCGGCGGCGGCGACGTCGGGGGCTACCTGGCCCACAACGACCGCATCTCGCACGTGCACATCACGGGCAGTGCTGCGACCCACGACGTCATCGTCTGGGGGGCCGGCCCGGAGGGCGCCAAGCGCAAGACTGCGCGCACTCCGCTGCTGAAGAAGCCGATCACCAGTGAGCTCGGCGGCGTCGCTCCGGTCATCGTGGTGCCGGGCACGTGGTCGAAGTCCGACCTCGCGTTCCAGGCGGAGCACATCGCAACCATGCGGCTGCACAACGGGGGCTACAACTGCATCGCGGGGCAGCTCGCCATCGTCTCGAGCGACTGGGCGCAGAAGGACGACTTCATCGCCGCACTGCGGAAGGCCTTCGACGAGGCTCCCGGCCGGGCACCCTGGTATCCGGGGAGTGACACCCGTGTCGACCAGGCCGGGACGAGCTACCCGGGAGGCGAGAAACTCGCCGGCGGCAGCCGTCTGCTGATCGACCTGAAGCCCGGGGATGACCCCTCCGCGCTCCAGACGACCGAGTACTTCTCCCCCGTCTTCGGTGTGATCGAGGTGCCGGGCGCCGGCCAGGCCTTCCTCGACGCGGCGGTTCAGACCGCGAACGACGACTTCACCGGCACCCTCGGTGCGAACGTCGTCATCGACCCGGCCACCCGGCGCACGCTGGGCAGCGGATTCGATGAGGCGATCTCCCGCCTGCGGTACGGCAGCATCGCGATCAACGCGTGGACCGGTGTGATCTTCCTCGCAGCGGGCGCCCCATGGGGCGCGTTCCCGGGCCACACGCTCGACGACATCTCCAGCGGGATGGGCGTAGTGCACAACGCCTTCCTGCTCGGCGACACGGAACGCGCCGTGCTCACCGGTCCGTTCCGGCCTTTCCCGCGGTCCGTCGGTGGGGGCGAATTCGCGCTCTTCCCGAAGCCGCCGTGGTTCGTCAGCGCACGCAGCGCGAAACGCACCGGCGAACTGCTCACCGCCTTCGCCGCCAAGCCGTCCTGGCTGAAGATGCCCGGCGTCTTCATCTCGGCGTTCCGCGCCTAGTCACCGTCACCCTCAGCAAACCCGAATCAAAGGAGATCATCGTGGTTTTTCGTGGACCGTTGCCCGACGTCGAGATTCCGGATCTCAGCGTCTACGACTACCTGTTCGGCTCGATCGACGCGGCCGACATCGACCGCGTTGCGATCGTCGACGGCGGGTCGGGTGCCGAGACGACCTACAAGCAGCTGATCGGTCAGATCGGCCTCGTGGCCGGCGCGCTGGCGGCGCGGGGTCTCGGATCAGGCGATGTCGTGGCGCTCCACTCGCCCAACGTCCCGATCTTCGCGGCGGTGTTCCACGGCATCCTGCGCTCCGGCGCGACCGCGACGACGGTCAACGCGCTGTACACGGGCGAGGAGATGGCCGGCCAGCTCAGCGACAGCAAGGCGAAGCTGATCTTCACCGTGTCTCCTCTGCTCGAGGCCGCGAAGACGGCCGCGAAGATCGCCGGCCTGCCCGACGAGAAGATCATCGTGCTGGATGGTGCGCCCGGCTACACCTCGCTCGGCGAACTGATGGCGGAGGGGCACACCCCTCCCGAGGTGAGCTTCGACCCGGCAGAGCACGTCGCGGTGCTGCCGTACTCCTCGGGAACGACAGGGCGGCCGAAGGGTGTCATCCTCACGCATCGCAATCTGGTCGCCAACGTGCAGCAGTCGCTCGGCTTCCTGGCATCGACAGCGGATGACCGCATTCTGGCCGTGCTGCCGTTCTTCCACATCTACGGCATGACCGTGCTGCTCAACATGGCGTTCAAGGTGCGGGCACGGCTCGTGACGATGCCGCGATTCGACCTGGCGGAGTTCCTGCGCATCATCCAGGACTACAAGATCACCTGGGCGTTCATCGCGCCGCCGATCGCGGTCGCGCTTGCCAAGCATCCGCTGATCGATCAGTACGACCTGTCGAGCATGAGGTACATCGTGTCCGGCGCCGCGCCCTTCGATGGCGCGCTCGCGTCCGCGGTGGCTGAGCGCCTGAACTGCCGGGTCACCCAGGGCTACGGCATGAGCGAGATGAGCCCCGTCTCGCACACCATCCCGGTCGACCGGCTGGACATCCCACTCTCCTCGGTCGGGCTCACGATCCCCAACATCGAGTGCAAACTCATCGATCCCGAGACCGGAGACGAGATCGAGGTGCCGAAGCAGGGTATTTCGAAGCCCGGCGAGCTTCTCTGCCGAGGCCCGAACATCATGAAGGGCTACCTCAACAACGAGGAGGCGACGCGCAGCACGCTCGACCCCGACGGGTTCCTGCACACCGGCGACATCGCGAGCGTCGACTCGAACGGCGTCGTGTACATCGTCGACCGCCTGAAGGAACTCATCAAGTACAAGGGGTACCAGGTTGCCCCCGCTGAGCTCGAAGCGCTGCTGCTCACCAATCCGAAGATCGCGGATGCCGCGGTGGTGGGTGCGCACGACGCCGAGGGTGAAGAGATTCCCAAGGCCTTCGTGGTGCTGCAGCCCGGCGCCGAGCTGAGCGGGGACGACGTGATGGCCTTCGTCGCCGAGCACGTAGCCCCGCACAAGAAGGTGCGGCTGGTGGCCTTCATCGATGTGATTCC
>JAZJYU010000008.1:0-2074 GCA_040390225.1 Actinomycetota bacterium | reverse complement strand
GAGGACCACTTCGCCCGGCGGGCGCGCCGCCTTCACCCGGCGGAACTCTTCCGCCAACCGTCGCACGACGGCGATGAGATCGGTTGAGCTGATCGGTTTGGAGAGGAACTCGTCGGCCTGGCTGCGCAGAGCGGCGATCGCATAGTCGATCGAGACGTGCGCGGTCATCACCACGATCGGTGTTCCAGGGCGCTCGGCGCGGATCACCTCAATGAGCTCGAGGCCGGTCATCCCCGGCATCTCGATATCGGTGATCACGACATCGGGAGAAAGACGGCGAATCGCCTCGCGTGCCAGAAGAGGGTTCGACACGCCCTCGACCACGCATCCGCGCCTCTCGAGCACGGTTCTGGTGTACAGAGCGACGTCGGGATCGTCTTCTACGACCACAACGAGATATGGCTGATCCCCCACCTGGTCCCCCTGAACGCTACTGGTCGGTCTACTCTAAGGGCTGAACCGCCGTCCCGAGCGCGTAAACCCCGAATCGCCGTAGCCCCAGTGCGGGGTTCACCGTGCGCACGTCCGCGATACGCGCGGCGGAAACCCACGCCACCGCAACACCCGACTCTTCACCGATCGTCGCGAGCTCGACACCCATCGGATCCACGATCATGCTGTTGCCCGCGCCGAGCGGCGGCGCATGGTCGGCGGCCGCGACATACACGGTGTTCTCGATGGCGCGTGCGGTGACCAGGGTGCGCCAGTGAGACTCTTTGAGCGGCCCCCGCACCCACTCGCTCGGCAGCACCACGACATCCGCACCCGCGTCGACGAGTCGCCGCGTCACTTCGGGAAATCGGATGTCGTAGCAGGTCTGCAAGCCCACCCTCATGTCGCCGAGCGCGAAGGTCTCCGGCTCGTCCATCGGCCCCGGCACGACCCAGTCGCTCTCCTTCTGGCCGAACGCGTCGAAGAGGTGAAGCTTGCGATATTTTGCGACAAGAGCGCCGTGCGGATCGAGCGCAACCAGGGTGTTCGAAAAACGGTCGTCGTCTTCGTCGGAGAGCTCGAGCATGCCCGCCACTATGTGGATGCCCAGCACCTTCGCAATCGCCTCCAGGCCGGCGACGAAGGGTCCGTCGAGCGTTTCTGCCGCAGCGACCGAGTGCTCGCCCAAGCCCGAGGTGAAGTGTGACGAGTACTCCGGGAAGACGACCAGGCTGGCGCCGCGGGATGATGCGGTCGTCGCGAGATCGCGGATCTGCCGGAGATTCGCGGCTTTGTCCTCGCCCGGGAGGAACTGCGCGACCGCGATGGCTATCGGGTGCGCGTGGTCCGGGTCGCCGTCGCCGGAGTGTGCCTTGTCGCTCATGCCGCCAGCCTATTCGCGGGATCCGCTCACCCGGCGGCGTGGGCCGCGATCTCCTGCCGGTAGGGCAGCAGCTCCGACTTCAGACCGAGACCGACCACCCCGATCAGGCGTTCCGCCCGGTAGTACCCGACAGCGACGTCGCCGGCCAGGTCACCCTGGAGCACACGGATGTCGCCGTCGTTCAGTGCCGGCAGCCCGTAAGCCTGCACACTCGCCTCGAACTGGTTGGACCAGAACGCGGGCATCGGGGTGAACGCGCGACCGGCGACCTCCTCGTACGAACCATCGCCGGCGAGCCAGGCGCCGAGCACCGCTCCGGCACCACGACAGGCAACCAGCCTTCAGGCAGCAAGGCGCCGCTCCGCCGGATCATCGGGCGTCTCGTTGCCCTTGACCTTCGTGATCTTGGCACGTGCCGCAGGCGTCATGCCGAACTCAGTCAGCCAGGCGCGGATGCGGCGATCCGCTTCCACCCGGCGCGGCACCCGGTCGAACATGAGATTCGGAAACCGCGCGATGTCGCCGACGACGTAGACGTCGTCCCGGGTGTTTCTGTCGATGTCCACTGCTCGAAGGGCGGCATCCGCCAGCACGCCATCGGCGGCCTGCAGGGCTGTGCCGGCCAGCCATTCGGTATTGCACTCGGAGCCGATCGCCTCGACGAGCACCTCCCCGGGGAGCGTGCTGCCATCGTCGAGGAGCACCCCGCTAAATCGTTCGCCACTCTCGAGGCCGACCAGCGTTCTTCCGAGCCAAAAC
>JAZJYU010000007.1:10680-11717 GCA_040390225.1 Actinomycetota bacterium | reverse complement strand
AGGGTCACCGTCGTGGCACCGACCGAGCACCTCAAGCGTCAGTGGGCGGATGCCGCGCACAAGGTGAGCCTCCGCCTCGACCCGGGGTTCACGAATGCCCAGGGCCGGCACGCGCGCCACTTTCACGGGGTCGCGGTGACCTATGCCCAGGTCGCCACGCGGCCGGCCCTGCACCGCGCCCTCACCGAAGGCGGTCGCACCCTTGTCATCCTCGATGAGGTGCACCACGGTGGGGACGCGCTCAGCTGGGGCGACGCCATTCGCGAGGCGTTCGAGCCGGCCACGCGCCGGCTCTCGCTCACCGGCACTCCGTTTCGGTCCGACACCTCGCCGATCCCGTTCGTGACCTATTTTCCCGACGAGCACGGCATCCGCACCTCCCGGGCCGACTACGCCTACGGCTATGGCAGGGCACTCGCGGATGGCGTGGTGCGGCCGGTCATCTTCCTCGCCTACGCGGGCAGAATGCGCTGGCGAACCCGTACCGGCGACGAGATGGAGGCGCGCCTGGGCGAGGGCGATACGAAGGACGTGACAGCACAGGCCTGGCGCACCGCGCTCGACCCTGAGGGGGAGTGGGTGCCGGCCGTGCTTCGTGCGGCGAACCGGCGGCTCACCGAGGTGCGCCACGGCATCCCGGATGCCGGCGGCCTGGTGATCGCCACAGACCACTACGCGGCGCGCTCTTACGCGACCATTCTCGAGAGCATCACGGGGCAGAAGCCCACGGTCGTCCTCTCTGATGAGAAAGCCGCGAGCGATCGCATCTCCGAGTTCGCCTCGTCGGAGTCGCGCTGGATGGTGGCCGTGCGCATGGTGTCTGAAGGGGTGGACATCCCGCGTCTCGGCGTTGGGGTGTACGCGACCTCGGCGTCGACGCCGCTGTTCTTCGCCCAGGCCATCGGGCGTTTCGTGCGAACCCGCAGGCGCGGCGAGACGGCGAGCATCTTCGTGCCCAGTGTGCCATCGCTGCTCGCGTTGGCGGCGACCCTCGAACTCGAGCGCGATCACGCCCTGGACCGGGACCCTGGCGAGGG
>JAZJYU010000007.1:0-10610 GCA_040390225.1 Actinomycetota bacterium | reverse complement strand
CGAAGAGATCCTGCTCGACGATGAGGTGGTCGACGAGGCGAACCGGGTCGAGTCGGCGTCCGGGGACTCGCTGCTGTTCGACTTCAAACCCCTGGCGTCCGAGGCCGAGTTCGATCACGTCGTGTACGACGGCAACGAGTTCGGCTCGGGTGCGGCGACCGGAAGCCTGGAGGAGCTCGACTTCATCGGCATCCCGGGAATCCTCGAACCGGACCAGGTGCGGGACCTCCTGCGTCACCGACAATCGCGGCAGCGACGGCGCATCTCCGCTCGGGAACGCGTCCAGGAGGAGCCGCCGCCGCTCTATCGCACACTGCAGGAGCAGCGGAAGCTGCTCAACAGCCTGGTGGGCATGCGGGCCAAGCGCACGGGAGAGCCGCACGGCATCATCCACGCGGAACTCCGCAGGATCGCCGGTGGGCCGGCGGTTCCGCAGGCGAGCGTCACGCAGCTTCAGGCGCGCATCGACCTGTTGCGCAAAGGACTCGGTCGCTGAGCCTGCCGGGCCTTCGGATGGCCCAGTGCCCGATCCGGTCGCCTAGGATTGTGCAGCCATGATCCAGACGATCGACCTTCGCGGTCAGCAGCCCAGCCGCTCCGAACTGCTCGGCCTGGTGCCGCGGGCGCAGACCGATGTCAGTGCCGCAACCACGGTCGCCGAGCAGCTGATCGCCGACGTACGAGAGCGCGGTGAAGACGCGATCCTCGACCAGGCAGAGCGTCTGGACGGCATTCGGCCGAAGCACCTCCGCATCGACATCGCCGCGGTGGGCTCGGCCGTTCGCGCGCTCGAGCCCGCGGTTCGCGACGCCCTTGAAGAGGCGATCGTTCGTGTGCGGGCCGCCTCCGAAGCACAGCTGCCGACCCCGAAGGTGACCACCCTCGGACCCGGTGCCGAGGTCATCCAGCGCTGGACACCCGTCGGCCGGGTGGGCTTCTACGTGCCGGGTGGCAAAGCCGTCTATCCCTCGAGTGTCGTGATGAACGTCGTTCCCGCACAGGTCGCCGGCGTCTCATCGGTGGCCCTCGCGTCCCCGCCGCAGAGGGAGTTCGGCGGACTCGTGCACCCCGTCATCCTCGGTGCCGCCGGGCTGCTCGGAATCGACGAGGTCTATGCCATGGGCGGGGCGGGCGCGATCGGGGCCTTCGCCTACGGCGTGCCCTCGCTCAGCCTGGACCCGGTGCAACTCATCACCGGCCCCGGTAACGTCTACGTCGCAGCGGCGAAGCGGCTGGTGCGCGGCGTGGCCGGCATTGACGCGGAGGCGGGGCCGACGGAGATCCTGGTGATCGCGGATGCCGCGGCCGACCCGTTCCTGGTCGCCAGCGACCTGCTCAGCCAGGCGGAGCACGACGAACTCGCCGCCGCCGTGCTTGTGACCGATTCCGCGGAGCTGGCAGACAGCGTGCAGGCCGAACTGGAGCGACTGGTTCCGACGACCAAACATTCCGCCCGGGTGAAGGAGGCCCTGACCGGGCGGCAGTCCGCCGTAGTACTCGTCGACGACCTGGATGCGGCCGCCGCATTCAGCAACATGTACGGACCCGAGCACCTCGAGATCCAGACCTCGGAGCCCGGCCTGGTTCTCGACCGAATCGAAAGCGCAGGGGCGATCTTCCTGGGGGCCGACTCACCCGTGAGCCTCGGCGACTATCTCGCCGGCTCCAACCACGTGCTGCCGACCGGGGGACAGGCCAGGTTCGCGCCGGGGCTCGGAGCGTACACGTTCCTTCGTCCGCAGCAGGTCATCCGTTATGACCGTGAGGCACTGCACGCGGTCGAGGACCGCATCCTCGCTCTGTCGACCGCCGAGGACCTCCCGGGTCATGGCGACGCGATCACCGCCCGGTTCAGGCGGCCCTAGCAACCGGCCCGGTACGATTGAGCCACCATGTTCTGCCCATTCTGCCGCTACCCCGACTCGCGCGTGATCGACTCGCGTACGAGTGATGACGGCCTGTCCATCCGCCGGCGCCGCCAGTGCCCTGACTGCGGCCGCCGCTTCTCGACCACCGAGACCGCCAGTCTCAACGTGGTGAAGCGCAGCGGGGTCGTGCAGCCGTTCAGCCGGGAGAAGATCGTCTCCGGCGTTCGCAAAGCGTGTCAGGGCCGACCCGTCACCGACACCGACCTGGCCGTACTGGCCCAGAAGGTGGAGGAGACGATCCGCGCGACCGGCGCGTCGCAGGTCGACGCGAACGACATCGGGCTCGCGATCCTGCCACCGCTGCGCGAGCTCGATGAGGTCGCCTACCTTCGCTTCGCGAGCGTTTACCAGGGTTTCGACTCGCTCGAGGACTTCGAGAGTGCGATCACGCTGCTGCGGGTCGAGCACGACGCGGCTCCCAGTAGCTCCGAACCACCGGCCTGACGGCGGAATGTACCCGCTCCTGTTCAGGCTTGTCCTGTCGCGCCTCGATCCCGAGCGCGCCCATCATCTCGCCTTCGAGGTGATCCGGCTGCTGCCGCGCATCGGCATCGGCATCGTCATCGCACGCGCGACGCGACCGCATCGCTCTCTCGCCGTATCGGCACTCGGCCTTCGATTCCCGTCTCCATTCGGGCTTGCCGCCGGATTCGACAAGGACGGCAAGGCGATTCGCGGGCTCGGGCAGCTCGGCTTCGGTCACGTCGAGGTGGGCACCATCACCGCGATCGCGCAGCCCGGCAACGAACGGCCGCGGCTGTTCCGCCTCATCCCGGATCGCGCGGTGATCAACCGGATGGGCTTCAACAACGCCGGCGCCGCGGATGCCGCGCCGCGGTTGCGTCGTGAACGCGGGCGGCGCATCCGTCCGGTGATCGGTGTGAACATCGGAAAAAGTCGTGTGGTCGACGTGGATGCCGCGATTCCCGACTATCTCGCGAGCACCGAGCTGCTCGCACCGACCGCGGATTATCTCGCGGTGAATGTCAGCTCGCCGAACACGCCCGGCCTGCGCGGACTCCAGGAGCTCGACAGGCTCTCTCCTCTTCTCGAGGCGGTTCGTGATGCCGCCGCGCCGACCCCGGTGCTGGTGAAGATCGCACCCGATCTCACGGATGGCCAGCTGAAGAAGATTGCGCAGCTCGCGGTTTCGCTCGATCTTGCCGGCATCATCGCCACGAACACCACGCTGTCACGGGACGGTCTGCGCACCGCGCCGGCCGTTGTCGAGGCAGCGGGCGCCGGTGGACTGTCAGGCTCGCCGCTGGCTGCCCGTTCGCTCGAGGCGCTGCGTGTCATCAGGGCCGCCGTGCCCTCGGGTTTTTGCGTGATCTCGGTCGGGGGAGTGGACACCGCCGAGAACGTGCGTGAACGGCTGGCCGCCGGAGCCACCCTGGTGCAGGGCTATACGGCCTTTCTGTACCGGGGCCCGTTCTGGGCGGCGGCGATCAACAAGGGGCTTATGCGGGGAACGCCCCGCGCTTGACCTGCGCCTTCGGCAGGCGCATCACGCGCAACTGCACCGAACGCATGGCGGCATACCAGCGGAAACCGCGCTGCACCTTGTCGGCGCCGAACTTGGCAGCGAGCTTGCGCTGAAGCGTGAAGCCCAGCACGACACAGTCGAGGATGAGCACGACCAGGAAGGCATAGACCGCGTACAGCGCGATCTGCGCGAACGCCGAGGTCGACGAAAGCGCGAAGCTGACGACGATATAGACGCCGAGGAACGGAATCGTCAACTCGCCGATGCTGAACCGTGCGTCGACGTAGTCACGAACGTATCTGCGCTGCGGACCCTTGTCTTTCTGCGGCAGGTACTTCTCCTCACCCGCGGCCATGCCTGCGCGAGCGCGGGCACGGGCATCCGCCTGCTGCGCACGGTTCGCCTTCGTCGCTCCGGCCCGGTTGGACGAGACGAGCGGCCGCAGGTTGGCGGCCTCGCGCTCCTTGCGCGTCGGGGTGGCATGGCCTTTGGTGGCCGGGGTGGTGTCGTCGACGACGACCTCCTGGTTGTTCTGCTGCTTGGCCACGATGAGTCCCTGCGATAGATGGAACTTATAGATTACCTCCATGACGTCCACCCAGGCCACGCGCCCAGAACTGCTCACAGCCATCCGGGAGGCGGTGCACGCGGGGTTGCCGAAGACGATCGCCGAGCTGTCGGCCCTGGTGCGCATCCCCTCCGTCTCATGGGACGGGTTCGACCCCGAACACGTGGTGACGAGCGCGGATGCCGTCGCCGGCCTGGCTCGTGATCTCGGCGTCTTCGAAAAGGTCCTCGTGTCGCGCGCGCTCATCGGGTCGACCGACGAACTCGGCCAGCCGGCGGTCGTCGCGACCCGCGCAGCACGCAATGGCAAGCCGACCATCCTGCTCTATGCGCATCACGACGTTCAGCCTCCCGGCCAGGACGAAGACTGGGACTCGTCGCCCTACGAACCGACCGTTCGCGGCGACCGCCTCTACGGCAGGGGAGCGGCGGATGACAAGGCCGGCGTGATGGCACACATCGCGTCCATTCGAGCCCTCATCGCCGCCGAGGGAGCTGAGTTCGATCTCGGTCTCGTGCTCTTCGTCGAGGGCGAAGAGGAGCATGGTTCACCGTCGTTCGCGAACTTCCTGCTTCAGCATCGCGAGGACCTCGCAGCCGACGTGATCGTGGTCGCCGACTCCGACAACTGGGACACCGATACCCCCGCCCTCACGGTCGGTCTGCGCGGCAACGTCGCCTTCCACCTGACGGTGTCAACGCTCGGGCATGCCTCGCACTCGGGCATGTTCGGGGGCGCGGCTCCCGACGCGATGCTCGCGGCGATCCGGCTGCTCGCGACGCTGCACGCCCCCGATGGGTCCGTTGCGGTCGATGGCCTCATCAGCATCGACCAGGAGACGCCGGAGTATCCCGAGTCACAACTGCGGCACGAGGCGGCGCTGCTGGACGGCGTCACGCCGATCGGCACCGGGACCATCCTCGGCCGCATCTGGTCGCAGCCGGCGATCACGGTCACCGGCATCGACGCGCCGACGGTGGTGAACGCCTCGAACACGCTGGTGCCGTCGGTCAAGATGAAGCTCAGCATCCGCACCGCCCCCGGTCAGCGCTCGGAGGACGCTCTCGCCGCGGTCGAGGCGCACCTGCGGGCGAACGCACCCTTCGGTGCTCACCTCGCCTTCGATCACTTCGAGCAGGGCAACGGGTTTCTCGTCGACACCTCCGGCTGGGCCGTCGCGGAGGCCGAGCAGGCGATGGCGGAGGCCTGGGGGAAGGATGCCGTGGAGATGGGTGTCGGCGGCTCCATCCCCTTCATCGCCGACCTGGTCGAGATCTTCCCCGCCGCCCAGATTCTGGTGACCGGGGTCGAAGACCCCGACTCGCGCGCGCACAGCCCCAACGAATCCCTTCATCTCGGAGTGTTCCACCGCGCCGTACTTTCTGAGGCGCTTCTGCTGGGTCGGCTGAATGAACGGGTTACAATCGACTTATGACTGACGTACTGACCGGGATCGCGACCACGGACCAGAAGCACGGCGTGCTGCTCAGCACGACCGCGGCGACCAAGGTCAAGAGCCTCTACGAGCAGGAGGGTCGCGACGACCTGCGCTTGCGCGTCGCCGTGCAGCCCGGCGGCTGCTCGGGGCTGATCTACCAGCTCTACTTCGACGAGCGCCTGCTCGACGGCGACGCGACCGTCGACTTCGACGGTGTCGAGGTCGTCGTCGACAAGATGAGCGTGCCGTATCTCGATGGCGCGACCATCGACTTTGAAGACACCATCCAGAAGCAGGGCTTCACCATCGATAACCCGAACGCTTCGGGCAGTTGCGCGTGCGGCGACTCGTTCCACTGATGCCGACCGTGCACTAGATCCGTTCATCGTGGGTCCAGCGCCCTCCCAAATCTCGTTCAGAAAAGGGAATCACCCGAGGGTGATTCCCTTTTTTGATGCCCACGGGGGCCGATATCGGCACGAGAGCGCGCGTCCTTCGCAGTAGGGTGGAGACACCAAATAGACTGTGGATTCCAGCAGTCCGTGTCATCCGAGAGGTTCCAGGTGCGCTCTAACCGCCGTCTTCGATGGGCTGTCGTTCCCGTAGGTGTCGTGCTCGTCCTTACTCTCGCCGGTTGCAGCCAGGAGCAGTTGCGGGGATTCCTGCCCGCCGGCTCGGCAGGCGCGACCAACCACACCTCCAGCATCACCGGCCTCTGGGTCACGTCCTGGATCGTGCTGCTCGCCGTGGGAATCATCACCTGGGGCCTCATCATCTGGGCCGCCATCGTCTACCGCCGCCGCAAAGGCCAGACAGGCCTGCCCGTGCAGCTGCGTTACAACCTGCCGATCGAGATCTTCTACACGATCGTGCCGCTCATCCTGGTGCTCGGCTTCTTCGCCTTCACCGCGAAGACGCAGGGCGACATCGAGAAGCCGATCGCGCATCCGCAGACCTCGGTGCTCGTCGAGGGCAAGCGCTGGGCCTGGGACTTCAGCTATTACAACGTGGGGCCGGACGGCAAGGGCGTCTATTCGCCCGGCATTCAGGCACAGGAGCTCGAGAAGTCCGACGGCACCATCGACGAGACCAAGATCCCGGTGCTTCACCTGGTGGTCAACAAGTCGACGCAGATCAAGATCGAGAGCAGGGATGTCGACCACTCGTTCTGGATCATCGACTTCCTGTACAAGAAAGACAACATCCCGGGCAAAGACAACTACGAGTACTTCACGCCCACGAAGATCGGCACCTTTGCCGGCAAGTGCGCTGAGCTCTGTGGCGACTATCACTCCGAGATGCTGTTCAAGGTCAAGGTCGAGTCGCAGTCCGACTACGACGCCTACATCCAGAGCCTGGTCGACAAGGGCCAGACCGGCATCCTCGGCCCGCAGTACAACCCGAACCAGAACCTCCCAACGAACACCACTCCGCTAGCGAGCAAGTAGGGCGCGACATGAGCACAGCGACAATCACACGGCCCTCAGCGGGCAACTCGGGTCCGGTTCCGGTCAACACCCCTCCGGGTGTGCAGCGCAAGGGCAACATCGTCGTCAAGTGGATCACCACCACTGACCACAAGACGATCGGCTACCTGTACCTCATCACGTCGTTCATCTACTTCCTGCTCGGTGGCGTCATGGCGCTCATCATCCGCGCGCAGCTGTTCGAACCGGGTATGCAGCTTCTGCAGACGAAGGAGCAGTACAACCAGCTGTTCACCATGCACGGCACGATCATGCTGCTCATGTTCGCGACGCCGCTGTTCGCCGGCTTCGTGAACGCGATCATGCCCCTGCAGATCGGCGCTCCCGATGTCGCGTTCCCGCGCCTGAACGCGTTCGCCTACTGGCTCTACAGCTTCGGCTCGCTGATCGCGGTGGCCGGATTCCTCACCCCGCAGGGAGCGGCATCCTTCGGCTGGACGGCCTACGTGCCGCTTTCCGAGACCACCTTCTCCCCGTCGCTCGGCGGCAACCTCTGGGTCTTCGGCCTGGCACTCAGCGGGTTCGGCACGATCCTCGGCGCCGTCAACTTCATCACAACGATCATCACGATGCGCGCACCCGGCATGACGATGTTCCGCATGCCGATCTTCACCTGGAACGCGCTGGTCACGTCGATCCTCGTGATCATGGCCTTCCCGGTGCTGGCGGCTGCGCTGTTCGCGCTCGGTGCAGACAGGGTGTTCGGTTCACACCTGTACAACATCAATGACGGCGGTGCGATCCTCTGGCAGCATCTGTTCTGGTTCTTCGGGCACCCGGAGGTCTACATCATCGCGCTGCCGTTCTTCGGAATCATCTCCGAAGTACTTCCGGTCTTCAGCCGCAAGCCGATCTTCGGGTACAAGACGCTCATCTACGCGACTATCTCGATCGCTGCACTCTCGATCACAGTGTGGGCCCACCACATGTACGTGACCGGCTCCGTACTGCTGCCGTTCTTCTCGCTCATGACGATGCTCATCGCAGTGCCAACCGGCGTGAAGATATTCAACTGGGTCGGAACGATGTGGCGGGGTTCGGTGACCTTCGAGACGCCCATGCTGTGGGCGATCGGGTTCCTGATCACCTTCACCTTCGGTGGTCTCACCGGTGTCATCCTCGCGTCGCCGCCGCTCGACTTCCACGTCTCCGACACCTACTTCGTCGTCGCGCATTTCCACTACGTGGTGTTCGGCACGGTCGTGTTTGCCATGTTCAGCGGGTTCTACTTCTGGTGGCCGAAGTGGACCGGCAAGATGCTCAATGAACGGCTGGGCAAGATCCACTTCTGGCTGCTGTTCATCGGCTTCCACACAACCTTCCTCATCCAGCACTGGCTCGGCGTGCTCGGCATGCCCCGTCGCTACGCGACCTATCAGCCGAGCGATGGCTTCACCTGGATGAATCAGCTCTCCACGATCGGTGCGATGCTGCTCGGGGTTTCGATGCTGCCCTTCGTGCTCAACGTCTACATCACGGCACGCAAGGGCCGTAAGGTGACCGTTGATGACCCGTGGGGTTACGGTCGCTCGCTCGAGTGGGCCACCTCGTGCCCCCCGCCGCGACACAACTTCATCTCCATTCCGCGCATCCGCTCCGAGTCGCCCGCCTTCGACCTCAACCACCCCGAGGTCGGAATCCCGGTCGGAATCGGCCCGCTGAAAGACGCGCCCGATGCAAAGACCTACGATCTCGCCGACGGAGAGGTGAAGTAAGCATGCGCACCAATGCACGGCTGTTCTGGATACTGTGCGCGTTCTTCTTCGCAGCCGACGCGGCCTACATCATCTGGAGCCTCATCGACTACGGCATGCGTGTCGCTGAGGAGCCCGCCGGTGGCATCACCGGACCGTCGATCGAGTGGGTCGGCGCTGTGGGTATCGCCCTTACCGGCATCCTGTCCGGTTTCATCGCCTTCTACCTCGGCCGTTCGAACGCCTCCATAGGCGGTCTACTCCCCGAAGACCGGGTTGACGCAGAAATTGACGACGGTGATGCCGAGCAAGGTTTCTTCAGCCCTTGGAGTTGGTGGCCGATGATGCTCGCTCTCGGCGCCGCTCTGGTTTTCCTCGGCCTCGCGGCAGGGGTGTGGATCTCATTCATCGGAGCCACCATTCTCGGCATCAGCGTGGTTGGGTGGATCTATGAGTACTACCGCGGAAACTTCGCCCGCTAGACCGGCGTCCATCATTCGGCCGTCACTGCCCGGCGACGTCGACCAGGTCTTTCGTCTGGTGTGCGAATTGGGCATCGGCCCCGCCGCTGATCGTGACGCGTTCGGTGCCGTTTTCCTGGCCACTGTCAGCAACTCTGCGGATCGCGTCATGTTTGTCTCCGAAACTGCAGGCACGGTCGTCGGGTACGCGGTCGCGATCATCTCGCATCCGTTGTACACGCGCGGTGATTCGGCACACCTGCAGGAGCTCGTTGTCTCGGCCTCCGCTTCGGGGCGCGGACTTGGGTCTCAGTTGGTCGGTGCGATCGAGCGGGAGTGCCGTGCCCGCGGAGTGACCCAGTTGACGGTCAGTATTCTGCGCGGTGCAGGTTTCTATGAAGGGCTCGACTATCGATCGACCTCCGACTATCTCAAGAAGAGCTTCATCGTCGACTGACGTCGTTGGCGGCCGTCCCGATGACGGTGACGAAATGCTCCACGATGGGAAACGGGTCATAGAACGGGTGGAGCAACCGCTTCCAGTCCTGGTACTCGCGCGAGGTCCGGAATCCCACTGTGTGGGCCTCCATGGACTCCCACTCGACCAGCAACAGGTAGTTATTCGGTGATTCGATTGACCGTGAGAGCGAGAGCGAGCGGAATCCTGGCTGCGCGCTGATCAGCAGCCGTGCCCCCGCGAACGCGGCAACACTCAGGGGTGAAACACGACGCCCCGGCATCGGAGAGGATGCCGGGGCACCGGAGGCTACTCGCTAGTGGTGGCCACCCTGTTCGATCTCACCCTTGGTGACGGGGGAGATGCGGTCCTCGAAGAACCAGCGGGACAGGCTCGCCCGGAAGCGCTCGCTGACGGTGATCTTGCCCTTTCGGTTGGGCCGGATCATCAGCGGCTTGTAGTCTTCGTAGCTCACCAACCGCCAGCGCTCGTAGTCGCTCAGCTGTTCATGAACCTCGATGTACTCGCCGCCCGGAAGGCGCACGATACGACCGGACTCGTAGCCGTGCAGCGCGATCTCGCGGTCCTTCTTCATCAGTGCGAGGCACACCCGCTTGGTGACCACGTAGGCGATGATCGGTCCGAGGATCAGCAGCGCCTGCAGTGTGTGGATCACGCCCTCGAGAGTGATCTTGAAGTGGGTTGCCATCAGGTCGGAACTCGCCGCAGCCCAGAGCACCGCATAGAAGGTGACGCCGGCGGCCCCGATCGCTGTACGCGTGGGCGCGTTCCGCGGGCGGTCCGTGATGTGGTGCTCCCGCTTGTCACCGGTGACCCAGCCCTCGATGAAGGGATAGAGCGCCACGAGGGCGAGAAACACCAGCAGCACAAGGATCACCGAGATCATGTTGAAAGACCAGGTGTGGCCCCAGAGCACGAACTCCCAGCCCGGCGGCACCAGGCGCAGGGCACCGTCGGCGAATCCGATGTACCAGTCCGGCTGCGTTCCCGCCGAGATGGGGGAGGGGTCATACGGCCCGTAAGTCCAGATCGGGTTGATCGTGAACAGCGACGCGATCAGCACGATCACA
>JAZJYU010000006.1:11962-20308 GCA_040390225.1 Actinomycetota bacterium | reverse complement strand
GAGTCACCATCGACGACATCATCACCGCAACCGACGCACCCCTCACGATCGCAGTGAACTAGCGGCGCGCACCGGTAATGACTTCAGCGAAGTGCTCATGGGCCCGATCTCAGTACAGGCGGGGAACGATCTTGTACTTCACCTTCGCGGTGTACTGGTCCCACAGGGCGCCGTACTTCGCGCGGCAGAACTTGTCGTCATCGGCCTGGCGGCTGATGAAAAGAGCGACGTAGTAGATCGGGTACAGCCATACCTCCCAGACCCCGAAATAGCCGGCGGCAAGGGCGATGGCAACCGCCTGGATGGTCTCCCCGAGGTAGTTGACGTGACGGCTGACACCCCAGAAGCCGTTGACGACGAGGCTGTGATTCCCATCGCTCAATATCTCGGGCGTGATCCAGAGGAACTTTCGGCCCGGCGCCGTCTTGAAAAGGTACTTCTGCATGTTCGCACCACGGGTGAGCACCCAGCCGCACAGGAAGAGCACCGCGAACAGGATCGTCAGCCACACCGGGAGATGCGGATTCGGCAGATCAGCGGTGAACCAGAGTGCGACGGAATAGAAGTAAGGGTAGAAGGCAAGGCATCCGAACCCGAGCTTGAAGCCCACTCGCTCGGCGATGAAGTCGTAGGTCCACAAGTGGACACGTTCGAATATCAGGTAATCGAAGCAGAACCAGGTCAACATCCCGCACCCGAGAAGGAACCCCGGGTTGATGCTCTCGACATTCGCGAGGTGAAAGGCCGCGAAGGAGAGCACGTTCAACTGCAGCATGACGGCTCCGACAAGGTAGAACCACACCTTCGCGTCAACGAGACCATCGTTGATCTGCACGTCCTTTGCTCTACCGAACCACAGGTCGGCGAAGAACGGCCTACCGGTCGATGGATACTTCAGGACGATATAGAGCGAAAAGGCCAATCCGATCACACACGCACCGATCAGGCCGAACCAGCGGGTTTCGTACAGCCAGGTGTGCGGAACGAGACGAAAGTACCCGAGCACGAACCACAGGATGATGCTTGCGACGAGCACGAAACGTCCGTTGGTCCGGTAGGTCAGAACCTCGCCCGTCAGGTCGCTCTTCACGTAGCCCTTGCGTCGTTTCGCGGGAATCGCGACGTGAAGGAGAGTGATCACGACGTAGGCGATCAGTGGGGTGAGAAGTCCCAGGAAGATGGTCATGACAGGCCTCCGGTGTTCTTCGACATGATGGCGATTGCGGCCCGTCTGCTCAGCAGCCGGGTGAGGACGAAGCGGGCGACCTTATTGACAGCTCCGGGAATGACGATCGGCCCCTTCCCCAAAGCGTTCAGCGTCTGTTCCGCGACGTCTTTCGCCTGCAGCGTTCCAGGCGCAGGTCTGGCGCTCTTGGCGTCCTGGTAGCCCGGAGTGAGAATCGCGCCGGCACAACTGGCAAGCACATCGACTCCGCGCGGCTTCAGTTCCTTCCAGAGGCCCTCGGCCAGGATCGCGTTGAACGACTTCGTGGCCGCGTATGCCGCGATGTTCGGGCTGCCCTGCGAACCGGCAAGCGATGACATGAGCACGATGCCTCCTCGTTTTCGCTCGATCATCGGCGCCGAGAGGAACTTCGCGAGTACCAGAGGTGCGCGCACGTTGACTTCCGTGGCACGAATCAGCTGACCCTCGCTCACATCTTCGAACTGGCCGATAGGGGCGTACGCGGCGTTGTGGACAAGCAGACCGATGGCGAGCTTGAGCTCACCGAGCCGCGCCTTCACGCTGTCGGAATCGGCCACATCCACCGCGATGGTGACGACATCGACTCCGTATGCCTTCTTGAGGCGAATCGCCGTCGCCCCCAGGCGATCTTCCTGCCGGGCAAGCAGAACCAGGTTCACCCCCCTCTGGGCCAGCGCCTCAGCGAACGCGGCACCCAATCCGTCAGAACCCCCGGCGACGAGAGCGTACGGCCCGTATGTCTCATTGAATCGGGTTGTTCGCACGGAACCACCCTAGCCAGCGCGGCGCAGCAGATTCACCGCGCGCCCGGACGGATTTGAACCCCCGCGGCACGAGCTCCGAGGTTCGGAATCGATCGAGAATCGCTGACCTGTCAGGGATTTGTGCCCGATTGGAAGCGACGTGTATCGATATGAATCGTCTGAGGTCGTGGAGGACTTGTGGGGCTTGCGAATCATCCGACCTCCCGAGCGCCGGAGGGTCACTCGCGTTGACGATCTTCGCGACTCGTACCGAGTTCTTCACGTATCATCAGCGGAAGAATACATTATCGAGAGGCAGCGCAAATGAGCTCCGCGTCAACGATGACTGCGGACGACAGGCTCGACATCCTCGACCTGTACGCCCGTCAGTCACACGCTATCGATGGCGGAGACTCTCTGGGGTGGGCGCGAACTTTCGCGGCGAATGGTCGCTTCGAGTCCCCGACCTTTCGGCTCACGGCCACCGGTTACGAGCAGTTGGAACAGTTCGCGAAGTCATCGAACGATGCGGCCCTCGCGCGCGGGGAACACCTGCGGCACTGGATCGATGCGGTCGTGATGACGCGGGTCGACGAACTGAACGCCCACGCCGAGGCCTACCTCATGATTATCGCGACGTCGATCGAGGGATCACGGATCGACCGCAGTGTGCGTGTAATCGACGATCTGGTGAAGACCAACGGCGAGTGGCTGCTCGCCAGCCGCACCGTCGTGCGCGATGTCTGACTAGTCGAAGACGACCACCGACCGCGCCACCCCGCCAGACGTCATCCGTTCGGCGGCAGCGTTGACGTCCGACAGGCCGATCCGCTCGCCCACCAACTCATCGAGCTTCAGGATTCCGCGCAGGTACAGGTCGGCGAGAAGCGGGATGTCTCGCTTGAAGTTGTTGGCGCCCATCAGAAGCCCGCGCACGCTCTTGCTCTGGAAGATCATCTCGGCCGCAGGCAATGCCAGTCGGACCTCCGGTCCTGGCACACCGATCATGTAAACGGTGCCGGCGGGCCGCAGAACGCGCACGGCGTCGGTCACGGTCTCGGCCCTCCCGACGCAGTCGAAGGCGTAGTCGACACCGTCCCTGGTCAAGGCCAGGATTCGCGGGACGACCTCGCCGTCACTGATGTCGACGATATCCGTTGCCCCGAACACCGTGGCCAACTCGAGCTTCTCGGCGCTCATGTCGACTGCGATCACCTGCGCCGCACCCGAGATGCTCGCGGCCTGGATGACGTTGAGACCGATGCCGCCGCAGCCGAAGACGACGACGGAGGACCCCGCGGTCACCTTTGCGCCGTTCATGACGGATCCTGCACCCGTGATGACAGCGCACCCGAGCAAGGCCGCCCGGTCGAGCGGCACTTCGTCCGGGACCCGCACCAGGGCGTCCTGGCCTACCAGGATGTATTCGGCGAAACCACCGAGGCCACCCGCCTGCGCGACCGCTTCACCGTCGAGGGTCAGCCGTGGCACATCACGCGAAACCAGCTTTCGATTCACGCAGAGGTAGGTGTGCCCCTCGAGGCACTGTGGGCAGTGCCCGCAGTAGCGCGAAGTACAGCCCACCACGTGGTCGCCGACCGAGAACTCGGTGACCGCCGAACCGATCCGCTCCACCACGCCCGCGACCTCGTGCCCGAGCACGGCCGGGGCGCTCACCGCTCCGAGGAGCGTTCCATTCATGATGTGGAGGTCGCTGTGGCACAGTCCGCAGGCGACCACCCTCACCAGTACCTCGAAGGGTTGCGGTGTATCGATCTCGACGTCCCCGAGACTCGCGAGTCCCGGGACCGCCCGAAGTACTGATGCCTGCACGTGTCTGCCTCTCGTTTCGTTTCCGGTCAGCCCAGGACGATGTTGATGTTCTTCGTGCGAAGGAATTCCATGATTCCCTCGCGCCCGCCTTCGCGCCCGTAGCCGCTCTGGCGCACTCCGCCGAACGGCGCCGCGTATGACGCGGGAGCCGGACCGCCATTGATTCCAATGCTTCCGGCCTCGAGCAGTGATGCCGCCTTCAACGCCCGCGAGATGTCGCGGGTGTGCAGGTACGCCGCCAATCCGAACCGGGAGTCGTTGGCATAGCCGATCGCCTCGTCCTCGGTCGAGAACCGGCCGACGGTGACGACCGGCCCGAAGACCTCCTCGCGCATGATCTCGCTGTCGAACGCGGCATCCAGCACCATCATCGGCGGCAGGAACGAACCGTCGGCGAGCTGGCCGGAAAGAGGGAGGGGTGAACGGATGACGGTGGCCCCGGTACTCTCGGCCCGATCGATCATGCCCGAGATCCGCTCTTTCGCCGCGGCGTTGATGACCGGGCCCATTTCGACCGCGGCGTCGAACGGGTCGCCGACGACAATGCGATCGAAGGCTGCGCGTACCCGTTCCACAGTCTCGTCGTAGATGGAATCCTGCACGAGCAGTCGAGTGGGGGCAGTGCAGACCTGCCCCGCAAGCCTGCAGAACGTGATCTGCTGGGCGGCCACCCGATCGAGGTCGGCGTCGGCGAATACGATGTGAGCCGACTTTCCGCCGAGCTCCATGACCAGCGGGGTGAGTGCCTCACCGGCCGAAGCCTGGATCAGCTTGCCGGTCGACGTGCCCCCGGTGAAGCTGATCTTGTCGACTTCCGGGTGCGAGACGAGCATTTTGCCGGTCTCCGGTCCGCCCGGGAGCACACTCACAGCCCCCGACGGTAAGCCGGCTTCCCGGCACAGCTGGGCGAACCGGATGGCGCCGAACGGGGCGAGTTCCGGCGGCTTGATGACCACGGTGCAGCCCGCGGCGAGCGCCGGCGCAACGCTCATGTAGATGTTGTTGAGCGGTCCGTTCCAGGTGAGAATCTTCACGACGACGCCGACCGGCTCGAACACGGTCAGGTTGAACGGGCGGTCGTAGCCGAGTTCGCTCGTCTCGCCGGGCAGCTTCTCGATCCAGCCCGCGTAGTAGTTGAACCAGGCGGGGAACCTGTCCTTGATCATCGCGTGGAATCCGGCGTACGGAGTCCCCGTCTCCAGCGTGTTGATGGTCGCGAACTCGTGCGCATGCTCGACCGCCAGTTCGGCGATTCTTCGCAGGATCGCCTGCCGCCGCTGAGGCGGCATCCCCGCCCAGATCGGCTGGGCCCGCCGCGCCGCAGCAACCGCGGCATCGACTTCGGCCCGGCCCGCGAGCGGGAAGCTCGCCTGCTCCCGGCCGGTCGCCGGGTTGGTGTGGGTCATCTCACCCGCGCTGGTCGAACGGATGTCGTCGTCGCCGATCACGACGGCACCGCTGAGCAGTCTCGTGTCTGGGGTCAGTGTGGGCACGGTCGCCTACCTTTCGGTCGTAACGGTGAAGAACGGAAGAGAGATGCTGCCGTCGCCGACCGGCCGGAAGACGGCCGTCACGCCGTCCCCGATCCGGAGCCCGGGTGCCTCTTTCTCGTCAGCGAGGCGGGAGACGATCCGTAGTCCCTCCTCGAGGTCGACGTCAAGCAGAGTGAAAGGGGCTTCGGCGGCAAAGACGGGATTCTCCGGTCGCCGCACTGTAGTGAAGCTGTAGACGCGACCATGCCCCGACAGGGTTCGCCAGGTACGGTTGCGGCTCAGGCAGTTGGCGCAGGCCGGGCGTGGGTAGTGCTGCAGATGACCGCAGTCCAGGCACTCCTGCGCCGTCAGGATGCCCCGTGCCGCCGCCGCCCAGAACTCGCGGTCCCAGTGCACCGGCCTCGGCGTCGGGCCGCTCACGACGGCTCCCTCGAGAGGATCATTCCCGCAGTCACGACCAGGTTTCCGACATAGTCGATCAGGCCGATGCCGGAGACCAGGCCGACCGCCGCGCCCGGGATCTGTCGTTCGCCCGCTTCGCCGCGCAACTGGCGCACAGCTTCGACGACCGGGATGAATCCGCCGCCGAGACGGGGCTGGCCTCCGGAGAGGAGCCCGCCTCCGGTGTTGATGGGCAGGTCGCCGTGGAGGGAGATATCCGTGCGCTCGAGGAACGGCCCGCCATCGCCGCTCTCGCAGAACCCGAGGTCCTCGAGCTGTTTGAGCACGGCGATCGGGTAGTCGTCGTACAGCTGAAGGAAGTCGAGCGAGTCGCGGGAGACGTCGGCGAACAGCGCGTCGCGGATGGCGACGAAGCCGGTCTCGAGGCGGTCCGGTGTGCCCCTCAGTACCTGGTGTGCGTGGTTCTCGGCGCTGGCGCCCATGTGTACGACGCGATGGCCCAGCCGCGCCGCGAACTCCTCGCTGCACAGCACGACGGCGACGCCGCCTGCGCACCGCATGACGCAGTCCAGCTTGCGGATCGGGTCGGAGATGAGCGGCGAGCTGACATAGTCGTCGATCGTCATCGGGTCGCGCAGCAGCGCGTTGTCGTTGAGCGCCGCGTTCTGGCGGAACGTCGTTGCGATGATTCCGAGCTGCTCGAGGGTCGTGCCGTACTCATACATATGCCGGCGCTGCACCAGCCCGAATGAGCTGTTGGGGCCGCCATAGCCGTACGGCAGCACCCAGCTCCTGTTCGCATAGTCGAGCTGGGGTGACAGGGCGTCGTGGTGCAGCTCGGGGAAATCGGCACGGTTGCCTCCGCCGACGGTGACCACGACATCCGCAAGCCCTGCTTCGATGGCTGCTCGCGCGCGAATCATCGAGATCAGCGAGGATGCCCCGCCGAAATCGGCCTTCATCACCCAGCGGGATTCGAAGCCGAGGTGGGTCGCGAGGTACGACGAGTCGTCGGGCAGCACGTTCGCGCAGATCGCGAGGCCGTCGACATCGGGCTTCCCGATGCCGGCATCCTCCAGCGCGAGCCGGATGGCGTCGGCCATGATCTCCAGGTCGGACAGGTCGGAGTGCCTCGCGAAGCGGGTCTCGGCGACCCCTGCGATCACTGCCTTGCCCACGACGTCTCGTTTCTCTGCTGCGAGTGACTTTGCTGCGTCGCGAGGCGCCGCGATGCGCAATAAATATATACTCTCATCGAGAGTGCAGTTTTAGTTACTTTATATAGATTCTGTGCGAACAAGGGAGTTCCATGCGACTCGGAGTCATCCTTCCCGTGCACGGCCCGCTGATCGCGGACGGCGGCATCACCGCCATGGCCACGGCCGCCGAAAATGCCGGTGCCGACGGCCTCTGGGTCGGCGACCACATCGTCATGCGCGAGCCGGCCATCGGCTATCCCTTCAACGCGAGCGGCGTCTACCCGGTGCCGACCGACACCGACTATTTCGAGTCCCTCACACTCTGCGCCATGATCGCCGCCGTCACCACGCGTGCTCGCGTGGGAACCGCCGTGATGGTGCTCCCCCAGCGCAACGTGCTGCAGCTGGCCAAGACGGCCACCACCATCGACGCCGTGAGCGGCGGTCGCTTCGTGCTCGGCGTCGGCGCCGGCTGGTTCGCCGGCGAGATGGAGGCGCTCGGCTACGACTTCGCCACCCGCGGTCGTCGCATGGACGAAATGCTCACCCTGCTCGCGGATGCCTGGGGCGGCCGCCCTGCCGCCTTCGACGGCGAGCAGGTGCAGGTTCCTGAGGGTGTCATCCTGTTCCCGCGTCCCGGGCGGCTCCCGATCATCGTCGGCGGACTGACGAAGGTTGCACTGCGCCGCGCTGCCCACTCGGATGGCTGGATGGGCCTCGGCTACGTCGACCGGTTCGATCGCCCGCGGCTCGTCACCGAACTGGAGCAACTCGCTGAGGCCCGCCGGGCGGCCGGCACCGAGGGCGCGGATTTCGAGACCATCCTCAAGCTCACCTGCTCGCCGGACCGGGCCGCCGAACTGCCCGATCGACTCGCCGAGCTGATCGACCTGCCCTACGACGAGATCATCGTCGAGGTGCCCTGGCGGCTGGGCGCCCCTGCGGCGGTGAGCACCATCGAGGCGGCCCGCACCGCGATCCGCTGACCATGGCCACGGCGCGCTCCATCGTCTTCGAGCGGCCCGGCGTTCCGCTGGCACTGCGCACGGCGGAGGTGCGACCACCCGGCGCCGGCGAAATGCTCGTTCGGGTGACCCTGGCGGGCATCTGCGGCACCGACGCGCACCGTCTCGGGGGCGATCTTGCGGCGCCACCCGCCCCGGTCTGTCTCGGGCACGAGGCTGTCGGGATGATCGAGGCTCTCGGCGACGACGACACCCACGATCGTGCAGGCACTCCCCTGGCCGTGGGTGACCGCTTCTATTGGCACCCGCCGACGACCTGCGGCGAGTGCCGCGCCTGCGTGGTCGACGTGTACCCCGTCGCGTGCGAGAAGCTCGTCTGGCCGGCGCCGTTGATGTTCATGTACCCAAAGTGGGCCATCGACGGCGGTGTCTGGTGGCAGTACCTCTTCCCATTGGCCGTCGTCACCGGGCTGGGCGGCCTGTGGATGATTCGCGGCTGGTCGC
>JAZJYU010000006.1:9729-11952 GCA_040390225.1 Actinomycetota bacterium | reverse complement strand
CGGCCTGGCAACCGAACCCGGCCGGGTTCCAGGAGGTCGCAACACTCGGGCCGAGGAACATCGTCTTCCGCATTCCGGACTCGACGCCCGACGAAGCGGTCATCGCATTCGGCTGCGCGATGCCGACCGCACTTGCCGGGTTCCGACGGCTGGGGCCACTGCGGGGCTCCGTACTCGTGCAGGGCTGCGGGCCGGTCGGCCTCGCCTCTGTCGTCACCGCAGCGCTGGCAGGTGCACGCCAGATCGTCGTGATCGGCGCACCGGACTCCCGACTGGACGTCGCGCTTCGACTGGGTGCCACCCAGGTCATCCCCCTCGATGGAACCACCATCGAGTCGCGGCGCGAGCTCATCATGCGGCTCACCGACAATCACGGCTTAGATGCGGTGATCGAGGCGGCCGGGCATCCCTCGGCATTCGGCGAAGGGTTCGACCTGCTCGCACCGAACGGCCGGTACCTCATCCTCGGGCTCTACTCGGGGCAGGCGGTGCTCCCGGTCGACCTGGTCCGTGTGAACAACCGCAACCTCAGGATCATCGGGAGCCTCGGCGCCCTGGAAGAGGACTACCGCCGCACGGTGGAGATCGCGACCGAGTACGGCGAGAGGCTCGACTTCGCCGGACTGGTCACGCACCGCTTCCCGCTCGACCGCACGGAGGAGGCGATCCGGTTCGCCGCGACGGGCATGCCGGTGAAGACCGTCATCACTCCGTCGGTGAAGTAGAGCCCAGGCGGTCGAGGAACTCGACCACGCGCTGGATCGCGACGCGCGACGCTTCGGTCGCCGGAAAGTCGACCTGCCAGACGTGGCGCTCATCGTCAGCCTCCACCGCGTCGACCAGCACTCCGCGCCGACGGGCCTCCGCTACAAGAGCGCGAGCGTCGTCGCGCAGGATCTCGGTCGCACTCGCCTGCACGTGGAGCGGCGGCGCTCCCGTCCAGTCGCCGAGAATCGGCGACACCCGGGGGTCGTCGGCCGGATGCCCGGCCAGGTACATCTGCGCGGCATCCCGGGCCGAGGCGGGCGGGAACAGCTGTTCCGTTTCGGCGTTCTCCTCGATGCTGCCGTTCTCGAGGCGGAGGTCCAGCCACGGCGAGAACAGGATGGCGGCATCCGGCGCAGTTCCCCGCTCGACCAGGACGAGCAACAACGAGGCAACGAGTCCGCCGCCCGCCGAGTCTCCGAGCAGGATGACGGGACCCGGCCCGCGCTCGAAGGCCGAGTATGCGGCGAGCGCGTCGTTGAGCGCTGCGGGGAATGGATGCTCGGGGGCGAGGCGGTAGTCGGGCGCGATGATGCGGCTACCGGCCGCCTCCGCCAGCTGGCGCAGGAACGGTTCGCTCGTACCGGCGCTGCCCCCGCGAAACGCCCCGCCGTGCAGGTAAAAGATGGTGCGCAGCGCGTCCGGCGAGCCGATCACGAGCGTCGGGGTGCCCCCGAGCGAGACAAGCGGCTCGGTCGGCGGAGGCGCTGCACGACGGCGGGCGAGAAGCGTCTCGGGTGCCGCCGTGCCCGGCCGTTCGGTGAAAGGTCGGTCGTTCACGGTGCATACCCTCCCAGCTCCCGGGTGAGCGCAGCACACTCCCGCGCCAGCGTCTCACCGATCTCCCCAAGTCGAACCCCGTCGCAGGTGCCGATCCCCTGCACCGTCAACGCGAACTCGACCGTTCGATCGGGGCGGAAGATAGGGGCCGAGACCATGGAAACGTCGTACGAACCTGTGGGGTCGATGTCGTCGAGAAGGTAGACGTCGAGCTGCGAGAGGATCGACTCCGCCAGCTCGGCGCGGGAGGCCTCCTCATACGGATGCGCGGCCACGGTGTCGGCGAGGAGGTGCATCCGGGTGACACCCGGGTTGTTCAGCCCCACCGCGTAGCCGCGCTGCCTGACCGCGGCGAGCGAGCTCTCGAATGCACGCGATTCGATACCGGCACGCGCCGCCCACTTCGTCACCCACTGGTCGCTGTCCCAGGCGAGGAACACGGTTCCGAACGGCGGCACCAGCGGGATCCGATAGCCGACCCGCAGGTCGCGCCCCGCCGAAGCCGGGCGACCCTCGAGCGCCATCACCAGGATGTCGTCGCCGATGGCCGTGCTGCCGACGCACTCGGTGCCGAGGCTCGCCAGTTCCCGCATCGCCGGTCGCACCAGGTCGACCACAGGATTGGCTGCGGATGCTGCTCGCCCGGTCTAGCCCGCCAACTGAAGGGGAGGGGCCACC
>JAZJYU010000006.1:7316-9719 GCA_040390225.1 Actinomycetota bacterium | reverse complement strand
GTGGAGCGGGTGGCGCACCACCCAGCCCGCCTCGGTGAGGGCGACCAGCACGTCGAGGAGGGAGGCACCGCTCACGTCGCCGGCCTGGGCGAGCTCGGTGAGCGAGAAGGCCCTGGTCGGGAACATGGAGAGGTACTGGATCACCTCGACGGCTCTCGCCGCTGCTCGAGCAGGTTTCACTTGCCCTCCCTACCTGCTTAGATTACCGTAGTTGTAAATCGATATTACGGATCACAATTCGATATTTCGAATCGGAGCATCAATGGAGATCGCGATCATCGGCGCGGGATTCGCGGGCATCGCCTGCGCAGTCGGCCTCATCTCACGGGGAAACCACAGTGTGTGGCTGTTCGAGGAGGGGCCAGGCTTCGGCGGCACCTGGATGCACAACACCTATCCCGGTGCTGAGGTCGATACCCCGTCGCTCATCTATTCCTTCTCGTTCGCCCCCGAGCCCTGGTCAAGGACGCACGTGAGGCAGGCCGAGCTGCGCGACTACCTGGAGCGGGTGGCGAATAAGCACTCGCTGGGTCCGCGAACCCGGTTCAACACGCGGATCGCCTCGGTCGACTGGCGCGAGGACACCCAGGACTACCTTCTGCACGCCTCTGATGGCACAGAGTTCCGCGCGGATGTCGTGGTCAGCGCCGTGGGACTGCTGAGCGACCCGAAGCTGCCGAGCTGGCCCGGCATGAAGGACTTCGAAGGCCCCCTGTTCCACGCCGCACGCTGGGATCACACCGCCGATCTCACGGGCCGCCGGGTGGCGATCGTCGGCACCGGGTCGAGCGCGGCACAGCTCGTGCCCGCCCTGTCGAGCGTCGCCGAGCACGTCACCCTGTTCCAGCGCGAGCCGGGCTGGGTGATTCCGAAGCTCTCTCGCGAGTACAGCCCGGCCGAGCGCGACGCGCTCGCCGTCCCCCGCGCCAACCGGGTCGCGCGGCTCAACATGCTCTGGAACCGCGAGAAGGGCCAGCGCGGCGGCCGCGTGATGCGGCCAGGCTCCCCGCAGCACACCGCTGCGCAGGCCGCGGCCCGCCGGTTCATCGACACCACCCTGGCCGGTCGCACCGACCTCATCGAGGCGGTCACCCCGCAGTACCCGTTCGGCGGCAAGCGCACGATCATCTCAGACGACTACTACCCATCGCTGCTCCGCGACAACGTCACGCTCGTGCCGGCCGCCGTCGATCGCGTGACGGCCAAGGGCCTCGTCGACTCGCGGGGCGACCGGCACCACGCCGACGCGATCGTGCTTGCCACCGGGTTCTCGACACACTTCCTTCCTACCTTCGAGGTCACCGGCCGCGATGGCCGGAGCCTCAGGCAGTTCTGGAACGGTGACGACCGCGCATTCCTCGGCCTCATGGTTCCCGGCTTCCCGAACTTCTTCATGATGTACGGGCCGAACACCAACGGTGGGGCCATCGTGTCCAACCTGGAACTGCAGGCCGACTACATCGTGGCGGCGGTGAACCGTCTAGCGCGCGGACGGCGACGGGGAACGATCGAGGTGAGCCAACGGGCATTCGAATGGATGGATCGCTGGCAACAGCGGAAGTTCGAGGGCACCGCGTACCACCTCGCCAACAACTACTACCGAAGCGCGTCGGGCAGGGTCACCACGCAGTGGACGGGCGGCATGTACTCATACGCGATGCTGACAAAACTGATGCGAGGCCCGTTCTGGCGCGTCACGCGAGCCCCGCGGACGCGGCAGGCGCCGGTGATGCCCGCGATACGGACACTGCTCAGTGTGCGGACCAGCACGATCATGAAGCCGGCCGACCAGTGAGCGACCTGCAAGTGAGCAAGGCCGTGAGGTCCGTGATCGTCACGGGGGCGGCATCCGGCATCGGGCTGGCGACCGCGGAGCGTCTTCTCGCCGACGGCTGGCTGGTGACCGTCGCCGACCTTCCGAACAGTGCGCTCACCGACCGGTTCGCCGACTCGGATGCCTGCCAGGTCGTCGCGGTCGACATCTACGATTCGGCGAGCGTGCAGTCGCTCATCGCGGCAGCCGTCTCCCGGTTCGGATCACTGTCAGCCCTGGCCAACATCGCCGGCATCACGGTGCTCGAAGACCAAAAGCTCGAGGACCTCGACGACGCGGTGTTCGACCGGGTGGTTGCCGTGAACCTCCGCGGTGCCTTCCTGATGTGCAAGTACGCGATCCCCCACTTGCGGGCAGCCGGCGGCGGCGCGATCGTGAACATGGGGTCGGTCGCCTCGGTGCGGGCCATGGGCGGCGCGGCGTACGTGTCATCGAAGCACGGCATCCTCGGGTTGAGTCGCGTCATCGCGAGCCAGTACGCCGCCGAGCAGATCCGCTGCAACGTGGTCGCGCCCGGCGGGGTGAACACGCCGATGCTCGAGATCGCGCGGCGCAAGGCCGTCATCCGG
>JAZJYU010000006.1:6416-7306 GCA_040390225.1 Actinomycetota bacterium | reverse complement strand
CGCAGGGAAAGGCGGCTCGTGAGCAACATCGAAGACCACGCAGCCGGAGAGATCCGGCACTACGGGATGCTGATCGGGCAGGTCGTCGAGCGGAAGGATCCGCGCGGCCTGCACCGGGTGCGCGTGATGATCCCGGGCATCGCGGAGCCCGACGAGGTGGCAGGCCTGGTGACCTACCTGCTCTCCGACGACGCGCGCTTCATCACCGGTTCGACGTTCTCGATCGACGGCGGCCAGGCGCAGGCCTGACCGTCGCCGAAGAGAATCAGCGTGGGGTGTACGCGTACATCACGGATGCCCCGCCATCGACGAGGATCGTCTGGCCCGTGATGTGGCTGGCCAGCCCACCGGCGAGGAACAGTGCTGCTCCGGCGATATCGCTCGGGTCGCCCACTTTTCCCAGCGGCTCGATGGCTGCCCCCTCACGGCTGTCGATCATCTCAGCGAGCCGGGGGGTTCGGGTGAGACCCGGGGAGACCGCGTTGATCCTGATGTTGAACTCGGCGAGTTCCATGGCGGCGCTGCGGACGAGCGAAAGCAGAGCGGACTTGGCCGTGGCGTAGGCCGCGTGACCGGGAGCACTGGTGACCGTGTCGATCGATCCGATCAGCACCATGGTGCCGCCGCCGGACTCCTTCATCCGGAGCGCTGCGCCTTTCATGAGTAGCCGCACGTGAAGGAAGTTGATCGCGAACATGCGATCCCAGTCCTCCTCCGTGGTCTCGATGAAGGTCTTGAACAGGCCCATGCCGACGATGTCGACCAGGATGTCGACCGCCCCGAACGCGTTCTCCGTCTCGGCGAAGATCCGCTCGACCTCGTCCGCGTTGAGCACATTGGCGACGCAGTACTCACCGCCGATCTCCTTCGCGACCTGGGTGACCAACTGC
>JAZJYU010000006.1:0-6406 GCA_040390225.1 Actinomycetota bacterium | reverse complement strand
GCCGTCGAAGTCTCGGACGACGAGGTTGTTATATTTCTCGTTGTAGAGCGTGGCGAGTTTGTCGGCGCGGGCCTCGTCGGCGTAAATCCAACTGTCGAACGCCTCCTTGATGGCGTTAGCCTTGTCCTGCGCTGCCTGGAACTCCTTCGCGACCTGGGTGACCAACTGCTCATCGAGGTCCACGCACATCACACGCGCGCCGGCGGACGACAGGGCGTGAGCGATCTGCCTGCCCATTCCCTGGCCGGCGCCGACCACGATCGCCGCCTTGCCGTCCAGTCGAAGGAGCCCCGGGTAGTCGGGGACGGTCGAGGTGTCGATGGTGCTCATGAGTTGTGCTCCAGTCCGTCGTCTTTCCACTGTGCGGGTACTCCCGACGACAACGGGAAACCCTTGAATTCGGGAAGCGAGTGGCCGCCGGTCCGCGGTGCCGGCGCGGCGAGGCTGGATGCGCCGTCGATACGGAGAGTGTCGCCGGTGATGTACGAGGCAGCCGGGCTCAGCAGGAACACGACGGCGCTCGATACCTCCGCCTCGTTCCCGGCGCGGCGCGCAGGCACCGAGCGAGCGCGCTCGGCGAGCACTGCCTGCACCTCCTGCGGGTAGTTCTCGAGTCCTGTCGATGCGATGATCCCCGGGGCGACGGCGTTCACGCGCACACCATATGACGCCCATTCGCTGGCCAGCGACATCGTGAGGTTGACCACCCCGGCGCGCGCGGCACCGGAGTGCGCGAAGCCCGGGAAACCGTTGAACATGCTGGCGACGATCGAAACGACAGCGCCGCCGTGCTCCTGCATCGACGCGGTGAACACCGCCTGGGTCATCTCGAATGTCGCCGTCAGGTTCAGGTCGAGCACCGACCGCCAGCCGTTCGAGGAGATCTTCTCGGCGGCACTGGGGAACTGGCCGCCCGCGTTGTTGACGAGCCCGTGGATCCGGCCGTGGCGCTCCACGGTTGACGAAGCTACCGCCTGCACCTCATCCGGCTTCCGGATGTCGGCGACCAGGACATCCGCGCTGCCGCCCGCGTCCACGATCTCGGCCGCGGTCGCGGCGAGGGTCTGCTCGTGCCGGCCGACCAGCACCGGGGTGGCACCGAGGGAAGCGAGCTCGTGGGCGATACAGCGCCCGATGCCGGTGCCGCCGCCCGTGACGATGACCACCTGGCCGTCGAACAGGCCGGGGGCGAAAACCGAGCCGTAGCCGCTACGGGACATCGCGCTGCGCGACCCGGATCGGCGGTGCCGTACGCCAGTCCGGAACACCCTGCTCGGGCGTGGCGATCGGCACGCCGTCGTTGAGCCCCTCCCAGTGCGAGTGATTGAGCTGGTGCAGGGTGAAGCTGGCCTGCAGCGAGTTGTAGAACCCCATGTTGTCCTGGGCCTGGTTGACGGACTCCTTGATCAGGAGCGCTGCCATCGTCGGTACCTGGGCGATGCGACGCGCGAACTCCAGGGTCTTCTCGGCGAAGCTGTCATCCGGGAAGACCTTGCTGACCATCCCGAGCCGGTAGGCCTCGTTCGCGTCGACCGAGTCACCGGTGAGCATCAGCTCTTTCGTCTTGCGGATGCCGAACTCCCACGGGTGCGCGAAGTACTCGACCCCGCACATGCCGAGGCGGGTTCCCACGACGTCTGCGAACACCGTGCTCTCCGTCGCCGTGATGAGGTCGCACGACCAGGCCAGCATGAGCCCGGCCGAGTAGACGGCACCGTGCATCTGCGCGATGGTGATCTTCCGCAGGTTGCGCCAGCGCAGCGTGTTGTTGAAGAAGTAGTGCCACTCCTGCAGCATCCGGCGCTCGGCACCCTCGCGGGTGCCGCCCTGACCGAGCGTCGTCTCGTGCCGACGCTCGCCGGTGCCCAGCTCATCGCGGCCCTGGTCAGACAGGTCGTGCCCTGACGAGAACATCGTGCCGGTGCCGCCCAGGATGACCACGCGAACGGTGTCGTCCGCTTCGGCCTCCATCAGCGCCGCGTCCAGTTCGATGAGCAGGCCGCGTCCCTGTGCGTTCCTGGTCTCAGGTCGGTTGAGCAGGATCCGGGCGATCGTGCCCTCGTCGAGAAGCTCAACGGTGATGAATTGATAGTCCACTATCTGCCCGTCTTTTTGGCCACGACCTCGCGCACGGCCAGGCGGTTCGCCTTTCCGGTTGCGAGGAGCGGGATCTCATCCTTGTCGAGCAGCACGATCTCGCGGGGCACCTTGAAGCTCGACAGCCGCTCCGACATCACTTTGGTGATCTCGTCGGTGTCCACATCACCGCTGGTCAGCAGGCCGGCAACGACCGTCTCGCCGCGATCCGGATGCGGGAAGCCGAATACCCAGGCGCTCTCGACCGCGGCGAGCGATTCGAGCTCGCTCTCGACCTCGCGCGGCGAAACGTTCGAGCCGGCGGACTTGATCATCTCGCTCGAGCGTCCCTCGAAGATCAGGAAGCCCTCTGTGAAGTAGCCGCGGTCGCCGGTGTGGTACCAGCCGTCCGCGTCGAACACCTCTTCGCGCTCCTTCTTATACATTCCCTGCATCACGCTGTAGCCGCGAACACAGATCTCGCCGACCTGGCCCGGCTCGAGGGTCTCGTTCGTCTCCGGGTCCGCGATGCGGTGCTCGACGAAGGGAACGGGCGGCCCGAAGGACCCGTTCAGGTGCTCGGGAAGCTCGGTCCGATTGTTGAGGGCATCGGCGAGTGTGTGCGGACCGGATGTCTCGGTCATACCGAGCGAGGCGTGCCGACGTCCGTCGACCGAGGGGAATGCACCGATTCGCGACAGGTCGTACTTCGCGTAGTTCGGATCGGCCTGCAGGCGCTGGCGCAGTGTCGGCCAGGCGATGAGCCGCGTCGCTTTCTGCTTCTCGAGCAGCTCGAGCGCCTCGCCGGAGTCGAAGCGACCCTGCGTGAGAACCTTGCCGCCGACATGCATCGCGGGTAGGAGGGTCGTCGTCATGCCTCCGACCCAGAAGAACGGCATGCCGGCGAACACGTTGTCGTCGGGGCTGAGGTGGGTGAGGCTCACAAGGTTGCCGGAATGCCGAACCAGTGCGCCGTGAGTGTGAACGACGCCTTTCGGTGCCGCGGTCGTGCCCGACGTGAACAGGGTGACGAGCAGGTCGGCGGGGCTGACCTCCGCCTCGACGGCGGCGAGCAGTTCGTCGCTCACGGGGGAACCCGACGACGCGACGTACTCGGTGGCCCAGGCCTTGTCGGGGTTCGCCCCGAGGAAGAGCACGGAGCGCAGGAATGGAGCGTCCGTCAGAAAGAGTGCCGTGGAGGAGACATCCTCCAGCGCCGGAAGGGCGCCGGCGACGAAGGCCACCATGTCTTTGCCGAACATCGTGGAGGGCATCAGCAGCACCTCGGTGTCCGACATCCGAAGTCCCCTGGCCAGCTCGGCAGGCTTGTAGAACGTGCTGAACGGCATGGCAAAGGCGCCGATGCGCGTAACGGCGAGGAAGGCGACTACCCAGTCCGAGCCCTGCGGGAACATCAGGCCGACCCGGGTTCCCTTGCCGACGCCGTCAGCCAGCAGGCGCTTGGCGAGGTTGCGCGATCGGGCGTCGATCTCCGCGAAGGTCGCCTCCTCGTGGAGCGAGGCGATGAGCACGCGAGAGCCGAACTTGTCGACCGCGCGGGCCCACAGCCCGGGAATGGTCGCAGTGAAGTCGAGTGGGAAGACCCTCAACTCGAGTCCTGCCGGAGCCGGCGGGGCCTGGATGACGCTGGTTGCCACGGGGAACCTCATCGTTCACACGCCTGAAGAGGCGCATCGTTTAATGTATTTTTACAATCATATTGCACTATTCAAAAAGTCTGCAATTTCGTGCAAAGACTATTTTCTTAGTACGGGTCGACGGCGCCCTCCGCGACCAGCGCGGCGATCTCCGCGTCGGTGCGCCCGAGAATGCTGCGCAACACGTACTCAGTATCCTCGCCATAGTTGGGCCCGTGCCGGTCGAGAAATCCGCCGACGTACGGCGGGGTCTCGCTGAAGGTTACCGGTACCTCGCGCACCGGCCAGGTGCCGATCTCGGCCTGGTCGAGTTCGACCATCCAGCCCAGGTGCCTCAGCTGGGGATCGGTATCGACGCGATCCTCGGCAGTCTGGCAGACGCCGGCGGGAACCCCTGCCGCCTGCAACGACTCCATCAGGGCATAGGCCTCGAAGAATTGGGTGCGCTCGGCAACAAGCTCTTCGAGAAGATCCTCGTGTGCCAGCCGGGCGTCCAGAGTCGCATACCGTGCATCGTCGATCCACTCCGGCGCGCCCAGCGCGGTCGCGACCGCCCGCCAGTGTTCATCGGTGAACGCCGAGATGGCGATCCAGCGATCTGAGCCCTGGGCGGGGAACGCACCGTGCGGCGCAGCGGCCTTGTGCGGCGAACGATTGCCGGTGCGCGCGGTCGCCCTCCCGTTCACGACGTGATCGAGGATAGCCGTGCCGGTCAGGTACAGCCCGGTCTCGACCTGCGATGAGTCGATCCAGCATCCCTCCCCCGTCTCGCGCTGCCGGTAGAGCGCCGACATCATCGCGTTCGCCATCTGGTAGGCGCCGAACCAGTCGAGGTAGGAGTAGCCGATACCGGCCGGGGCGTACGGGTCGGGCTGGCCGGACATGTCGGTGAGGCCGGCGAACGCCTGCGCAGTGGGCCCGAAGCTCCGCAACTGCCCGTAGGTGCCGATCTGGCCCATGCCGGACTGCTGCACGTAGATGATGCGCGGGTTGATCTCTTTCAGGCGCTCGTAGCCGAGGCCCATCCTGTCCATCGTGCCCGGCGAGAATCCCTCGACGATCATGTCGGCGTCGCGAATCAGCTCGATGAGAAGCTCCTTGCCGCGTTCGGATTTCAGATTGAGACTGAGGCTGCGCTTGCCGGCGTTGATCTCGCCGAACGATCCACTGCGGTTGAGGCTCTTGACCGAAGGGGCGGGAATCGGGGCGGTTGCCCTGTCTCGTGCTTCGCGCCCTCCGAGTGGCGGCACACCCATTCCCATCCGCATGCCGTCCGGGCGGGAAGAGTGCTCGACCTTGATCACCTCGGCTCCGTGGGCGGTGAAGAAGCGCCCGGCACCCGCGCTCGCGAGCAGCCACGACAGGTCGACGATTCGCACGCCGGCCAGAGCAAAAGGCGTGCCGGCCTTGCTGCTGAGTGCCGTCGGCCGGTCATTGCCCTTCGGATGTGGGCGTTTCGGTCGAGCCAGGAACGCCTGGCCGTCATGCTCGCCGAGCATGGGTGCGCGGGGACCCGTGCGCCAGGGCAGGCCGGGGGCCATCCATTTCGCGCCGATCTGGGTGAATGTCTGCTTCAGCTCCGGATACTCGACATCCATGAAGGTTTCGCGGCGCGCCCAGTGCTCCTCGCCGAGATTCTCCTCCGGGCGGCGTACGGGAGCCCAGGGCAGCCCCTGGTTCTGTCCGTCGCGCCAGAGGTCCTTGTCGAACGTGAACCCGCCGATCAGGCGCGCGAGCACCGACGCCACATGCCGGGCGACGTCCGGCCGGGTCACGTAGTCGTTGCTCTCGTACTTCTCGCCGCCGAGGTCCTCGGCGGCGTTGTACTTCTCGAGCACGGCACGCGTGCGACCGAACAGGTTGCCCATGCCGGGCAGGTACGTGCGGTACGCGAGTACCCACCGGCCGTCTTTCGTGCGGGCATTCCCGTTGATGCTTGTGTCGGCAACGGTCTTCCGCCCGTCGACCTCGTGGAGGCTCGCGAAGGAGTGGCGACTCGTCAGCCTGCCGTGCGGCGTGCGCGAGTAGACCCAGTCCGGAACGTCGGTCTCGGTGTTCTTGCTGACTGCATCGTGCACGGAGGTCGACAGCTTCTGCCCGACTCCAGTCTGCCTGCAGTAGTTGAGAGCGGCCACGATCTGCAGCGCTGTCACCTCGCCGGCGATGTGGTACGACTGCCACATCTGTGGGGCGATGGGCGCGGTGTCGTACTCGCCGAGCGGCGTCGGGTCGTAGCCGCAGTTCATCATCACGCCGCCGAGCGCAAGGTGCACCAGGTCGCTGCCCCGGTAGTCGGCCCACGGGCCGGTGTCACCGAATGGGCTGATGCGGGCGTAGACGAGCGCGGGATTCAGCGCCTTCAACTCCTCGTAGCCGAGCCCCAGCGAATCGAGGTAGCCGCGCGGACGGGTGTCGAGCACGACATCTGCCTCGCGGGCCAGCTCGAGGAATCGCGAGGCACCCTCTACGGACTCCAGGTCAAGCGTCGCCGACCGCTTTCCGAAGTTGTAGTGCCAGAAGTGCAGGCTCCGGTCCGGATGCGGCTCGTCGTGGTAGAACGGCCCGATCGTCCGGGTGGACTCGCCGCCGACCGGCTCGATCTTAAGCACGTCGGCGCCGAGGCCAGCCAGGACCTTCCCGCAGTACTCACCGAGCTCGTCCGCGACTTCGAG
>JAZJYU010000005.1:0-8293 GCA_040390225.1 Actinomycetota bacterium | reverse complement strand
CATACGGCCTCATGGTCTCGGAGACGCCCGCCGCAGCGGTGAACCCCATGCCGCAGCCCGAGCCGACGCTCGACGAGGGCCTGCATATCTCGTACGCGATCCAGTGGGTCCTCTTCGGAATCATGGGGTTCTTCGGGCTCGGGTATGCGATCCGCACGGAGTACCGGGCCCGCAACGCGGATGACCCGGAGGAGCAGGCCCGCGCGGCCGAGCGGCTGCAGCGCAAGCTGGCCAAGCCGAGGTCCGACAGTGACGTCGAGGACGAGCTGATCGACGCCCACGGTCGCTGAGCGCGTAAACCTCTATGCCAACGCAACCAGGTCTTGGTAGTCGCGATTCCAGTGGTCCTCGGTGCCGTCCGGCAGGATGAGCACCCGCTCGGGGTTGAGCGCTTCGACGGCGCCCTCGTCGTGGCTGACCAGCACGACGGCGCCCGAATAGTTCGCCAGGGCATCGAGGATCTCGAGCCGCGACGCCGGGTCGAGGTTGTTGGTCGGCTCGTCGAGCAGCAGCACGTTCGCACCGGAGACCACGATCATCGCGAGGGCGAGGCGGGTCTTCTCGCCGCCGGACAGCACCCCGGCCAACTTGGTCGCGTCATCCCCGGTGAACAGGAACGACCCGAGCACGCGGCGAGCCTCGGTTTCGGTGATGTTCGGCGACGATGACACCATGTTCTGCAGCACCGTGCGCTTGACGTCGATGGTCTCGTGCTCCTGTGCGTAGTAACCGATGCGCAGGCCATGGCCAGGCTCGACCTGGCCGGTGTCGGGCCTGTCGACCCCCGCCAGGATGCGCAGCAGAGTCGTCTTGCCCGCACCGTTGAACCCCAGCACGACCACCTTGGAGCCGCGGTCGATCGCGAGGTCGACCGCCGTGAAGATCTCGAGTGACCCGTAGCTCTTGCTGAGATTGGATGCCATCAGAGGCGTGCGCCCGCACGGTGCCGGTTCCGGGAATCGCAGCTTGGCCACCCGATCGACAGACCGCACCTCTTCGAGGCCGGACAACATCTTCTCGGCCCGCCGCACCATTTGATGGGCGGCGGCGGCCTTGGTGGCCTTCGCGCCGAACTTGGCGGCCTGCATCTGAAGAACGCCGGCCTTCTTCTCGATATTGACGCGTTCCTTCTTACGGCGTTCCTCATCCGCGGCACGCTGACGCTGGTAGTTCTTCCAGTTCATGTTGTAGATGTCGATGACCTGACGATTGGCATCGAGGTAGAAGACCCGGTTGACGGTCTCCTCGACGAGATCCACATCGTGGCTGATGACGATCAGCCCGCCCTGGAATCCCTTGAGGAACTCCCGCAGCCAGACCACCGAGTCGGCGTCGAGGTGGTTCGTCGGCTCGTCGAGCAGCATGGTGTCCGCACCGGAGAACAGGATGCGGGCCAGCTCGATGCGGCGACGCTGGCCGCCGGAGAGGGTCGACAGCGGCTGGTCGAGGATGCGGTCCGGCAGGCTGAGGTTGCTGGCGATGGATGCCGCCTCGGCCTCGGCGGCATACCCGCCGAGCGCGAGAAAGCGATCCTGCAGCTCGCCGTACTCTTTCATCGCGGCAGCGGAGGTCTTCGCGTCGGAGTCGCCCATCAGGAGCGCGGTCTTCTCCATGCCGAGGACCAGCTGGCCGAGTCCGCGAGCGTCGAGGATGCGCGTGCGCGCCAGGTCTTCGGGGTTGCCGGAGCGGGGATCCTGCGGAAGATAGCCGATCTCGCCGGAGCGCTCGATCGTGCCGCCGGTGGCGAGTTCCTCACCCGCGAGCACCTTCGTCAGCGTGGTCTTGCCCGCGCCGTTCCGGCCGACCAGGCCGATCTTGTCCCCGCGTTCGACGCGAAAAGTGACGTCCTCCATCAGTGTGCGTGCGCCAACACGCAGTTCGAGGTCGTGCACGGCGAGCACAGGCAATGTCCAATTGTTTAGTCGTCTCTCGACAACGGGAGGGGTGGGGGTTCCACCTAGTATAAAACTCATGTCGACCGTCACTCTGGCCCAGAGCCGTCCCACTCTTGTAGACCGCATCATCACCCGATCGATTGCGACGGATGTCGTGCTCATCGCTGCGGGGGCAGCGCTGACCGCTGTCGCCGCCCAGATCGCCGTCCCGCTCTGGCCGGTGCCGATCACCGGTCAGACGCTGGCGGTGCTGATCGTGGGATCGTCGCTCGGCGCGGTGCGTGGTGCACTGTCGATGGTGCTCTACGCGATTCTCGGAATCGTCGGGCTCCCCGTGTTCAGCGATCAGACTCACGGTATCGGCGTGATCCTGGGCGCGACCGGCGGATACATCGTCGGCTTCATCCTCGCGGCCGCGCTCACCGGATGGCTCGCCCAGCGCAACTGGGATCACCGCATTCTCGGGGCGATCGCCTCGTTCGCAGCGGGCAGCGTCGTCACCTTCGCAATCGGTCTCCCGTGGCTTGCGGTTGTGTTGCATCTCAACCTGCAGCAGACGCTCGAGGGCGGGCTCTACCCGTTCATCGTCGGTGGCATCATCAAGGCGCTGCTGGCAGCGATCTTCATCCGCCTGGCGTGGTTCGGTGTTAACCGCGCAGACGAGCGCCGCGCCGAGCAGCACGAGGACTAGCCCCGACTACATGCTGAAGCCGAGCGCCCGCATCATGTCGCGGCCGTCGTCCGTGATCTTCTCGGGCCCCCACGGCGGCATCCACACCCAGTTGATGCGGAACTGGTCGACGATCCCGTCGAGAGCCTGTGCCGTCTCCTCTTCGATGATGTCGGTGAGCGGACAGCCGGCCGAGGTGAGCGTCATGCTGATGATGAGGGCTTTGTATTCTTCATCCCAGGCGAGGTCGTAGATCAGACCGAGGTCGACGACGTTTACGCCCAATTCGGGGTCGACGACGTCTTTCAGCGCCTCCTCGACCTGATCGAAGAGCTTCGGCTCGAGTGCGACTGCCATGGAACTAACCTACGTTCGTTTCCGCGAGGAACCGGTCGTAACCCTCGTTTTCGAGGCGATCGGCGAGTTCGGGCCCACCCTGTTCGGCGACGCGCCCGTCGACGAAGACGTGTACGAAGTCTGGCGAGATGTACCGCAGGATGCGGGTGTAATGGGTGATGAGCAGCAGGCCGAGCCCGGTGTTGGCCTTCGCCCGGTTGACCCCCTCCGAGACGATCTTGAGGGCGTCGACGTCGAGACCTGAATCAGTCTCGTCGAGAATCGCGAACTTCGGTTTGAGCAGCTCAAGCTGCAGGATCTCGTGACGCTTCTTCTCCCCGCCGGAGAAACCCTCGTTGACATTGCGCTCGGCGAACGAGGGGTCCATGCGGAGGTTCTTCATCGACTCCTTCATCTCCTTGCCCCAGGTGCGGATCGAGGGCGCCTCGCCGTCGATCGCCGTTTTGGCGGTACGGAGGAAGTTGGTGACGGCCACCCCGGGGATCTCGACCGGGTACTGCATGGCGAGGAACAGACCCGCGCGAGCACGGGCATCCACGGTCATCGCCAGAACGTCCTCACCGTCGAGGGTGATCGAACCACCGTCGACGTGATACTTCGGATGCCCGGCGATCGTGTATGCGAGCGTCGACTTGCCAGAGCCGTTCGGCCCCATGATCGCGTGGATCTCGCCCTGGTTCACGGTGAGGTCGACCCCCTTGAGGATCTCCTTCGTGCCCTGCTCCGTGTCGACGGAGACGCGCAGGTCTTTGATTTCGAGAGTTGACATTCTGGTTCCTATCCGGCGACCACGGGGGTCGGGTCGATGAAGACCTCGCCGTCGACCACGGTCACGGCGAAGACGGGCACCGGCTCGTAGGCCGGGAGGGTGAGGGGTTTGCCGGTGAGCAGGGAGAATTTCGAGCCGTGCGCCCAGCACTCCAGCGTGTCGTCCTCGACGAAGCCCTCGGCGAGGGAGATGTCGCCGTGCGTGCAGGTGTCACCGATGGCGTGGATAGTTCCGGCTGAGTCTTTCACGACCGCGATCGGCGTGCCGTCGATGACGACGCGCACCGCGCTGCCGACCTCGATGTCGCCTTCTGAACAGATCTTCACGGTCATCGCCCGTCACCCCTTTCGGCGAGTTCGGTCTCGATCGTCGAACGCAGCCGCGTTTCGAGTTCGGGCGACCCGATGTGCTGGATGACCTCCGAGAGGAAGCCCAGCACGACCAGTCGTCGCGCCTCCTCCTCGTCGATGCCACGGGCCTGCAGGTAGAACAGCTGCTCGTCGTCGAAGCGGCCCGACGCGCTGGCATGGCCGGCGCCGGCGATGTCGCCGGTCTCGATCTCGAGGTTCGGCACCGAGTCTGCACGGGCGCCCTCGGTGAGCAGCAGATTGCGGTTCTGCTCGTAGCTGTCCGTGCCTGGCGCACTCTGCTTGATCAGCACGTCGCCGACCCAGACGGTGTGCGCGCCCTTGCCCTGGAGCGCTCCCTTGTAGGTGACCCGGGAACGGGTGTTCGGCGCGTCGTGGTTCACGAAGACCTGCTGCTCGAGGTACTGGCCGGCGTCGGCGAAGTAGACGCCGAACAACTCGGCGTCGGCGCTCTCGCCGGAGAGGTGAACGGAGGGGTTGACCCGCACCACCGAGCCGCCGAGCGATACGACCACATGCTTCAGCTTCGCGCCCCGGCCCACCTCGGCGAAGTGACTGGCGAGATGTACCGCGTCGTCATCCCACTCCTGAACGGTGACCACCGTCAGCTGAGCGCCGTCGTCGACGACGATCTCGACGTTCTCGCTCAGCATCGCCGGCCCGTCGTTCTGCAACACCACGATGCCGCGACTGTGCTTCGCAGCCGTGATCACAGTGTGCGCTGCTCGCGCCTCGGCCCCTGTGCCACGATGGACCACAACGGATGCCGGCTCTTCGCCGCGCACGGTGATGGCGAGAGCAGAGCCGAAGCTGGCCCAGGCGTTCGCAGACGCGCGCTCCTCCGGCCGTCCCGCGGTTCCGATGCGGGCATCACCGCGCTCGATCCACTCGACGCTCGCGTCGCCGGAGATCTTCGACGTCACCTGCAGGCGGGATCCGTCGATACGATCGCCGGCCAGCGGCCGAACGCTCTGAAGCGGAGTGCGTTTCCATTCCAGTTCGAGACCGGTGATGAGTTCGAACGCGTCGGGGTCGTATGACGAAAGGCGCTCGGACCGCGTCTGTACGGGAATCGTCGGTATGAATGGGATCGTCAGTGAGCGCTGGGGTGCTTGCGCGGACATCTAGCCGACGCTTCCTTCCATGCCCATCTCGATGAGCTTGTTCAGTTCGAGCGCGTATTCCATCGGAAGCTCGCGGGAGATCGGTTCGATGAACCCGCGCACGATCATCGCCATGGCCTCGTCTTCGGGCATGCCGCGTGACTGCAGGTAGAACAGCTGCTCGGCGCTGACCCGCGAAACGGTGGCCTCGTGGCCCATCTGCACGTCATCCTCGCGGATGTCCGTGGTCGGGTAGGTATCGGACCGGGAGATCGTGTCGACCAGAAGTGCGTCGCAGCGCACGGTGTTGGCCGAGTGATGCGCACCCTCGGCAATGCGGACCTCACCGCGGTAGCCGGTGCGCCCGCCACCACGGGCGATCGACTTGGAGACGATCGACGACTGCGTGTACGGCGCCATGTGGATCATCTTCGCGCCGGCGTCCTGGTGCTGGCCGGGACCGGCGAAGGCCACCGAGAGAGTTTCGCCCTTGGCATGCTCACCGACCAGGTAGATCGACGGGTACTTCATCGTGACCTTGGAACCGATGTTGCCATCGATCCACTCCATGGTCGCGCCCTCGTGCGCGATCGCTCGCTTTGTCACCAGGTTGTACACATTGTTCGACCAGTTCTGGATGGTCGTGTAGCGAACGCGTGCGTTCTTCTTCACGATGATCTCCACGACGGCCGAGTGCAGCGAGTCCGACTTGTAGATCGGAGCGGTGCAGCCCTCGATGTAGTGAACGTACGAACCCTCATCGGCGATGATCAGGGTGCGCTCGAACTGCCCCATGTTCTCTGTGTTGATACGGAAGTACGCCTGCAACGGGATCGACACGTGCACTCCCTTCGGCACGTAGACGAAGGAGCCCCCCGACCAGACGGCGCTGTTGAGCGCGGCGAACTTGTTGTCGCCGGCCGGAATGACGGTGCCGAAGTACTCCTCGAAGATCTCCGGGTGCTCGCGCAGCGCGGTGTCGGTGTCGAGGAACAGCACGCCCTTCTCTTCCAGCTCCTTGTTGATCGTGTGGTACACGACCTCTGACTCGTACTGGGCGGCCACGCCGGAGACCAGTCGCTGGCGCTCTGCCTCGGGGATGCCGAGCTTCTCGTAGGTGTTCTTGATGTCGTCAGGCAGGTCTTCCCAGGTCTGGGCCTGCTTCTCTGTGGAGCGCACGAAGTACTTGATGTTGTCGAAGTCGATGCCCGAAAGGTCGGCCCCCCACGACGGCATGGGCTTCTTGTAGAACAGTGCGAGCGCCTTCAGGCGCTTCTTCAGCATCCATTCCGGTTCGTTCTTGAGCCCGGAGATGTCGGCGACCACTTCGGGCGAGATGCCGCGTTTCGCCGATGCCCCTGCGACGTCGGAGTCAGACCAGCCGAATTCGTAGATGCCGAGGCTCTCGAGTTCGGGGCGGTCGATCAGAATGTCTGACATGCCAATACCTCTTTCCTGCCTGCAATAACCGGGCCTCGCGGCCGGTCATTCCCGCCCCCAGACCCTGTTCAGCAGGGGATGAAAGCGGATGCGGGCACCGGGCTCATTTAGCCCGTGCTCGATTACCTCGAACTGACTAATTCTATACGGAGGGTTCGGTGCTGGTGCGGGTTGCGACGGGATTGCCAGCCGCGGGGCTCAGGCGCATGAACAGTCGCGGATGCGTGTCGAGGAGCACTCGAAGTGCTCCGATCCAGACCAGCGTCGCGCCCAGGAGGTGAAGGGCGACGAGTGCCGCGGGAAGGGCCGTGAGGGCCTGCACGGTGCCGATCGCGCCTTGGACGATGACGACGACGATGAAGAAGACGACCCGGCGTGCTGCCACCCGGCCGTTCGGGTCGCGCAGCAGCACGATCAGCAGCGCTATCGCGACGACCAGCGTCAGGGTTCCGAGTGCCGCGTGGAAGACGGTGACGTCCGCCCAGACGAAGCCCATTCGCGGCACCTCGGCCGAGTCGCCCGAGTGCGGTCCCGAGCCGGTGACCAGGGTACCCACCACGATGAGCACGAGGGTGCATGAGGCGAGCACCCAGCCGAGCACAGCTGCCGGAGGACTGCACGACGGTGCCGTGACAGCGGGTTGCCGGGCCCGGTGCCAGGTCAGGGTGGTGGTCGTGAGCAAGGCGATAGCCAGCATGAAGTGCAGCGCGACCACCCACGGGTTGAGTCCGGCCAGCACGGAGATGCCGCCGGCTATGGCATTGACGACGACCAGCCAGAACTGCGACCAGGCCAGCCGGGTGAGACTGCGATTTCGTGGCTTCTGCAACCGTGCTGCGACGATGGCCCAGGCCACTGCGAAGACCAGAAGCGTCGTGAAGAGGCGGTTGGCGAATTCGATGATGCCGTGGATGCCGAGCTCGGGCGTCGGGGCGAGCGACGTCGAGTCACAGGCCGGCCAGGTCGGGCAGCCGAGGCCGGACGCGGTCACCCGGACGACTCCCCCGCCGAGCACGATCAGCACGCTCATCACGAGGGCTGCTGTGGTGCCCCAGCGCAGTGCCCGGTCGCCGAGGGTCACGCGCTCCGCGAGCCAGGCGAAAGGTGTCTTCATCCGCGTCAGAACCGGACGAACGGGAGGAGCGGGTCGATGCCGATAGCGACAAAGACCACGGTGAGATAGGTGATGGAGCTGTGGAACACCCGCATCGGGTGCACCTCCCCGTGCCGGATCGCCATGGAATACAGCCGGTGCGACTCGATGATGAACCAGACGCCTGCGGCAGCGGCGACCGCGGTGTAGAGGATGCCCATGTGCGCGACCGGAATCAGCAGCAGCGAGCAGGCCACCGTGGCCCACGCGTACAGCACGACCTGCAGACCGACGACGGTGCGCCCGCGCACGACGGCCAGCATGGGTACATTCACCGACGCGTAGTCCGCGCGATAGCGCATCGACAGCGGCCAGTAGTGCGGCGGCGTCCACAGGAACACGATGCCGAACAGGATGACCGGCACCCAGTTGAGCGAATCCTGCACGGCCGCCCAGCCGATCAGCACCGGCATGCAACCGGCCGCGCCGCCCCACACGATGTTCTGAGGGGTGCGGCGCTTCAGCACCAGTGTGTACACGAGCACGTAGAACAGCACCGCGGCGACACCCTGCCCGCGAAGGGCCGCGGCGAGTTCAG
>JAZJYU010000004.1:3491-9121 GCA_040390225.1 Actinomycetota bacterium | reverse complement strand
CCGAGGCCCATAAGCGGAGCCATCCAGCTATTACCACCCTGGCCATGGTCGCCAGCGCCTCGAGGTCGGCCGGTGCCGTCACCGGGTCGTGCTCCCCACTCACTACGACCGTCGGCGCAACAATCGAACCGACGTCCTGCGACCGATCCCAGGCACCGAGCGCCCCGCAGCAATAGACGTACGACTCGTCGTCGGTCTCCGACAGGTCATGCAGGATGGATGAGGCGACCGACGGTTCGCGAGTGACGAAGTCCGGGTCGAACCAGCGCGCTGGGGTCGCCGCGATCAGCGACGCTGTCCCCGAGGCGATGACCCGAGTGGCACGCTCGTTCCAGGTCTCCTCCGTACCGATGCGGGCATCAGAACAGAAGACGGCAAGGCTCATGACGCGCTCGGGACATCGCAGTGCGAGCTCGATTCCGATCGCGCCAGACAGCGAGACGCCGGCATAGTGGAACCGTCCGCAGCCGCTCTTGTCGACCAGTCGAACGACGGCATCCGCGAGCTCGGCCATCGTGAACGGCTCACCGGCCGCGGGGCTGGCGCCATGGCCCGGCAGGTCGAAGCGCAGGACGCGCACTCGGCCGCCCGCGGCAGAGGCGGCGAGCGAGGCGAGTGCGGGCTGCCAGAGCGCCGCGGTCGTGCCGAGTGACGGACCCAGAACCAGGAGCTCGGACGACGAGCTGAACGGGTCGGCAGGGTCGACCGTGCAGCGCAGCACGGGAACGGTCATCGGCCCGCTCCCTCCGGCTCCATCCGGGTCGCCTACGATCCGGTCAGCATGATGTTCTAACGCTACCTGGTCGGCAGCGATGAGGGGGCGTCGGCGGGTGCGATGATGAGGTCATGACGAGCATCATCAACTACGACGAGATCGCCGGCCTGGCGGGACGCGACCTGGGCTTCAGCGACTATTTCGAGGTGACGCAGGCTCGCGTGAACGCATTCGCTGACGCGACTGACGATCACCAGTACATCCACGTCGACCCGGAGCGCGCCAAGGACGGCCCGTTCGGCACGACCGTCGCGCACGGCTTCCTCACGCTGTCTCTCGCCGTGCCGCTCTTCGCCCAGCTGATGCAGGTCGAGGGTGCAGGCGCCAAAGTCAACTATGGACTCGACCGGGTGCGTTTTGTCTCGCCGGTGACCGTGGGGTCGCGCATTCGGATGGGAGCGGTCATCGCAGAGGTCACCGAGGTCCCGGGTGGCTACCAGCTGGCCATCGACGAGACCATCGAGATCGAGGGCGGGTCCAAACCCGCGATGGTGGCGCGCGCGCTCTCTCGCATTTACGCCTGAGCGATCAGCGACGACCTCGGATGGCGCGCAGCAGCCATCCGATCACACCGATGATCAACAGGATGATGGCGATGTAGAGCAGCCACTTGACCGCCGTGATCGCGAGCCCGAAGGCACCGAGGACGATGGCGAGGATGATGAGCACGATGAAGAGAGCAACCATGATGCTTACTCGACTCTCTCGCGCCGCATTTGTCTAGGGCTCTTCTTCCGGCGGTGGTTCGGCGGCGATGACTCGACGGCGTTCCACTCGCTCGACGATGAACCCGAGCACCAGCACCGTGACGATCGCCAGGCCCGCGCCGATGAGCGGTGACTGGGTGAACACCGATCCCGCGATCAGCGCCACCAGCACGTGGTATCCGGTGTAGAGCACAGACGCGACGAACGAGATCGGCAGGTAGCGACGCACCCGCAGGCCACCCGCGCCGGCGGTCATCGTCACCAGAACGCGCACGAATGGCACGAACTTCGCGGCGATGAGAATCAGGGCCGGGTGTTTCACCAGCCCGCGCGCCGCCCAGCTGAAGTATTTGGCCGCTCTGGGCCGCCGCATCCAGGCCCAGCGGTCGATGCCGACCCTGCGCCCGATGACGAACGCGATGCCGTCGCCGATCATGGTCGCCACCGTCGCCACCGCCATCACCTCCCACGGCGCCGGGCCGTGACCGGCCACGCCGAGGGTCGCGAGCGTGACCACGTAGGTCTCGCCTGGCACGAAAGGAAAGAATCCGTCGATCACGAGCAGCAGGCCCAGTGTGACGAGGGCCCACGGCGATTCAGCTATCCCGTACAGCAATAGGGACACGTCGGGCATGCCGGGAAAGTATCGGATCAACGGGACCATCCGGTGAATTCGCCGATTTGTTCACCTCGAGTTAACGTCGCTGCAGCACCTTCCGGTCGCTGCGGGACTCGTCTCAGCGGAAAGCGGACAGCCCGGTGATCACCTGGCCGAGGACGAGCGTGTGCACCTCGTCGGTCCCCTCGTACGTGCGCACGCTCTCCAGGTTGTTCGCGTGCCGGAACGGCGAATAGTCGAGCGTGATGCCGTTGCCGCCGAAGATGGTCCGGGCTTCGCGGCAGATCGCGATCGCTTCCCGCACATTGCTCAGCTTGCCGAGTGACACCTGCTCGGGAGTGAGGGTTCCGGCGTCCTTCAGCCGCCCGAGGTGCAGAGCGAGCAGGCTGCCCTTCTCGATCTCGACCAGCATGTTCACCAGCTTCAGCTGGGTGAGCTGGAATGACGCGAGCGGCTTACCGAACTGCTGGCGCTCCAGGGCGTAGGCGGTAGCGGCCTCGAAACTGTCCCGGGCCGCGCCCATCGAACCCCAGACGATGCCGTACCTCGCCTCGTTGAGGCAGGCGAGCGCCGATCGCAGGCCAGAGCTGCCGGGCAGCAGAGCATCCTCCCCGACCAGAACGTCGTCGAAGGTGACATCGCACTGGATCGATGCCCGCATCGACAGCTTGGGCTCGATCGGCGCCGCGCGGAATCCCGGCGTGTCGGTCGGCACGATGAACCCGCGGATGCCGTCTTCCGTCTTCGCCCAGACGACCGCGACCTGGGCGACGGACGCGAGCCCGATCCATCGCTTGGACCCGGTGATACGCCAGCCGTCCGGCGTGCGGGTCGCCGTCGTGCGCATCGTCGACGGGTCCGAGCCCGCGGTCGGCTCGGTGAGGCAGAAGCATCCGATCGCTTCGCCGGCGGCCAGCTCGGGCAGCCAGCGCTGCTTCTGCTCCTCGCTGCCCCATCGGTGGATGGCCGTCATGACGAGCGACCCCTGAACGCTGACGAAGGTGCGGATGCCCGAGTCGCCGGCTTCGAGCTCGGTGACCGCAAGACCGTATTCGACCGCGCTGCGGTCAGGGCATCCGTAACCCTTCAGTTGTGCACCGAGAAGGCCCAGGGCTCCGAGCTTCGGCACGATCTCGAGAGGGAACGTCGCGTCGGCGAACCAGCGCGCGATGTTCGGCCTCACGTCGCGATCGACGAACTCGCGCACGGTGCTGCGCAGCGCCAGCTCGTCAGGGCTGAGAAGTGAATCGATCGCCAGCAGGTCCATGGCTACCAGTATCGGACCTCACTCATCGTCGAACGGGACCTCCTCGCGCAGTTCCCAGGGCGGTTCGCCCTCGATGACGACGGGCTCGGGCGGCGGGCTGCCGAACGGTACCGGGTCGAGCGTCATGCCGGAGAAGGGCGCGCGGCCTTCGGGCGGCGGCTCGACCGTGTCGTCACCTGTGCTGGTTTCGCTCATTCGCTCACTGTACGTGAGGGCGCGGAGTCCGACGGCTCCGTCCTCCCATCGGGGGACCGAAACCGATACGATCGAATCACCTGCGCGGGCTAGGGGGTGTGCGATGCGGGGGGTTCTTCGAGCGGCGATGCAGCCGATGATGCGCAGTCGCGGCATCGGCATCCTCGATTCGCTCACCACCGTGCCGCGACCGAGGGACGAACCACGCGTCCACGCGAGCGGACTGAATGCCGACCGGATTCTGCTGCTCGGCGCGGGCCCCGCGGTGGGCTGGGGGATGGCGACCAACGATCTCGCCCTGCCCGGTGCGCTGGCACGAGCGATCACCGCGATCACCGGTCGCGGGTCCGATGTCGATGTCGTCTCGGCGCCGGTCATGAGCGCGCTCACCGCGAAGGACGCGCTCAGCGACATCAAGCTATGGCGATACGACGCCGTCGTGCTCACACTCGGCCTCAACGAGGCCGTACAGCTCGCCTCGATCGAGGCGTGGCTCCGCGACCTGGTCGCCCTGCTCGCAGAACTCGGCGAAGGGCTGTCCCGCTACGCACAGGTGTTCGTGCTCGGCATCCACTCGCTCACCCAGGTGGGCATCTTCGACCGGCTCGTCGATGGAATCGCCACACGGCACCTTCGGGCGTTCAACCGGGCGACATCCGAAATCGTCGCAGACACCGAGCGTGCCAGCTTCGTGCCGTTCGACGCCGATCGCGAGGGCGAAACGGTGCGAACCCGCACGGCGAAGGACTATCAATTCATCGCCAGACTGCTGGCGGCGGCCATGGCGCCGGCACTCGAGTTCGGCTGGTCGATGACCGCGAACACGGCGGCGCGCCACCTGCGAACGAGTGGCAACGACGAGGAGGCCCGTCTCGAAGCGGTCGCCGGCCTCGACATCCTCGACACCGAGCCCGAAGAGCGGTTCGACAAGCTGGTCACGCTCGCCCGGCAGGTGTTCGGCACGGGGTCGGCCGCGATCACGATCATCGACCGTGACCGTCAGTGGACCAAAGCCGGCGCCGGCCCGTTCGCACAGGACGTCGGTCTCGAATCCTCCATCTGCCGAACGACGATCTCCACGGCGAGCGGCCTGGTGCTCGCCGACGCGAGCACCGACGAGCGTTTCACGGATGTCCGGGTCAGTACGAACGGCCCGCTCGTGCGCTTCTACGCGGGCTTTCCCATCGAGGCCCCGACCGGCGAGCGGATCGGGGCACTCTGCGTGTTCGACGCCGAGACCCGCGATCCTTCCGATGTCGATCGCGCACTGCTGCGCGATCTCGCTCTGCTCGCGCAGTCGGAGATCTGGGCGCGCGCCGCCGGCTGAGCGGTGAACAATGGGGGGATGGACCCGGTTGCCGCCCTCGATGAGATCGCCTATCTGCTGGAGCGGTCGCTCGCCTCGGGGTTCAAGATCAAGGCATTCCGGTCGGCGTCGGCCGCGCTGTCGGCGATCCCCGCGCAGACCCGGCCGGCGGTGGCGGCGGACGGCAGTCTGAAGAAGACGAAGGGTATCGGTGGCACCAGTTTCGAGGTCATCGTGGAGGCCCTGGACGGCCGCGTTCCCGAGTATCTGCAGAACCTCCGCGAGACGGCCGGGAGCCCTCGTGCCGAGTCCGCGCTGGAAGCGGCGCTGCGCGGCGACCTGCACAGTCACAGCGACTGGTCTGACGGGACCACGTCGATCGAATCGATGGCCGACACCGCACAGCGTCTCGGCAGGGAGTACCTCGTACTCACCGACCATTCGCCGCACCTGACGGTCGCGAACGGACTCAGCGCAGATCGCCTTCGGAACCAGCTCGAGGTGGTCGCGAAACTGAACCAGTCATTCGCCGGATTCCGGCTGCTGAGCGGGATCGAGACGGACATCCTCGACGACGGCGAATTGGACCAGGTGCCGCAGCTGCTCGACCGGCTCGACGTGGTGGTGGCGAGCGTGCACTCGAAGCTGCGCATGGAGTCCGCGGAGATGACAGCCAGGATGCTCGCCGCAATAGATAACCCCCGCACGAACGTGCTCGGGCACTGCACCGGCCGCCTGGTGTCGGGTTCACGCGGAACCCG
>JAZJYU010000004.1:0-3481 GCA_040390225.1 Actinomycetota bacterium | reverse complement strand
CACTCAGCTCGAGCAGCAGCATCTCGAGCGTGGCGGCCGCGCCACTAAGACCAACCTTCAAGAGGGCGGCGGCGCCCAGCCTCAGCGCTTCGGCCTCGGAGGCCTCGAGAAGGCGACCCGGCTTCGCCGCCTGCGCGCGCAACGATGTGGCCGTCGAGATCAACTCCCGGCCGGAGCGGCAGGACCCGCCAGACGAGCTCATCCATGTCGCCCTGGATGCCGGGTGCCTGTTCTCGATCGACAGCGATGCCCACGCGCCCGGTCACCTCGACTTCCTCGCTTACGGCGCCGCCCGCGCGGAGGAGTGTGGAGTGCCTGCCGACCGGATCGTCACCACCTGGCCGGTGGACCTCCTGCTCGACTGGGTGCGTGGCTGATGGAGTGGGTCTCACTGCTCCTGTCGGTCGTCGCGATCGCGCTCTCTCTATTCGCCGTGCTGAGGGGTCGCAAACGCGGCACGACCGAGAGCTCAGACCCCTGGCACCTCAGCATCTCCGGCAATCGCTTCACCTTCACCAACACCGGCAGCGACCGGCTGTCGGACGTGACCCTGGTGCAGACCAACGGCAACACCCTCACCGCGCTGCAGACGATGCCGACCGACGTGCGGCCCGGCGGCAGCATCTCGTTCGACGCCGCCTGGACCCGCTCCAGCCCGTCGACAGCGCAGGTGATCGTCACCTGGCACGTCGGCAAGCAACCGACGCGCGAGTATCGAGCGACCCTGGTCTAGTCGGCCGGTTGGGCCGAAAGTCAACCGGCCTGGAGCGCTATCCCGAGGCGGCGCAGCAGAAAGCGCGTACCGCCCGCCCGCTCTCCGCGTTCCGCGGAGCCGTCGCCGACGACCCCGAAGTACTGGTACTGCTCGAGATAGTCGAGACGGGTTCCATCTGCGTCGGGGTGCAGCTCGATCGAGAGCAGCGACGCCAGCTTGAGCTCATCGTTGAGCAGGAAGTCGTACACGGTGGTGACGCGACCGCTCGCACCGCGGTCAGGCTCGACGATGTCGATGAAGCGCGAGCGGTGCTCGAGCCGTTCGTCATGATCGACGTTGAAGAGAGTGCCCGTCGCGGTTTCCGTGCCGCCGATACGGAAGTCGAGTTCGTGGGTCTGCCCCTCTCGAGACCCCGGCATCGAGAACCACCTGTCACGCAACTCCAGGTCGGTGAATGCTCTCCACACGAGGTCGATCGGGGCCTCCAGCAGCACGCTCTGCTCGACCGTCCCGTGCAGCACGTCCGTCATTGCGCCAGCCTAGTCAGCCCGAGTGGAGGACAATCGTCAGGTGGCCAAAAAGCGGAAGGTGGATCTGGGAAAGTACGTCGACCCGCCCGTGACCCCCATCCCCGCCGTCGAGCGGATCATCGAGGAAGGCGTGCTCATCGCCACCTCGGCCGTGCGCATGACCATCAAGAACCAGATCATCGTCGCCGCGCTGCGCGACCACGCCGACTTCGACGAGTCGACGCTCGCGGATGCCGCGCGGGCCGACTTCGTGCGCCTCGCGGAGGAGAGCGAGTACACCGCCGCGCGTCTGGAGAAGAGCGGCAAGCCGAAGGCACCGATCGTGTACGAGTCGAAGGTGGACGCCAACCGCCGCAAGGAGCACCGCCGCCGGCCCAAGGTGGAACGGCAACTGGCGCTGGCTCTGCGGGCCGAGTCCGACGACAACGCGGCGATTTCGGCACTCGTCGCTCGCGCGAAGCTCGATGCGAGCGAGGAGCTCCGGCGTGAGGTCGTGAACCGCCTGGTTTCGGTCACGGTCGAGCCTGACCCCGACTATGAGGAGTTCAAAGCGGGACGCATCGCGTACCTGCTCACCGTCGACCTGGCGGGTCTTCGAAAAGATCGTGCGAAGAAGGGCAAGGACTAGGGATGCTGACTCAGGCACAGGTGGATGACGGCCGCAGGTACGCGGCGGACGCCCTCGGCAGGGCGGGCATCGTGGTCACTCCCGATGAGGTCACGACCATCGAGGTCTCGGACTTCGGGCTGGGCGAGTTGGAGAGCACCGGTCTGCAGCTCATCGTCTACATCAACACCGATCGAGTGTGCGCCAAAGACCTCGTGCTGCGGCCGCACCAGACCTGCCCGGAGCATCGGCACGTCGGGCAGCACGGCGAGCTCGGCAAGGAGGAGACCTTCCGCGTGCGAACGGGGCTGGTCTATCTCTACGTCGATGGCGAACCGACCGTGGCGCCGCACGCCACCCCCACTCGCACCGAGCACGGCGCGTATTCGGTCTGGCACGAGGTGGTGCTGCACCCGGGTGAGCAGTACACGATCTATCCGGGTACGCGCCACTGGTTCCAGGCCGGGGATGACGGGGCCGTGGTCAGCGAGTTCTCCACCCGCAGTACGGATGAGGCCGACCTGTTCACCGACCCGGACATCCGCCGGATAACGGTTGTCGAGGGTTAGGCCAGAGCCACTCTCTGTGCGGTGACCACCGCAGTGATCGCCGGCTTCGCGTCCCGCGCGAACCGCGGGAAGTTCATGAAACCGTGCGGCATTGACGGGTACTCCTCCAGCCGCACCGGCACGCCGGCCGCGCGCAGTGCATCCGCGTACGCGACCCCGTCGTCATGCAACGGGTCATGGCCTGCGACGGCGATGAACGCAGGCGGCAGCCCCGCGAACGATGCCGCCTTGATCGGGGATACCCGCCAGTCCCGGTGATCGCCCCCGTAGAGTTCGCCGAACCGGTTCATGTCGGCGGTGGTCAGGATGAAAGCGTCGGCGTTCGCGCGCCGCGACTCGGAGTCCTCGAGACCCGTCACCGGGTAGAGCAGGGCCTGGTGACGGATGCCCGGGCCGTTCTGATCGCGGGCCATCAGCGCGACCACAGCGGCGAGGTTGCCGCCCGCGCTCTCGCCCATCACGCCGAGCCGGGACCCGACCGCACCGATCTCGCCGGCGTGCGACGCCGCCCAGCGCAGCGCCGTGTAGCAGTCGTCGACGCCTGCCGGGAACGGATGCTTCGGCGCAAGCCGGTAGTCGACCGACACCACGATCGCATTCAGCTGCTTCGCGACGGTGCCGCACATCCAGTCGCCGCCGCGCAGGTCGCCGAAGACGAAACCGCCGCCGTGGAAATAGACCACAAGAGGGCGAGCCGACGCAGGCCCCGACGGTGTGTAGATGCGCACGCGAACACCATCCACTACCCGATCCTCGGTGACGACCCCTCTCGGTCGTGTGCCCATCAGGATCGAGGCGAAGAACTCGGGTGCCCCCGCCCCGCTGTTCCGTTCGATCTCTTCACGTGTTGCGCCGGCCACGGAGGCGCCGGGCATGCGGCGCATCACCTTTCCGGTGCGCCGCATTCCCGGGGCGAGAGGTTCCATGTCGGAACCCTACCGCCGGCTCACCATTCGACCCAGGAACTCCCCGCGCTCTTCCAGGCACTCGTTTCGGGCGCACCGGTGAACACCGATCCCAGGTCGTCGTACGTCGCCTGCTCGTACCACGCGTTCATGCC
>JAZJYU010000003.1:0-2078 GCA_040390225.1 Actinomycetota bacterium | reverse complement strand
CGGGTCTTTCACGATGTGGCCGACCACGATCGGGGCGCTGCCCGCCGCCTGGAACCCGAACATGCGCGGCAGCTTGGTGGAGACGCCGCGCTCGAGCTCCTCGCTGTAGCCGCGGTGGTACGCCGTGTAGTTGCCCGCGTTGCCCACCGGGATGAAATGGAAGTCCGGGGCGTCCTCGAGCACCTCGACCACCTCGAATGCCGCCGTCTTCTGACCCTCGATGCGGTCGTTGTTGACCGAGTTCACGAGGTGCACCGGGTAGTTCGCGGCGAGGTCTCGTGCGATGTCGAGACAGTCGTCGAAGTTGCCCCGAACCTGGAGCAACTCGGCGTTGTGGGCGATCGCCTGGGCCAGCTTGCCCATCGCGATCTTGCCCTCGGGCACCAGCACGGCAGCCTTGATCCCCGCATGGGTCGCGTAGGCGGCGGCCGACGCCGAGGTGTTGCCGGTGGAGGCGCAGATGACGGCCTTCGCGCCGTGCTCGACGGCCTTCGAGACGGCCATGGTCATGCCCCGGTCCTTGAATGAGCCGGTCGGGTTCATCCCCTCGAACTTCACGTACACCGTGGCGCCCGTACGCGCCGACAGCGCGGGAGCCGGGATGAGCGGCGTTCCGCCCTCGCCGAGCGTGATGATCGGGGTCGCGTCGCTGATGTCGAGACGGTCTGCGTACTCGCGGAGTACACCGCGCCACTGGTGGGCCATTATGAACCTTCTACTCTCAGTACGGATGTCACCTGGTGCACGACGCCGCTGGTGCCGAGTGCGGCGACGGTCGCGGCGAGGTCGCCCTCGGATGCCTCGTGCGTCCCGATCACAAGGGTAGCGGTGGGCGGAACCCCCTCCACGTGCGCCGACGGCGACTGTGTTGTTTGAGTCAGTGTCTCGACAGAGACGCCGTGCTCGCTGAACAGGGTCGCGATCGCGGCGAGCACGCCCGGCTGATCCGCCACGCTCAGCGTGATCTGGTACCGGGTGATGACCGCGGAGATGGGCAGGATCGGCAGGTTGGCATGCGTCGACTCTGCGACACCCGGGCCGCCGATCACGTGACGGCGGGCGGCGGAGACCAGGTCGCCCAGCACGGCGGACGCGGTCTCGATGCCTCCGGCGCCGGCCCCGTAGAACATGAGGTCCCCAGCCGCCTCCGCCTCGATGAAGACGGCGTTCTTCGCACCGTGCACCGCGGCCAGCGGATGCTCGCGCGGAACCAGCGCAGGATAGACGCGAGCCGAGACGCCCTCGACACCGTGTGCATCCGTCAGTCGCTCGCAGATGGCGAGCAGCTTCACGACGTAGCCGGCGCGCTTCGCGGCCTCGACCTGCTCGATGGTGACCTTCGTGATGCCCTCACGGTAGACCGCATCGAGCGGAACGGTGGTGTGGAAGGCGAGGCTCGCGAGAATGGCCGTCTTCTGCGCTGCGTCGAATCCCTCCGTATCGGCCGAAGGATCCGGCTTCTCCGCGTAGCCGAGTGCCGTCGCGGTCGCCAGCGCGGATTCGAAGGACTCCCCCGTCGTGTCCATCCGGTCGAGGATGAAGTTGGTCGTTCCGTTGACGATGCCGAGGATGCGCTTGATCCTGTCTCCGGCGAGGCTGTCGCGAAGCGGGCGGATGATCGGGATAGCGCCGGCCACCGCCGCCTCGTAGTACAGCTGTGCGCCCACCTGCTCGGCGGCCTCGAACAGCTCGGGGCCGTGGGTCGCGAGCAGCGCCTTGTTGCCCGTGATCACGTCCGCGCCGGAGTTGAGCGCCTGGAGGATCAGAGTGCGGGCCGGCTCAAGGCCGCCCATCAGCTCGATCACGATGTCCGCGCCCAGGATGAGACCCTCGGCGTCGGTGGTGAGTAGCTCGGCCGGTATCTGCGCCGACCGCTTCGCCTTCGGATCGCGCACGGCGACACCCACCAGTTCCAGCCCCGCGCCGGCGCGATTGGCGAGCTCCGGGCCATGCTCGAGCAGCAGCGACGCTACCTGGGCGCCGACCGATCCGGCGCCCAGCAGCGCGATGCGGAGATTGCGGTACTCGATCATCTGGCCTCTATCCCCATGTCCCGCGACAGCAGGTCGTCTTCGGTC
>JAZJYU010000002.1:0-2972 GCA_040390225.1 Actinomycetota bacterium | reverse complement strand
GGTCAGCTGGATCACCGCAAACCTGCAGACCGGCGACAACCCGCTCTACATGCTCTTGTACTTCCTGCTGATCGTCGGATTCACCTACTTCTATGTCGCGATCACCTTCAACCCCGAAGAAGTCGCGGACAACATGAAGAAGTACGGCGGGTTCATCCCCGGTATTCGTGCCGGTCGCCCGACGGCCGAGTATCTGGACTACGTGCTCACCAGGGTGACGCTGCCCGGCTCGCTCTACCTCGGTGTCATCGCGCTGATACCGCTGATCGCGCTCGGCCTGTTCGGCGCCAACCAGAACTTCCCGTTCGGTGGCGCGAGCATTCTGATCATCGTCGGTGTCGGTCTCGAAACCGTCAAGCAGATCGACTCGCAGCTGCAGCAACGTCACTATGAAGGTCTGCTTCGATGACTCGCCTCCTCATCGTCGGCCCTCCCGGGGCCGGTAAGGGGACGCAGTCGGCGCGGTTGTCTGAGCGGTACGCGATTCCAGCGATCGCGACCGGAGACATCTTCCGTCAGAACGTGAAGGACCAGACACCCCTGGGGCTCAAGGTCTCGAGCATCATGGCCGCCGGCGACTACGTGCCAGACGACCTCACCAACCAGCTCGTCTCCGACCGGCTGGAGCAGCCGGATGCCGCGAACGGCTTCATCCTGGACGGCTACCCGCGCACGCTCGAGCAGATCCACTTCCTCGACGGCCTTCTGTCGGCGAAGGGACAGTCCCTCGACGCCGTCATCCTGCTGGTCGCCGATAAGGAGGAGGTCGTGTCCCGGCTGCGTAAGCGCGCGGTGGAGCTCGGCCGGGCCGATGATACCGAGGAGGCGATCCGCCACCGGCAGGACGTGTTCCTGCAAGAAACCGCGCCCCTGATCCCGGTCTACCGCGACATGGGCCTGCTCATCGAGGTCGACGGTCTCGGCGAGATCGACGACGTGAGCGACCGCATCGAGCAGGCGCTGCTCGAGCGGGACATCCAGCCCGCCGCCTGATGGGCCTTCGCGCGCGCGGCATCTACAAGACACCGTCCGAACTCGCGGCGATGGTCGCGCCCGGACTCGCGACGGCGGCATCGCTCGCCGCGGTGCGTGCGGCGATACGGCCGGGGGTGACCACTCTTGAACTCGACGCGATCGCCGAGAACACGATCCGCAACCTCGGCGGGGTTTCGAATTTCAAGAAGGAACCCGGCTACTCGCACACCATCTGCACTTCGGTGAACGACGATGTCGTGCACGGCATCCCCGGCGGCAGGATGATCGAGCCCGGCGACATCGTCTCCATCGACAGCGGCGCCGAACTCGGCGGCTGGAACGGTGATGCCGCGTTCAGCGTCGTAGTGCCCGACTCGAGTCGGCCGGCGGTGGTCGCCGAACGCAGCAAGCTGGCGGATGACACCGAGCAGTCCCTCTGGCACGGTATTGCCGCGCTCGCCAGGGCCCGGCAGCTCAACGAGGTCGGGGCGGCGGTCGAGGACTACCTTGACGGTGCCGGCCACTACGGAATACTCGAGGACTACGTAGGCCACGGCATCGGCCGGGCCATGCACGAGGAGCCGCCGGTGTTCAACTATCGGGTGCGCGGCCGCGGAGCCGAGGTGAAGCCAGGGCTGGTCGTGGCCATCGAGCCGATGGTCACGCTGGGCGGCATCGACACGTTCACCCGCGAGGACGGCTGGACGGTCGCGACCAGCGACGGTACTGCTGCGGCGCACTGGGAGCACTCGGTGGCGGTGCACACCGGCGGAATCTGGGTGCTCACGGCCGAGGACGGCGGTGCGGCCGGTCTCGCGGCGCTGGGTGTAATTCCGGTCCCGATCGTTCCCTGAGCGTGTTGACGGGCGCTTCGAGTGGCGCGGCGACCGTGGGGCGGAATCCTAGACCCGCAGTTGGCAAAACATCGACATTCCACCTAAGATTGATCTTTGGTGTCTTCTGCCTGTTTTGGCGTGCTTTTCGTATGCCCGGGTTCGACACCGAAATCCAGCGCACGACCAGCAATCAATACTTTTAGCGACGAAGAGGCTATGGCCAAAAAAGACGGTGTCATCGAGATCGAGGGCGCGGTAGTCGAAGCTCTGCCCAACGCGATGTTTCGTGTTGAGCTGACCAACGGCCACAGAGTGCTTGCCCACATTTCGGGCAAGATGCGCCAGCACTACATCCGCATCCTCCCGGAGGACCGCGTGATCGTGGAGCTGAGTCCCTACGACCTGACCCGCGGCCGGATCGTCTACCGCTACAAGTAAAAGGTTGTCTGGAAAGTAACGGCCTGCGCTTCGGCGCGGGTACGAAGACAGCGAGAAGAGAAGAACTATGAAGGTCAACCCCAGCGTCAAGCCGATCTGCGAGCACTGCCGCGTCATCCGTCGCCACGGAAACGTGATGGTCATCTGCAAGAGCAACCCGCGCCACAAGCAGCGCCAGGGTTAGTAGTACCCGCGGGTCGAGCCTGTCGAGACCTCACCGACCAGTTCATCGCTGGTGAGATCTCGACAAGCTCGATCCGCAGCAACCGAGCAGTTCCGATAACCCGAGCGATCGGGGGACACCCAGGGTGGAGGCCCTGGCACCGGGACTGTCCAACACCTCCACACACCACACAGGAGAAGCCATCATGGCTCGTCTAGCAGGCGTCGACATCCCGCGCGACAAGCGCGTCGAGGTCGCACTTACGTACATTTACGGCGTCGGACGCACGAGGGCACTGAAGACCCTCGCCGACACCAACATCAGCGGCGAGATCCGGGTCAAGGATCTGACCGACGATCAGCTCATCGCACTCCGCGACTACATCGAAGGAAACTTCAAGGTGGAGGGCGACCTTCGTCGCGTGGTCGCGGCCGACATCCGTCGCAAGGTCGAGATCGGAAGCTATCAGGGCATCCGCCACCGTCGCGGATTGCCCGTGCACGGCCAGCGCACCAAGACCAACGCTCGCACCCGCAAGGGCCCGAAGCGCACCGTCGCCG
>JAZJYU010000001.1:9466-33746 GCA_040390225.1 Actinomycetota bacterium | reverse complement strand
GCGGGCGAAGGTCTCGTCATCAGGTGTCGGCATCGTGCGCAGGATGCCGACGCCGCCCTTCAGCATCATGGTCGCGGCGGCCATCCCGGTCATGAGCGACAGCTCGCCGTTCCACGCCTCGACGGGCAACGCCATCCGGCGGGTCAGCACGTAGTTGTGCCCGCTCTCGCTCACCTCCTGGTCGGGACGGTTGAGGCTCGCTCCACCGCGCGCCTGCTCCAGGGCGATGCGCTTCAGCCCGATCTCCTTGAGCAGCATCACATTCTCGGTGCCTGTGCCGCCGTCGATCTCCCTCTGGATCTCGTCGTATGCGGCCTGTCTGGTGCTCTTCACCCTCGCGCGAACGACGGTCACCGTGCTGACGTTGGCGTCGGCGTCGAGCTCGAAGGCCCAGACGAAGGCAGCGCGCACCTCATTCGGCAGAAGCGACGCGGCACCCTCGCTGATGACGGCAGGGTGCAGTGGGATGCGACCGTCCGGGGCATACATCGTCTGTCCGCGCCTGCGAGCCTCGGCGTCGATGGCGCCACCCGGCACCACGAAGGCGGGAACGTCGGCGATCGCGTACCACAGCTTGTAGCCCGAGCCGCTGCGCTCCAGGTACAGCGCCTGGTCCAGGTCCGTCGAACCCTCGGGATCGATCGTGATGAAGGGGATATCGGTCGAATCGGGCGTCGGGAGAACGGCGGCCGTCGACATCCGCTGCGCCTCCGCCTCGACGTCGGCCGGAAAGCTCTCGGACAACTCGAGTTGCGTGCGGAGAGCAGCGAACGCGCCCGCGAGCTCGCCCTCGGATGACGCGCTAGATCTCAGGGGAGCCACGCGGTCAGCCTAGACCCGCCCCGCGAACTGTAAGAATTTGCCGCCAATTCTTACAGTTCGCGGGGCAGTTCGCGGCGGAGAATGGTTGGATGGCGCTTGCCGACATCGGGGACGAAGCACTGCTGCTCGCCGGCGGTGGGCGGGCCATCCTGCTGCAGCTCGCGAACCCCGCCTTCGGCACCGCCGTTGCCGACCACTCGAACTTCGCCGCCGATCCGCTGCGCCGGCTGCGCAACACCCTTACCTTCGTCTACGCGCTCGTCTACGGCACCGACGAGCAGAAGAGCCGGATGACCGCGATGGTGAACGCCGCGCACAGGCCCGTGCGGTCCCCCGCATACGATGCCGCGGATGCCGGCCTTCAGCTGTGGGTCGCGGCAACCCTCTACGACACGGCCGTCACCCTGCACGAGCTGGCGTTCGGCCCGATGGCCGACGCGGACGAGGTGTATCGCGAATACGCGATCGTCGGCACCGCGCTGCAGATGCCGGCAGAACTATGGCCGGTCGATCGCGCCGCCTTCCGCTCGTACTGGGACGAGCAGGTTTCGGGCCTTACTGTCGACGATCGCGTGCGCGCGGTATCGCGCGAGCTGCTGCACCCGGCGACCGGTCCGCTGTGGATGCGAACGGCGATGCCGATCGTGCGTCTCGTCACGGCCGGTCTGCTGCCGCCTGACCTTCGTGCCGCGTACGAACTCCCGTACGACCCACGTCGCTACGACCGTGTCATGCGCTGGACCAGTCGTATCTACCCGCACCTGCCGCGCCGGCTGCGCACCTGGCCGCGACGTCACTACCTCTCGAAGATCTAGAGCTTCTCGATCGGTGAGATCTTGATCAGCAGGCGCTTGCGGCCGGCCGTCTCGAACTGAACCTCGGCGACCGACTTGGGCCCGACTCCGGTGACCGCGGTGACCTTTCCCTCGCCGAAGTCGACGTGCCGGATGCGATCCCCCGGTGCGAGGGTGAGGTCACCGTTGTCGCGCACGGTGCTGGTGACCGCGCTCTTCCACTCCGTCTTGGGGCGAGGGGCGGGAGGGAGGGCATCGCGTCGCGGCTGGCGCTCCTGAAACCCGCCGGTCGACACCGCTGTTCCAGGCGACTGCCGCCACTCGATCAGTTCCGGCGGAATCTCCTGCAGGTAGCGTGAGGGTGCGGCGACCGAGACCTCGCCGAACTGGGCGCGGGTCATGGCGAGCGAGAGGTACAGCTTCTTACGGGCACGGGTGATGCCCACATAGAACAGCCTGCGTTCTTCCGCGGGTCCCCCGGGTTCGCTCGCGGACATCCGGTGCGGAAGCAGGTCTTCCTCGATGCCGGCGAGGAACACGGCCTCGTACTCGAGCCCCTTCGCCGTGTGGAGTGTCATCAGCGACACCGTTCCACTGGAGTCGTCGATCTCATCCGCCGCGGCGACGAGCGCGGTCTCGGTGAGGAAGTCGATGAGCGTGCCCTCGGGGTTGTTCTTCTGGTACTCGCGGGTGACCGCGATGAGCTCCTCGACGTTCTCGGCCCTGGCCTCGTCCTGCGGGTCGCGCGAGGCCCGCAGAGCCTCGAGAAAACCGGTCTTCTCGAGCGCCGACACCAGGATGTCCGGCACCTTGGCCGTATCCGCGGTGAGCGCGATCTCGTCGAGGATGCCGACCAGGCCCAGGATAGCGGTCGTGATCTTGGGGCCGTAGCCCTGAACATCCGCGTTCCGCAACGACTCCCGCAGCGTCACCCCGTGGTCGTCGGCCCAGCTCTGCAGTCCGGCCTCGGTCACGCCGCCGATGCCGCGCTTCGGAGTGTTCATGATGCGGCGCAGCGCCAGCGGATCGGCCGGGTTCGCAATGGCGATCAGGTACCCGAACGCGTCTTTGATCTCGGCCCGCTCGTAGAACTTCGTGCCGCCGAGCACCCGGTACGGCAGCGCCGAGCGGATGAAGATCTCCTCAAGCGCACGGGTCTGGGCATTGGTTCGGTAGAAGACCGCGATATCGCGATACTCGATGCCCTGGGAGTGCAGCTCTGTGATCTCGTCCGCGATGAACTGCGCCTCGTCGTGCTGGCTGTACCCGGTGAAGCCGACGATCTTGTCGCCATCGCCGACCACCGTGAACAGGTTCTTGTCAATCCGGTCGAAGTTGTTCGCGATGACCGCGTTCGCCGCGCTCAGAATGTTCTGAGTCGATCGGTAGTTCTGCTCGAGCAGGATCACCTTCGCGCCAACGTAGTCGCGCTCGAATTCGACGATATTGCGGATGTCGGCTCCGCGGAACGCGTAGATCGACTGGTCCGAGTCGCCGACGACCGTGAGCGAAGCGGGCTCCTCGTCCGCGACCGACCGGGTGAACTCACGGATCAGGGCGTACTGCGCGTGGTTGGTGTCCTGATACTCGTCGACCAGGATGTGCCTGAACCGCTTCTGATACAGCCTCGCGACCTCGGGGAAGGCCCGGAACAGGTAGACGGTCTGCCCGATCAGATCATCGAAGTCGAAGGCGTTCGCCGCGAGCAGGCTGCGGGTGTATTCACGGAAGATCTCCACGAACACCCGCTCGGCCGGGTCATTGAAGTTGGCGCTCCTGGCATAGGTCTCCACGTCGCTCAGCTCGTTCTTGAGCTTCGAGATGCGGCCTGCGGTGCCGCTCACCGTGAAGCCGAAGGTGTCGGCGTCGAGATCGCGGATGATGCGCTTGATCAGCGCGCGCGAGTCGGCCGAGTCGTAGATGGTGAAGTTCTTGCTGTACCCGAAATGCTCGGCCTCCCGCCTCAGGATGCGCACGCACGCCGAGTGGAAGGTCGAGATCCACATGCCCTCCGCGGTCTGCCCGAGCAGAGACTGCACGCGCTCGCGCATCTCGGATGCCGCCTTGTTGGTGAACGTGATCGCCAATATCTGCGACGGCCAGGCCTCTCGCGAGTCGATCAGGCTGGCGATGCGACGGGTGAGCACGCTGGTCTTGCCCGACCCGGCGCCGGCGACGATCAGCAGCGCCGGTCCCCGGTACTCGACCGCCTCGCGCTGCTGCGGGTTGAGCCCGGCGAGCAGAGGCGACTCCGAGGGCGACGCTGAGTCGAGGATGAAGGTCATGGGCTGACCCAATTCTAAAGCGCCCCACCGATAGGCGTACCCGTCTAGCTGATGAGGCCGGCCCGGGCCTGGATGGCGAGGTCGGGCTGGTCGGCGAAGACGCCGTCGACGCCGGAGCGCATGATCGCCGTGAACTCGCGCTTCCACTGGCCGAGCGCCGCGGCGTCCACACCCTTGGTCAGCCCCCTGCCGAGGAACTTGTTCTCCGCCCGCAGGGTCCAGACGAAGACGCTGAGGCCGGCGGCGTGCGCGGCCGTGACGAGCGCGGATGCTCCGACCCTCTTCGGGTCGGCATCCTTCGGCAGCACGAGTCGTTTGGCCAGGCTGATGCCGTCCACCTCGGTCGCGAGCGCGGCGAGGCCCTTGGGCGTCAGATACTCCGTGTATTCCAGCGCCTCGGAACCGTGCGCCGCGATCTCGTCGGCGGATGACCCCTTCGAGTCGATGAGGAAGACCAGCCGGCCGCCCACGCCGCGCTCGCGCACCTGCAGCAGCAGGCTCAGCTCGAAGCACTCGGTGCTGAGCCGCTCGTCGTCGGTCCAGCCGGCCTTGTCCAGCTCCGCCGCGTACAACTCGTCGATGGGCAGGCCGATCGACGCGAAATAGGTCGCGTGCTTGATCTCGGCGACCATTGCCACGTGTCGCTCCGACGCGTCGAGCAGATCCAGAAGGTCCGACAGTCGCAGAATGCCCTCTTTGCCGTTCCACGCGCGATTGGCCTTGCGCAGCTTCGGAATGCGTTCGAGCACTCTCAGGGTCGACAGCTCCTCCCAGGTGAAATCCTCGGTGAACCAGCCGGTGAGTGTCTTGCCGTCGACCGACTTCGTGGTGCGGCGGGCGGCGAATTCGGGGTGGGATGCGACATCCGTCGTTCCCGAGATCTCGTTCTCGTGCCGGATCACCAGCACACGGTCTTTGGTCACCACCAGGTCGGGTTCGATGGCGTCAGCACCCATTGCGATCGCGAGTCGATAGGCGGCCATGCTGTGCTCAGGCCGGTAGCCGCTGGCGCCTCGATGGGCGATCACGATCGGTATGGTGCTCACCCCCCAAAGCTAGGGGGTATCGATGAACTTTCGGCAGTCTCGCGGTGATCATTGGTAATCTGCTCGTCATGAATGAGTGCGAGAACTGCGGGGAGTCCGTGGACTCCCGGTGGAAGTTCTGCCTCAATTGCGGGGCACGGATGCCGGCGCACTCCGTCGCGCCCGCTGCCTTCGCTCCCAGCACCACGTCACAGTTCCAGCAGGCTCCGGCCTACCGTGCGGCGCCCGTCTACCAGGTGGACAGCCAGTTCGCACCGGAACCGCGGTATGAGCCGCAGTCACGGTTCGACGAGCAGGATGACGTCGACGAGTCCTCCACCGGGGGGCACGTCGGTCGTCGCAAGTTCCGCTTCGACTGGCAGCTGGCGCTCGGCGTCGTGCTCGCGCTCGGTGGCATCGCGATGATCGTCTACCTCGTGGTCGTGCTCATCGTGCCGCACGCTTGAGCCGGTGACGGAACCCACCGCACTGCTCCCGCTGCGCTGGGGCACTTATCGTCTGCGGTATCCGCTCGCGCTCGCCCTGCTGATCGCCGGCAGTCTGGTCGCGCTGGCTACATCCGTCTACGCCGTGTACTTCCTCGGCATCGGCATCGCGGCCCACCTCGCCGGCTGGACTGTGCTCCCGGCCCGGGGAAACCGCCGAGTGCTCGTCGCCGTGCCGAGCGCGATCTGCGCGGCCGCGCCGCTCATCGGCTCGCTCGGCAGCGTGCTGGCCGCGATCTGCCTGCTGTGCTGGCTGTGGACGCGGGAACGACCCGCTATCGCCTACCTCGTTCTGCTGTTCCCCATCGTCGCCGGGGTGATCCTCGCGCAGCTATACCCGCAGTTCGGCGATGGCGGGATCGTGGCGGCCGTCACCCTGGCGGTGCTGGTCGGCTCCGCGTGGCTCGCCAGCTGGATAGCACGACAGCGTTCGTCAGGAACTAAGCGCACTTCCAGCCCGAACGGCTAGATTTGCCCCATGGCAAACTCCAACCCCGCGTTCAACAACTCCCCCGCGTTCTCCGACCGCACCGCAGTCGCGGGCAAGTTCCCGATCGCGGCACCGCCTGCCGTCGCCGACATGTCGGCGCAGCAGCTCACCGAGCTCTACAGCCAGCCCTCCGCCACTCCCGATGACACCGGGCGCATGACCTATGAAGACACGATGATCAAGATCATCCTGTGCTTCGGCATCCTCATCGTCGGTGCCGCCGTCGGCTGGTTCGTGCCGGTGCTCTGGATCCCGGCAGCGGTGCTCGGCACCGTGTTCGCCTTCATCAACATCTTCAAGAAGAAGGTCAGTCCGGCACTCGTCGTGCTGTACGCCGCCTTTGAAGGCGTCTTCGTCGGCGGCATCACGAACTTCTTCGAGAGCCAGTGGCCCGGAATCGCGCTGCAGGCCGTCATCGGCACGGCGGCGGTCATCGGCGTCACATTCGCACTATTCGCGAGCGGCAGAGTGCGCGCTTCGGCTCGCGCCACGAAGGTCTTCCTCATCGCCATCACCGGGTACGTCGTCTACTCGATCGTGAACGTCATCCTGATGGTCACCGGAGTCACGAAGGGCGCGTTCGGGCTCGACAGCCTCGACATCCACCTCTTCGGCTTCAGCATCCCGCTCGGCGTCATCATCGGGGTGCTCGTCGTGCTGCTCGGCGCATACTCGCTGGTTCTCGACTTCGACTCCATCAAGACCGGCGTCACCCGTGGCGCGCCGCGTGCGTACGCGTGGACGGCGGCTTTCGGCCTGATGGTGACGGTGGTCTGGCTGTACCTGCAGATTCTGCGCATCCTGGCGCTGTCCCGGCGGTAGCCCGTCCGCATCCCGACGTTGTGGGATTTAGTCGACGTTGCAGCCGCTACAACGGCGACATCGTCGACGAAAGCCGACAACGTCGGAAGCTAGCTCTTGCGACCGGAGTTCCGTGACCTCAGGAACATGACCGCAGCCGCGACCGTGATGCCGAAGACCACGATCGCGATCGCGATGAGCAGCCAGCCGGTCTGATTGTGCTGGATGATGAGCGGGATACCGATGAACGCGCACAGCGCGGTCGCGAGGAGTCCGCACACGGTGCGCAGATACAACGTGCCCATTACGACCTGCCTCCGGCTGCGCTAATCACTCGCTCAATCTAGTCGTCGGCGTGATCATTCCCACTCGATCGTGCCTGGCGGCTTCGACGTGACGTCGAGCACGACCCGGTTGACCCCGGCGACCTCGTTGGTGATACGGGTTGAGATGCGGGCGAGAACGTCGTAGGGCAGGCGGGTCCAGTCAGCGGTCATCGCGTCTTCGGATGACACGGGCCGCAGCACGATCGGGTGGCCGTAGGTGCGGCCGTCACCCTGCACCCCGACCGAGCGGACGTCCGCCAGCAGCACTACCGGGCACTGCCAGATCTCGCCGTCGAGGCCCGCAGCGGTGAGTTCGTGCCGCGCGATCGCATCCGCCGCGCGCAGCAACTCGAGCCGGTCGCGGGTGACTTCGCCGACGATGCGGATGCCGAGGCCTGGCCCCGGGAACGGCTGGCGACCGACGATCACCTCGGGTAGGCCGAGCTCGCGGCCGATCGCCCGCACCTCGTCTTTGAACAGTGCACGCAACGGTTCGACGAGCGCGAACTGCAGGTCTTCGGGCAGGCCGCCGACGTTGTGGTGGCTCTTGATATTGGCGGTGCCGGTTCCGCCGCCGGACTCCACGACATCCGGGTACAGCGTTCCCTGCACGAGGAACTCGATCGGCTCGCCGCCCGATGCGGCCTCCGCGACGAGGTCGGACGCGGCCTTCTCGAACGAGCGGATGAACTCGCGCCCGATGATCTTGCGCTTCTCTTCGGGGTCGGTGACTCCGGCGAGCGCGTCGAGGAACTGGTCGACGGCGTCCACGGTCACCAGGCGTACTCCGGTGCTGGCGACGTAGTCCTCTTCGACCTGGCGACGCTCATCCTTTCGCAGCAGACCGTGGTCGACGAAGATGCAGACCAGCTGGTCGCCGACCGCCCTGTGCACGATCGCCGCAGCGACGGCCGAGTCGACCCCGCCGGAGAGTCCGCAGATGACCCGTTTCGTGCCGACCTGCGCCCGGATGCGCTCGACCTGCTCGGCGATCACGCTCCCGCTGTTCCAGTCGGCGGGAATACGTGCGGCGACGTGCAGGAAGTTCTCAAGCACCTGCTGCCCGTATTGGCTGTGCTTCACCTCGGGGTGCCATTGCACGCCGTACAGCTTGCGCTCGTCAGAAGCGAACGCGGCGACCGGGGTGGAGTCGCTGGAGGCGAGCACGGCGAAGCCCTCGGGAGCTTTGGACACGGAGTCGCCGTGACTCATCCAGGCGGTCTGCACCTCGGGCTGCTGGCCGAGCAGCACGCTGTCGGCGAGCGAGATGCGCACCTGCGTCGAGCCGTACTCGCTGAGGCCGGTGTGGGCGACCTCGCCGCCGAGCTGCTGAGCCATCACCTGAAAGCCGTAGCAGATACCGAGCACGGGAATGCCGAGCTTCAGGATGCCCGGGTCGAGGCTGGGCGAGCCCTCTTCGTAGACACTCGACGGGCCGCCGCTCAGCACGATTCCCGCCGGGTTCATCGCGACCACCTCGGCAGCGGTGATCGTGTGCGGCACGATCTCGGAGTAGACGTTCGCCTCGCGCACCCGACGGGCGATCAGCTGGGCATACTGCGCCCCGAAATCGACGACCAGGACGGGCTGTTGAATCGTCTCGCTAATTGGTGACTACCTCTGCTGTCGGGGCCGGCGCGGTGGTTTCGAGTTGCGCGAGCTCGGCCTTCGCACGCCTCGCGATGAAGTGCTCGACGATGAACGAGAGGAACGGCACCACGCCACCCAGCGCGATGGCGATGAACCGGCTGAACGGCCAGCGCATCAGGCTCCACAGGCGGAAGTCCATGAACAGGTACACGACGTACAGCCAGCCGTGGGCGATGAGGATGCCGAGCGACACGTTCAGGCCACTGGTCGTGGCACGCGCGTCTGCCGGGTTCCATGGGACGAGCGCAACCAGACCCTGCGGGCTGCCGAAGTAGATCTCACGGTGAATGCCGGTGTACTTGAGGATCATCTCGACCACGAGCAGCAGCAGCAGCGTGCCGGTGACGTACGCGGACACCTTGTAAAGCTTCAGCGCCAACCTGATCTTCGGGGCATCGGTCAGTTTGGGTTTGATCGCCATGGGCTCAGTTTACTTCCGCTAGTTGTGTGGACTGTTCTGCCAGCTCTTCCTGCTCCCGCTCCCAGGCGTCCCGCACGAGCCGGTACCAGAGGAACAGCGCGAATCCCGCGAACACGACCCACTCGACCGCGTAGAAGACGTTGAGCAGGTCGAGCTGCACGTCGGAGACGGGCGGCGGGGAGTAGATCACGGTGAGGCCGGGCACCCTCGTGCCGAGGGTGAGGTAGCCCGTGTACGTGCCCCCGGCATCCGCCGACCTCCACACGTTCACGAGCGCTGCGGAGGACACCGTCGTCACCTGGCCCGCTTCGAAGTCACTGTCGGATGGCGCATCGCTGACGTTGTAGCGACCGGTGATGGTGACGTCGCCCGCTGGCAGCCGCAGGTCGCTGAGAGCGGATGACGCCCCCGCTTTGGTCGGCGACCATCCGACCGCGACCGGCAGCCCGGCATCCCGCCCGGTGGTGGTCGCGGCGGAGAAGTGGGTCACCACCCACCAGCCCTGTCTTCCGTTGTTGAGCCGGTCGCCGATGAGAACGCTGTCGCTCGGAACCCAGTGTCCACTCGTCTCGACCAGCTGGCCGTCGAGCTTGTCGGTGACACCGGCCTGCGGTTTCGTGATCGCCGACAGTTCATCGACGGTTTCGGTATGCCGCACAACGGGCGTGCCGTTCTGCACGCTGCGGGAGAGCTGCCATTGGCTGAGCGCGGCGAAGGTGGCCGCGAGGGCCAGCGCGAACAGAAGCGCTGCGATCCAGCGTGGACGACGTGCGACGGACCACATGGGCTGCTCAGTACTCCGGATCTCTCTTGCGTTCGGTCTGCTCATCGGACTGAGACATCGCCTGCTCGATCAGGCGATCAGCAGCTTCGGCGACCTCGGGCGTGTCCTCGGGCTCGATGGTGTCGACCTCGGTGTCGCCGTATGGCACGGATTCCTGCCCACTGGTGGCCGCCTCCACGAGTGCGATGTTCTCTTCGCTCATCGCGTCGCGCTGCGCATCGGGCTTCGTCTTGCGCCTCTTCCGGAACAATACTGCGCCCGCTCGCTCGGAGTTCGCCGCGAGGACCGGCCCGATCACCGCCATCACCAGCACGTAGAGGCCTGCGAACGGTGTGAGCCGCGGGTCGAGTCCGGCGCCGACGGCCAGGGTGGCGAGAATGAGCACGAATTCGCCGCGTGTCTGCAGCATCGCGCTCGCGTTGAACCCCTCGGCCGGCGTCAGCTTGTTGATCCAGGCGATCAGCTGTCCGCCCGCGGTATTGATCACGAGCGTCACGACGACGGCCACGATCACCGGAGTGATCACCGGGCCGAAGGTGGAGGGGTCGAGAGCCAGACCGAAGTTGAGGAAGAAGAAGGCGGCGAAGACGTCACGGAGCGGCAGCGCGAACTGCTCGATGCGGGTTCGGAACCGGGTTGCGCCCAGCACGAGTCCGATCAGGAACGCCCCGATCGCGTTCGACACACCCAGCAGTTCACCGATGCCGCCGAAAGCGACGGCGAGCGCGAAGAACAGGATGGTGAACAGCTCGTCATCGCGCGTACGCACAAGCCGTGACACGACCCTGCCCCCGAAGCGGGCGAGCGCGAACATCGCCACCAGGAAGGTGAACGAGATGGCGAGCTGCATCACGATCTGCCAGATGCTGGTCTCGCCGCCGATCACGACCGAGACGATGGCGAGGTAGATCGCGATGAACACGTCCTCGAGCACCATGATGCCGAGCACGGCGGGTGTCTCGCGGTTGGCCAGGCGATTGAACTCGATCAGCAGCTTGGTGACGATCGCGCTGGAGGATGTAGCGGTCATCCCCGCGATGATCAACGCCTCGCGCGTGCCCCATCCGATCCACAGGCCGAGACCGAAGCCGATCGCCATGTTGATGAGGATTCGGCTTCCGCCCGAGATGAGCAGTGCCCGCAGATTGCCGTAGAACTCGTCCTGATCGAACTCCAGCCCGAGGCTGAACAGCAGGAAGATCAGCCCGATGACGGCGATCAGCTGCACGTCTGCCGATTTGAAGCTCAGCGGGAAGAGGTGGAAATGCGGGCTCGCGATGAGCCCGACGAGCATGTAGATCGGAATGGCGGGCAGCCCGATCAGCTTGCCGAGGCGCCCCAGCACGTAGGCGATGAGGAACAGGACGCCGAGGACGAGGAGTTCTTCACCCACGAGCGGCCCTACCCTTGAAGGTCAGCTGTCAGCTTCGGTGCTAGTTCGCCGGTGCGGTAGAAGGTGAACGCCTTGGCCACCTTCTCGGGCGAACCGGCGACGACGAGTGTGTCGCCGGGGAAGACTTTGAAATCGTCGGCAGGGGCCGGGTTGGCGGAGTCCCCGCGAACCACCGCGACGACCGTCAGGCCGACGACGCCGTGGGAAGCCAGGTTGCCGAGCTGCTGCCCGGCGATGTGGTCGTCGTAGTCGACGGTGAACCAGTCGATGCTGAGACCGGGGATGCGGTCCAGCTTGTCGAGGCCCTCGGTGATGCGGGTTCCGCCGAGCAGTTCTGCGAGGGTGTGCGCCTCGTCTTCGCTGAGCCGAAGCGAGACCTTCTTGGCTTCGGTGCCATCCTCCGCGTCCGAGAACGCGATGAGGTCGCTATGACCGGAACGGTGACTGATGACCCCGGCTTTGCCACCGTCGGCGGTCACGAAGGTGTGCAGCACTCCGACACCGGGCAGTTTGACCCTTCGCACGTCGACCATCTGGCACTCCTTAGTTCTGATACCAGTCTAATCGCGAGCGATCGTGACGCCTCCCCTGTTCGCCTGCGGCTCACGGCGGGCCTCCCCGCCCGTTCACGACCCGAATTCGGACAGATGCCCCGTTTGTTTTTGGCTCGCAGGCCCGAAAACGGCTCGCCTCTCTGAGCACGCTTCGTCCACAGGAGCAAGTAGTGCGCGGATGTCCCCGGATGATCGAGAGCGCCCCCGCGGGGAGCGCACGAACGGCATGCTTCCACGGTGGCCGATCCCCTCATCCTGCTCGCACGTGAAGCGGTCAAGCTCGGCTCCGATCGGGAGCTGCGTCGCGCCGCGAGCGCGGGACGGGTCGTGAGAATTCAACCGGGCGCGTTTGTGGCCGCGACCGACTGGGCCTCCGCAACGGACGCGGAGCGATATCGCGCGCGAGTCCGAGCTGCGGCCGCCAGGTCGCACGCCTACGCCCAGTTCTCTCACGCATCCGCAGCTGCGATGTACCGATTGCCCGCAGTCGGCGCATGGCCCAAGGTGGTGCACGAGCTCGTCGCCGCCTCCGCCGGGGGCACATCCCGAACGGTGATCCGACGCCATGGTCTCGGTTTCGACGAACACCCGCGACTCATCGACAGCGTGCTAGTGACATCGTTTGCACGCACCCTCGTCGACGTGTCCGCGACCGAGGCCTTCGCCAGCGCGGTCATCAGGCTCGACGACTCGATGCGCGCTCCCCGCGAGCACGAGCCGAGGTTCGGGATGGGCGTTCCCGCTCTCACGAGAGCTGAGCTTCTGAGCGAACTGGCCTCGCTGGAACCGTACCGCGGCTCCGTAAAGTCCCGTCTCGCGATCGAATTCGCCGACGGCGGAGCCGGATCCCCGGGTGAGTCGTTGTGCCGCGTGCAGTTTCGGGCGTTAGGCGTTGTTCCTCCGCTCCTGCAACACGAGTTCCGCGGTGCCGGCGGATTCTCCGCGTTCACAGACTTCTGGTGGCCGGAGGTAAGAATCGCTGGAGAGTACGACGGTCCGGTCAAATACTCCCGGAATCGCGCGTTCCAGCGAGACACGGATGCCCGGGAGATCCTCTGGGAGGAGAAAGTGCGAGAAGACACGATTCGTCGTCAGGTTGCCGGCTTTTTTCGTCTCACCGCCGACGACATCCGTGACCGCCAGAGACTGCGAAGAGTGCTGCTGGATGCGGGCGTGCCGTTCATGTGAGGCGTTTTCGGACCAATGAGCCAGAACACAACGCGTCATTCGTCCGAAAACGGCTCGCCGCGGCGAACTCGCGGCGGAGAAACGGAGCGCGACGCCCGCGGTCAGGCTGTCGTGACGATGTCGGGAGCCTCGAGTCGCACGCGATCGGCGGACTCGTCGTCGGGCTCCAGCTGGCTGGCGCGCTCGGCGGCGACGCGCTGCAGGTAGGTGTCGATCTCACGCTGGATGCGCGCCTCGTCCCAGCCCAGCTCTGCGCCCATCAGCGCGGCCGCGACCGGTGCCGCGGAGATGCCACGGTCCCACGCCTCGATCGAGATGCGGGTGCGCCGGGCGAGCACGTCGTCCAGATGCAGGGCGGACTCGTAGCGCGCGGCGTACACCACCTCGGCTTCGAGGTAGTCGTCCGCGCCCGGCAGCGGGTTGCCGAGCGATGGCGTCGCACGGATCATGTCGAGCAGCTCATCGGTCAATACGCCGTAGCGGTTGAGCAGGTGCTCGATGCGCACCTTGTGCACCCCGAACGCCCGGGCGATCTTGGAGCGCTTGTTCCAGGCCGCGTAGTAACCCTCGGCACCGAGGAGTCCGATGTTCTCGGTGACGGATGCGGGGATCTTGCCGTCGAGCGCCGCTACGGCTTCGTCCACGGCATCCTTCGCCATGATCCGGTACGTGGTCCACTTGCCGCCGGCGATCACGACGAGTCCGGGCACGCTGTGCGCCACCAGGTGTTCGCGGCTCAGCTTGGAGGTCTCCTCGGACTCGCCGGCGAGCAAGGGCCGGAGCCCGGCATAGACACCCTCGACATCGTCCCGGGTCAGCGGCACGGCCAGTACCCGGTTGACGTGTTCGAGCAGGTAGTCGATGTCCGCCGCGGTGGCCGCGGGATGCGCCTTGTCGAGATGCCAGTCGGTGTCGGTCGTGCCGATCAGCCAGTGCCGGCCCCACGGGATCACGAACAGCACGCTCTTCTCGGTGCGGAGGATGAGTCCCACCTTCGACTGGAACCGGTCACGCGGTACCACGAGGTGCACGCCCTTCGAGGCTCGCACCTTGAACTGGCCGCGCTCGCCCACCATCGACTGGGTGTCATCCGTCCACACCCCGGTCGCGTTCACGACCTGCTTCGCGTGGATCTCGAACCGCTCGCCCGTCTCGAGGTCGTGCGCCTCGACACCCACGACGCGCTCGCCCACCTTGATGAAGCCCTCGACGCGCACCCGGCTCGCGACGTGGGCGCCGTAGAAGGATGCCGTGCGCGCCAGGTTCGCGACATAGCGCGCGTCGTCGACCTGGGCGTCGTAGTAGGTGATGCCCCCGATCATGGCGTCATGAGCCAGGCTCGGCGCCGCACGCATGACCTGCGTCTTGGTCAGGTGCCGGTGGTGCGGCACACCGGGCGGGCGGCCACCGGTCCAGCTGAGCACATCGTAGAGAATCATGCCGGCACCGATGTAGAAGCGCTCCCAGATGTGGTGATGCAGCGGGTAGAGGAAGCGCACCGGCTTCACCAGGTGCGGGGCGATGCGCTGCAGCAGCAGGCCGCGCTCCTTCAGCGCCTCGCGCACGAGACGGAAGTCGAGCTGCTCGAGGTAGCGGATGCCGCCATGCACCAGTTTGGACGACCGGCTCGAGGTGCCGCTGCCCCAGTCCCGCGCCTCGACCATACCGACCCGCAGACCACGGGTCACCGCGTCGAGCGCGGCGCCCGTACCGACGATGCCGCCGCCGATGACCAGGATGTCGAGCTCCTTGTCGCGGAGCACGGCGATCGCCTCGGCACGCTCGGCGGGTCCCAGCTTCGACGAGCGAGTGACGGTCTTCAGCGCAGCCATGGTTCCCTCGAGTTACTCAGTGTACTTGTCATACATTATAGGGAGCGACTACCACGTCGACTCGCTGGAACTCCTTGAGGTCCGAATACCCCGTGGTCGCCATCGACCGCCTGAGTGCTCCGACCAGGTTCACCGTGCCGTCCGCCACCGTCGACGGCCCGAACAGGATCTGTTCGAGAGGCGCGAGCGACCCGACCTCGACGCGGTTGCCGCGGGGAAGCTCGCTGTGGTGCGCTTCGGCACCCCAGTGCCAGCCGCCGCCCGGTGCCTCGGTCGCCCTGGCGAGGGTGGATCCGAGCATCACGGCATCGGCGCCCACGGAGAAGGCCTTTGCGATATCGCCGCTGGTGCCGAGCCCCCCGTCCGCGATGACGTGCACATAGCGGCCGCCGGACTCGTCCATGTAGTCGCGGCGCGCGCCCGCCACATCCGCTACCGCGGTTGCCATTGGGGCATGGATGCCGAGGCTTGCACGCGTCGTGGATGCGGCACCGCCGCCGAACCCGACGAGCACCCCGGCGGCCCCCGTGCGCATGAGATGCAGTGCTGGTGTGTACCCGGATGCCCCGCCCACGATCACCGGAACGTCCAGCTCGTAGATGAACTTCTTAAGATTCAGCGGTTCCTGGTTCTTCGACACGTGCTCGGCGCTCACCGTGGTGCCGCGGATCACGAACAGGTCGACCCCGGCCGCCACGACAGTCTCGTACAGCTCCTGGGTGCGCTGCGGGGACAGCGCGCCGGCGACGGTCACGCCGGCGGCGCGGATCTCCGCGAGACGTGCCGTGACGAGCTCGGGCTTCACCTGCTCCGCGTAGATCTGCTGCATCCGCTTGGTCGCTTCGCTCGCCGGCAAGGAGCGGATCTCCTCCAGGACCGGTTCCGGGTCTTCATAGCGCGTCCACAGTCCCTCGAGGTCGAGCACGCCCAGGCCGCCGAGCTTGCCGATGAGGATGGCGGTGGCCGGTGACACGACGGAATCCATGGGGGCCGCGAGGATGGGGATCTCGAACTGGTAGGCATCGATGCTCCAGTGCACCGAGACGTCCTGCGGGTCGCGGGTGCGACGATTCGGAACGATCGCGATGTCGTCAAAGGCATACACGCGGCGGGCGCGTTTGGCGCGGCCGATCTCTACGTCGCTCACGACATCCAGCCTACCCGTCCGCCCTCGTCGCGTTCCCTGACGGTCGCTCGTCGCGTTCCCGGCGGGCCCCGGAGGTCCCGGCGGGTTCCCCGGACGTCGTGGCGGGTTTCCCGGACGTCGTGGCGGGGGACACGCCCCGTCGCGGCGCCTCAAGAGCATCGCGGAGGGGTTCACAACTCCCGCCGCAATGCTGTGCGCCCTCCATGAGGCACGGCGGCTTCCAGGAGCAGGCTCTCGAGCCGGGCGGGGTGCCCGACGTCGGACGACAGGATGCGGGTGACCCCGGAAACCATCCGGCGGAGCCGGTCCTCGCGCTTCTTCTCCCGCCACACCACTTCACCTGGATCGCCCCGTGTATACACGTTGCGCGTGTACTTCGCTTTGCCATCGAATTCGCCGGCGACCATCGCCGAGCGCCAGAAGTAGTCGGGCACGATCGTGCCCTGGCCATCGGTGAATTCGACCTGCAACTCTGGGGCGTCGAATCCCAGGGAATGAATGACCGACCGCGATTTCGACTCGCCGAACGAGTCCGACAGATGGGTACAGAACCCGACACAGCGAAGAAGGTGGCGCCGTCCGAATCGCGGATTCAGGCTGTTCAGCTCGGCGAACAGGTCTTCCTTCGTCAGCCGATTCGGGCGCCTTCGCCATAGCGCCCAGTCGAGCGAGCCGATTGCCGCGCTGAAGCTGTGGCTCCTGGCCACATCAATGGCCGTCCGTCCGACGGATGTGACAGGTATCTCGTCGACGAACTCCGTGATCGCGGTGCGAAAGCCCGATGCTGTGCGGCGCACGCCTGGCTCTGATCGCCCACCACCCTGCCATTCATCGAGCACTGTCACCTCGGCAGGCCAGTCTCCATCGATCGGCATGCCCCAGACCGCGGCGGCGGAGACCCCGGCGAGCGCGACCGGACGAACCGACGCTGCGAGAACCGCGCGAGCACGCAGCAAATGCCGCTCTCGTGAACTGCTCGCTTCCCAGACCGACGTACTGACGTAAGCCCCCCGCCGAAGTTTGACCAGGATGCCGCGTTCTGCATCCCGGCGCAGCGCACGAGAATCGGCCCCGACATCCCGAATGCGATCGAAGAGAATCAGTCCGTCACGTGCGAGTTCGTCGTAGTCCATGCGCCGAAGATGGCATCACGGTGATCGATCTCGACCCTCGCTTCCCGGAACTGTGGAGTGGCGACGAACCCAGAACCTGTCGCGGACGGGTAGAACCCTTGCGGCGGGAGTTACAACTCCCGCCGCGAGGCCTCCACGCCGCCGCGAAAGGGCGCAGCCCCCGCCACGGGAGGTCAGCGGGAGTAGTTCGGGGCCTCTACGGTCATTTGGATGTCGTGGGGGTGCGACTCCTTGAGGCCGGCAGCCGTGATCCGCACGAACTTGCCCTTGTGCTTGAGTTCCTCGATCGTGCGCGCGCCCGTGTAGAACATGGACTGGCGAAGTCCGCCAAGCAACTGGTACGCGACAGCGGACAGCGGTCCGCGGTACGGCACCTGACCCTCGATGCCCTCAGGGATGAGCTTGTCATCGGAGGGCACGTCCGCCTGAAAGTAGCGGTCCTTCGAGTACGACGTCTTCTCGCCGCGGCTCTGCAGGGCGCCCAGCGACCCCATGCCGCGGTACTTCTTGTACTGCTTGCCGTTGACGAAGACCAGGTCGCCGGGGCTCTCGTCACAGCCGGCGAGCAGCGAGCCGAGCATCACCGAGTCGGCGCCGGCGACGAGCGCCTTGGCGATGTCTCCCGAGTACTGCAATCCGCCGTCGGCGATCACCGGGATGCCCGACTCGCGCGCGGCCAGCGACGCCTCGTAAACGGCGGTGACCTGCGGCACCCCCACCCCGGCGACCACACGAGTGGTGCAGATCGAGCCGGGGCCGACGCCCACCTTGATGGCATCCGCGCCGGCGTCCACAAGCGATTGCGCCCCGCTACGGGTGGCGACATTGCCGCCGATGATGTCGACGTGGCGCGCGGCCGGGTCGCTCTTGAGACGACGGATGATGTCGATCACCCCGGCGCTGTCCCCGTTCGCGGTGTCGACGACGATCGCGTCCACGCCGGCGTCGACCAGGGTCATCGCGCGGTCCCAGGCGTCGCCGAAGAAGCCGATCGCGGCGGCGACCCGCAGGCGCCCGGCGTCATCCTTGGTGGCGTTCGGATACTTCTCCGACTTGTCGAAGTCTTTGACCGTGATCAGCCCGCGAAGGCGCCCGGCCGCGTCGACGAGGGGAAGCTTCTCGATCTTGTGTTGCGCGAAGATGGCCACCGCGTCATCCGGGTCGATGCCCTCGGGTGCCGTGATGAGCGGAGCCTTCGTCATGACGTCGCGCACGAACGTGGTCGACTTCTCGAACGGCGAGACGAAGCGCATGTCCCGGTTGGTGATGATTCCGACCAGCTTGCCGTCGCCCTCGACGACCGGGAGGCCGGAGACGCGGAACTGCCCGCACAGAGCGTCGACCTCGGCAACGGTCGCGTCGGGGGTCGTGGTCACCGGATTCGTGATCATGCCGGACTCGGAGCGCTTCACCCGGTCGACCTGCTCGGCCTGGTCGGCGATGGACAGGTTTCGGTGAAGCACGCCGATGCCGCCCTGGCGTGCGATGGCGATGGCCATTCGGGACTCGGTGACCGTATCCATGGCAGAGGAGAGGAGCGGCGCGGCGATGGTGATACGGCGGCTCAGCCGCGTCGCGGTGTCAGCCTCGCTCGGGATGACATCCGTATGACCCGGAAGCAGCATCACATCGTCGTAGGTCAGTCCGATGAATCCGAACGGGTCTGGCTGATCCACGTGTCACTCCTGTCGCGCTGCTGCCGTTACACCATGTTAACGGCCCGCGCGGCGAGCTATTCCACGGTTCCGTCGAGATCCGCAGCGAGCGTGCCGAGGTAGAGCTCGATCACCTTCGGGTCGTCGGCCAGCTCCTTGCCGGTACCGGTGTAGGAGTTGCGACCCTGGTCGAGCACGTAGCCGCGGTCGCAGATCTGGAGGCACCGCCGCGCGTTCTGCTCGACCATGATCACGGTCACGCCCGTGCGGTTGATCTTGCGGGTGCGGATGAAGGTTTCATCCTGGCGCACGGGCGACAGTCCCGCAGACGGCTCGTCGAGCAGCAGAACCTTCGGCTCCATCATCAGAGCGCGCGCCATAGCGACCGACTGACGTTCGCCGCCGGAGAGGCCCCCCGCGCGCTGGTTGCGTCGCTCCTGCAGCACCGGGAACAGATCGTAGATCGCCTCGAGACGCTCAGTGAGTTTCTTCGGCCTGAGGAACAGGCCCATCTGCAGGTTCTCCTCGATGCTGAGCGACGGGAAGACATTGTTGGTCTGCGGGACGAAACCCACTCCCTCCTGCACGAGCTTGTTCGCCTTGGAGTTGGTGATGTCCTGACCATCGAGCGTGACCGTGCCGCCGCGCACCGGGACGAGCCCGAACAGCGCCCGCAGCAGCGTCGACTTGCCGGCGCCGTTCGGCCCGATGATGCCGATGAGCTCGCCGGGGTATGCCGTCAGGCTGCAGCCGTTCAGGATGTTGATTCCCGGTAGATAACCGGCCACGATCTCGTCGGCGCGGACGGTCGGTTCCCCGGTACCCGTGTACTCAACCACTATTCGCTCTCGACTTTCCCACGCTCGATGGCCTCCTGTGCTGCGGCGGCCTCGAAATCCTCGTTCAGCACAGAGTCGTCACCAAGATCCTGGTCGTGATGCGACCCGAGGTACGCGTCTACCACCGCCTGGTGCTGCATGACATTTTCGGGCGGACCCTCGGCGACGATGAGACCCTCCGCCATCACGACGACCCAGTCGGAGATGTGGCGCACCATGTGCATGTCGTGCTCGACGAAGAGAACAGTCGTGCCAAGGTCGCGAAGGCTTTCGATGTGGCCGAGCAGCGACTGGGTGAGCGCAGGGTTCACGCCCGCCATCGGCTCATCGAGCATGATCATCGCCGGATCGCTCATGAGCGCCCTGGCCATCTCCAGGAGCTTCCGCTGCCCGCCGGACAGCGAACCCGCGTAGTCGTTCTTCTTGTCGAGCAGCTTGAACCGGTCGAGCAGGTCTTCCGCCTTGGCTCGGATCGCCGCCTCTTTCGCGCGCCAGAGCGGGCGCAGCAGCGCCTGAGTCAGCCGTTCACCGGACTGATCCTGCGACCCGAGAAGCATGTTGTCCATGACCGTCATGCGCTCGAGCGCCTTGGTCAGCTGGAAGGTGCGAACCATTCCCGCCTGCGCGACCCTGAACGCACTGGTCGAAGTGAGGGATCTGCCGTTGAACTTCCAGGCCGCGTATTCGTCGCCCGACCGGAATGCCGGCTTTGCGGACGACGGCTTGTCAAACCCTGTGATCAGGTTGAAGAACGTCGTCTTGCCTGCACCGTTGGGCCCGATCAGTGCGGTGATCGCACCGCGCTGAACCTCGAGGTGGTCGACATCGACGGCAGTGACGCCACCGAACTTTCGCACGATTCGGTCGACCGACAGGATGGCATCCGGCTTACTCGAACCCGGCTCCTGTGGAACCGTGGCCAGCTTCTTTCTGAGCTCCACCCGGTCGAATTCGTACTCGACCGGGTGTGTCGTCGTATCAGTCACCGAAGCTCAGCTCCTTCTTGTTGCCGAGGATGCCCTGAGGCCGGAAGATGACGAGCAGCATCAACCCGATGCCCACCACGATGAAGGTGAGCTGCGGGATCTGCTGCTGGTTGACGATCGACGACGGCACGAACTGGGTGACGGCGTCCTGGATTCCGATGATCACCACGAAATACAGGAAGGCTCCGAGGATCGGGCCGAACACCGTCGCCGCACCGCCGAGCAGCAGGCAGGTGTACAGCAGGAACGTGGTCGTGCGGCCGAGCGAGTCCGGCTGCACCGACGACGACAGAATGTAAATGACACCACCGATCGCGCCCATGACCCCACCGAGCACGAGGCTCTGCAGTTTGTACGAATAGACATTCTTCCCGAGGCTGCGAACCGCATCCTCGTCTTCACGGATGCCGCGCACGACGCGCCCCCACGGACTGCGGACGAGCAAGAAGGTCAGAAGCGCAAGGATCAGCACGACCGCCCACGCGACGATCCTGAGCCACCAGCTGTCGCCCTGACTGAACGGGTAGGTGAACGGACCGATCGTGAACAGGCCCGTCTTGGGGAACGGCGACAATGCCGTGAACACCGGCTGGAACTTGTTGCCCCCGATTCCGGCGACACCGCCCGTGATCGGCGCGAGAGCTTGGTTGCCGCCGACTATTCGTATGATCTCGGCGGCGGCGATCGTCACGATCGCTAGATAGTCCCCTCGAAGCTTCAGGGTCGGCAGGCCGAGGATGAATGCAAACGCGACGGCCGCGAGGATCGCGATCAGCGCTCCCAGCCAGAAACCGCCGCCGAGTTCGACGGTGATGGCGAATCCGTAGGCGCCGAGCAGCATGAAGCCGGCCTGGCCGATGTTGAGCAGGCCCGTGTATCCGAAGTGCAGGTTGAGGCCGAGGGCGGCGATCGCGAACGCGGCGGTGACTGACGAAAGTATCTGCGCGCCGAAGTCGGTGAACAGGGTTGCGAGGAAGTCCATGGATGGTCCTTTCGACTAGCCCACGCGCTCCCGGCGGCCCAGGATGCCCTGGGGCCGGAAAAGCAGAACGAAGATGAGGATGAGCAGGGCGGTCGCGTATTTCAGGTCGCTCGACAACACCAGGCTCGACACCTGCACCACGATGCCGATCACGAGCGAGCCCACCAACGCACCGAAGGCCGTTCCGAGGCCGCCCAGCGTGACTGCCGCGAAGATCAGCAGCAGAAGCTGGATACCCGTGCTCCACTGGATACCGCCGTAGACGAGCGCATAGAGCACGCCCGACAGTCCGGCGAGTCCCATCGCCACGGTCCACACCAGACGGATGATGCGATCGACGTCGATGCCGGATGCCGCGGCGAGGGCCCGATTGTCTGAGACGGCCCGCGTGGCCCGGCCGATTCTGGTTCGCTGCAGCGCGAAACCGACCAGCACGAGAACGATGACCGAGATCGCCATCGACATGTAGGCGTTCGGCGTGATGTCGAGCGGCCCGGTGTTGCGCTGCACGACGGTGGTGACCGGCAGCACCTGGGACCCGAAGAAGAACTGGTAGAGGTACTCCAGCGCGAGCGAGAGCCCGATCGTCACCACCATGAGCTGGGTGAGGCCGAGACCGCGTTTGCGCAGCGGACCCCAGATGAGTCTGTCTTGCAGGTACCCGGTGGCGGCGCAGAGCGCGACGGTGATCACGGCGGCGACGAAGAAGTTGAGACCGAGCTGGATGGCGAAGAGGTATTGGAGCAGCCCGCCCAGTGTCACCTGCTCCGCGTGGGCGAAGTTGCTCAGTCCCGTCGTGCCGTAGATGAGCGAGAGGCCGATCGATGCGAGGGCGAGAAGCAGGCCGAGCAGGAGGCCCTGCGAGAACTGGTCCCAGATCTGCTTGCCGATGCTGACCGTGCCGAGCGAGGTGGACACGGAACCTTTGGCGTGCCCCTGCAACGGGAAGACGACCGGCTGCAGCTGTGTAAGCGTCGCCGTGATGGTTCGGGTGGACGCTTCGGCAGTGACGCCCTTGGGAAGCGATGACGTGTCGAGAGTGATGCTGTACTTACCGGTGACCGTGACTGAGAAGACGTAACGGCCGTTGGCGTCACTGATCGTCGTGGCCGAGTCGCCCGTGGCATCAGACATGGTCAGCTTGACGCCTTTGATGCCATTGCCGTTCGAATCGTTGAGCGTGCCCTGTACGCACCCGAGGGTGACGGAGGACGAGCAGCTCTTCGGCGCGTCGATCACGGATGACGAGCCGGAGGGCGTCGGGGTCGGTGTTGCAGCCAGAGCGGGGCCGGCGGCGAAGAGCATTGCCGTCGCAATGGCGACGATCGCTGAAACCTTGGCCATGACCCCGATCAGGCCGGTGTTACTGCGTCGCACTCGGGTCGTCCTTTCTCGCCGCGGTGCGGCTGGGGAGTGACGCGATGGGGGGCCGGCAGGTTGCCCTGCCGACCCCCGATCGTCATTGGATCTAGAGCGATCCCTTTACCGACTCAAGGAACTTCGACGGGTTCAGCTTCACGTACTGGTAGATGCTGATGTAGCCCGACGACGGGTCGTGCCCGGCGTTCAACGGTCCGATACCCGACAGGCCCTCGTAGTGGATCGAGGTGCCAGCCTTGACGAGCTTCAGGCAGTCCGCGTACGTCTTGCACGTCGTTCCACCGTTCGCTCCGGTGACTCCGAGGATCGCCTTCTGGATCGACGCCGAGTCGGTGGCCTTCGCCACGTCGGCAGCGAGCGCCATGATGATCACCGCGTCGTAGGACTCGGCCGCGTACCCGAAGGCCGTGATCGATCCCTTCTCGTTCTTCTTGTACCACGCGGTCAGCGTGCTCTTGAAGTCCGTGGTCGGGTTGACGCCCTGGGTGGAGCCGATGGCTCCGGTCAGGTCGGGGATGCCGGCCGTCGAGGTGTAGTCGTTCAGGTTTCCATCGACGAAGTAGGTCTTCTTCATCGCCCAGCCCGCTGACGCGAGGGCCGGGAGGATCTGGTTCGTCTGGTCGAACGCGTCGACCACGATGGCGTCGGGGTTCGTCGCGAGCACCGCGGACACCTCAGAGGTGAACGTGGTCTCCGTCGACGGGAACTCCTGACCCTTGCCGGTGCCGCCGTAGACGACGCTGCCGCCGCTCGACTCGATCGCCTTCTGGATGGAGTCGCGGAGGTTGGTGCCATACGCGTCGTTGAAGACGAGGATGCCGACCTTCGAGGCGCCGTTCGCCACGATCTGCTTGCCGAGGGCGTTGCCTTCAACGCTGTTCGGCGGAGCGTCACGGAAGTACCACGGCGAGATTCCGGTGAGCTTGTCATCGGTGTTGGCCGGGGAGAACATGACCGTGTTTGACGCCGTGACCGTGGGGAGCACGTTCTCGGTGACGCTGGAGGACTCTGCACCGAGGATCGCGGAGACCTTCGACTGCAGCAGCTTCTTGACGTTCGTCAGACCGATCGTCGGGTTGTTGGTGTCGCTCGAGTCGGTCGAGATGACACAGGCCGGCGAACCATTGACGCCGCCATCCCGGTTGATCTCAGAGAGCGCCTCGCCACTGCCCGAAACTGCAGCCGGGCCGAGCGAAGCGAGTGATCCGGTCAGCGGCAGGAAGGTTCCCAGCTTGAAGGTGGTCGACGGGTCGGACGATGCCGAGCAGGTGTCGACGGCGGCAAGTG
>JAZJYU010000001.1:0-9456 GCA_040390225.1 Actinomycetota bacterium | reverse complement strand
AGTGCCGCCGATGAGCTGGACGTGCTGGACGGCGTGGATGTCGTCGAGCAGCCAGCGAGTATCAGTGCGATGGCTGTCGCAGCCGCAGCACTCGCGGCTATGCGGCCGCCGAGAGTTCGATTTTTCACGGGGTAGACCTTTCTGTGTCAGTCAGGACGATGCGCGGGGTGCATACCGCGGCAACATGATCTCGACCGTAGTGTCGATATGTTTCAGCCAAGTATCGACAGGTTTCGGTTAGAAGTCGATGATATTTACACAACAATTTGTAACGGAGTTACACAACAATTTGTAATGGAATGAGATCGCGCTAACCGACGACGCTCTTCGTTCTGGTGAATTGGTTGCCCGCACCGTAGACGAAGACACCGAATTCGGCCCCAGCCGGATCACCGTTCGCGTCGAACGCGATGCCTCCGGAATAACCGTCATAGTCGACCGCGTCACCGGCCAGGATGATCTGCGCGGCCGAGGCGAAATCGGTCGCCTTCTCGCCGTGGCCGGTGCCGCCGGAAACGGCGCGGAGCTTCGCGGCGATCTTCGCGCCGTCCGTCGAGCGTGCCGAAAGGGCGCCAAGAGCGAGCAAGACGACCGCGTCATAGGATTCCGGCGCGTAGGCGAAACCGGTGAGCGTCGGGTCGATGGCGAGGATCTTCTTCTGGAAGAAGCTGTCGAGCACCGGCCCGGGCGCCACCCCCGTAGTTCCGGTGAGGGTCGCTCGCATCGCCGGCCCGTACTGAAGCAGGTCGCTGCCGGCGAGGTAGAGCGAGGTGGCCGGGATACCCGCGGCGATGAGCGCGGGAACGATCGTGGTCGCCTGCCCCTGCGTCACCACCGCGACGGCGTCCGGCTTCGCCTTGACGACATCCGCGACCTGTTTGCTGAAATCGGTCTGCGTGGCCGGGAACTCTTCTTTCGCGACGACCTGGCCGCCCGCCTTGGTGAACGCGGCCGACATAGTCTTCTCGATGCCGGTGCCGTAGTCGTCGTCGAGCACCAGCGTCGCGAGCCGCTTGCCGCCCGCGACGGCCATGACCGATCCGAGCGCCGTGCCCTCGGCATCGTCGGAAGCGCTGGTGCGGAAGTACAGACCGTCGTCCTTGATGCCGGTGAACTCGGGCGAGCTGTTCTGCGGCGAGATCATCACGAGGCCCGCGCCGGTGACCTGGTCGATGACCGCACGGCTCACGTCGTCGGATGACGCGCCCACGATGGCGGTCGCGTGCTTGGAGATGAGATCTTTCACCGCGGCGGTCGCGGCGGTCGCCGTCGGGGGCGCGCCCGCCGTGCCGGCCACCGCATCCCCGGAGTCTTTGGTCAGCACCTTGACCGTGATTCCCAGGCCGGCCTGGTTGATATCGTTCATCGCGAGCGTGATGCCTGCGGTCTCCGCCGGCGCGAGTGCGGAGAACTGCCCGGTCTGTGGAACCAGGGCGCCGATGGTGAGCGTGAGCGGTGCCGCGGTCTTCGCGGGACTCGGCGAGCTGCAACCGTCGAGAAGCAAGGCGACGGTCGCAGCGATTGCGATGACGCCGATCGGGCTGAGTCTCACAGTGCTCCTTGGGTCGCGAGCGAGACCTCAATTCTAGGCTTCGCGGGGGCGCGCCGGTCGGATCGAGGATTCAGTGACCGACCGCCGAGCCCGCAAGGGCGAAACGATTCTGCCCGTCGTAGTGGTACAGCCCGTAGTGCGCCGGGTTCGGATTGCCCTCGGCGTCGAAGGCGATCGCACCCGTCACACCGTCGTAGTCGATGTCGGTGTTCGTCTTCAGAACTGAGAGGCATTCGGCGAAGCTGGTGCACTTGATGCCTCCCTCGGAAACGGAGCGCAGGTGGCTCGCGATCGCCTTGCCGCTGGTATTGCCGGCCACGGTGGCCGCCAGCGCGACGAGGATCGTCGCGTCATATGACTCGGGCGCGTACAAATAGTTCGAGATGTTCGGATCGACCGCCTTGATCTCGGCATCGAACCCGGCGTCCCCGGCGACACCCTCGAGGATGCCGCTGACTCCGCTGAGAGCGCCCGCCGGCAGTGCCTGCGAGTAGTCCGCCAGGTTCTCGCTGGTCAGCCACAGCTTGGCGCCGCCGAGACCGACCGCGTTGAGCTGAGTGATGACGGCCTTGTTCTGGTCCATCGTTGAGAAGTTGCTCACGAACACCACGTCATCCGGGGCGGCCTTCGTGACCGCGGCGATGATCCCGCTGAAGTCGGTCGTCGTCGCGGTGAACGGCTGCGCGGTCACGAGCCTGCCTCCGCTCGCCTTGAGACCGGAGGTGAGGCTGGCGAGGATGTCCTGCCCGGTTTCGTCGTCCAGGTAGATGAGCGCGATCTTCGCAGTGCCGCCGCCGATCGTTGACGCCAGCACGGATCCCTGGTCCGCCTCGCTCGGCACGGTGCGGAACAGGTACCCGCTCTTGCCGAGCGGCGTCAATCGAACCGACGTCGCCGAGGGACTGATGAGCGGGATCTTGGCCGCGAGGGTCTTCGGAAACAGCCGCTCGGCGAGCGCTGATGACGACGGGCCGATCAGCGCGTCGATACCCTTGGACTTCAGGGTGGCGAACGAGGTTTCGATCGTGGTCGTGCTCACGTCGCCGGAGTCTTCGTGGAGCACCTGCACCGGCGAACCGAGTACCCCACCGGCCGCGTTGATGTCTTTCACCGCAGCGTCGACACCGTCGGACTGCGCAGGACCGAGATAGCTCGCGGTACCCGTCACCGGGAAGACCGTGCCGATCTTCAGGGGTCCGGATGATGCGTGCGGTGCCGGCGTGGCTGCCGGGCCGACGGCCGTTCCGCCCGGCGTCGTACAGGCCGCGAGCGCCAGCACTACGAGGGCGCCGATGGCCAGCGCAATGACAGCACGCTGAGTCGACATCGCGGTTTCCTTAGGGTTTCGGGTGCTCCCGACCCTACCGCTCGATCAGACGGTCAGGGCAGAGGCACGTCGGGCACCCCTCCTGCGCCGCACCAGGTCGATGCTGAGCACCACCAGCGCGATCCAGACCAGCACGAAACCCGCCCAGCGCACGGGCGGCATCGCCTCGTGCAGCAGGAAGTAGCCGACCAGGAACTGGATGACCGGCGTCAGGTACTGCACGAAACCCATGGTGACCAGTTCGAGCCGTCGTGATGCCGCAGCGAACAGCAGCAGGGGAATCGCAGTGACGATGCCGGATGCCGCCAGCAGCAGGGCATGCGGTGCCCCATCGGTGCCGAAGGTCACCCCGACCGTCGAGCCGACCACGAGGAGCTGAACGATGGCGACCGGCAACAGCCACGCGGTTTCTATCGCGAGGCCGCTCAGGGCATCCACCCGCGGCCCGACTCGCTTCTTGAGCAGACCGTAGAGTCCGAACGAGCCGGCGAGCGAAAGCGCGATCCAGGGGAATGCGCCGTACCCGATGGCGATCATCAGCACGGCCACCGTGCTGATGCCGACCGCAACCCACTGCGGGGGCCTCAGCTTCTCGCGCAGCACCACGACGCCGAGAAGCACGGTGACGATCGGGTTGATGAAGTACCCGAGCGAGGTCTCAATGACGTGTCCGGTTGTGGCGCCAAAAACGTAGACCTGCCAGTTGACGTAGATGAGCGCAGCTGCCACCCCGAGAGTGAGCAGCAGGCGCGGTTGACGAACGAGTGCGATGACGGCGGGCCACGATCGGCTCACGGTGATGAGCAGCGCGCAGAACACCAGCGCGAATATGATCCGCCAGGCGACGATCTCGAACGCCCCCGCTGGTTGCAGCAGCAGGAAGTACACGGGCAGGAAGCCCCACAGCAGGTACGCGGCCAGCGCGTACAGAATCCCCGACCTCACCCGCTGAATCTACGGCACGAAAAAGGACCCGCCGGTGAACCGGCGGGTCCTTCTCACGAGCTGTGTCAGCCGACGATCGCGAGCACGTCGCGCGCCGAGAGCACGAGCAGGTCTTCCCCGCCGTACTTCACCTCGGTTCCGCCGTACTTCGAGTAGATGACCTTGTCGCCGACGGCGATGTCGAGGGGAACGCGGTTGCCGTTGTCGTCGATGCGACCCGGGCCGACCGCGACGACCTCGCCCTCCTGGGGCTTCTCCTTCGCGGTGTCGGGGATGACGAGACCAGAAGCAGTCGTCTGCTCCGCCTCGACCTGCTTGATGACAATGCGATCTTCGAGCGGCTTGATGGAGACCGGCACGGTTGACCTCTTCTTTCTAAAGAACTTCGCGGTGTTGATTTAAACAGTCTGGGTTAGCACTCTCACAGTGAGTGTGCCAGAACTACTGTACGGCGTGCGCTGGCACTCGTGCAAGGTGAGTGCCAACGCATTACAGTTGCCGGGTGGAGTCATCCGAATTGATCGAGTTGCTCTCACCGGAGGGCCTCCGGCTGCTGGACTCCCTGCCCGCCTGGACATCGACGGATGACCTGCTCAAGTCGGTCTCATCGCTGCGCGCGGCCGGGCACTCTCCCGGGCTCGTCGCCGCGGTGCTCAGCCAGTCGAAGCTGCGCGGCAAGGCCATCCCGAAATTCGGGCCTTTCGCCGAGCGCATGCTCTTCACCGAGGCCGGGCTCGAACAGGCGACGCGACTGCGCGTGGCGGCGCTGCATGCCGGCCGGTTCCAGTCCGCGGGACTCACCCGGGTGGCCGACCTCGGCTGCGGCATCGGCGGCGACGCCATGGCCATGGCCGCGATCGACCTTGAGGTGACGGCGGTCGACCGGGACGAGGTCACCGCCGCCATCGCCGCGTACAACCTGGCGCCGTGGCCGAACGCCACGGTGCTGAACGAGGAGGCCGCGAACGTTGACCTCGGCGCGACCGAGGCCGTGTATCTCGACCCCGCACGTCGCACGGCCGGCCACGGCAACACGTCGCGGCTCACCGACCCGGCCGACTTCTCACCCTCGCTCGACTTCGCCTTCGAGGTTGCCGGGCGGCTTCCCACCGGCATCAAGCTCGGCCCCGGCATCGACCGCGGGCTCATTCCCGACGGCATGGAGGCGCAGTGGGTCTCCGTCGACCGCGAGGTGGTGGAGCTCGGGGTCTGGTCGCGCGAACTGGCCAGGGACGGCATCCGCCGGTCAGCGCTGGTGCTCGGCGAGCACGGAACCGCGGAGCTGAACGCCGGCGCGGACAGCGTAGATGCCGAGGTCGGCACCCTCGGCGACTTCGTGTTCGAACCGGACGGTGCGGTCATCCGTGCCCGCCTGATCGGCGACCTCGCTCGCCGGCTGGATGCGCGCATGCTCAGCAGCGGAATCGCCTACCTTACGGCGGACCTGCCGACCTCGACCCCGTTCGCCGCCTGCTTTCGCGTGATCACCTCGCTGCCCTTCGACGAGAAGGCGATCAAGCGGGAACTCGCGGCGCGCGAGATCGGCACGCTGGAGATCAAGAAACGTGGGGTGGATGTCGACCCCGCGTCGCTGCGCAAGAAACTCGCGCCCAAAGGCAGCGAGAGCGCCACGCTGTTCGTCACCCGCGTGGCGGGCAAGCACACGGCGCTGCTCGCCGAGCGCGTTGCCAGGTAGCTGTCAGCGCTGCCGGGCGTGACGAAGGGCCTGCATCCTGGTGTGGATGCAGGCCCTTCGGCTGTGGATCAGTAGTTGTAGACCGACGAGCCCGCGACACCAAGGGCGATGATCGGCAGGATGATCAGCAGGAAGAAGAACAGGATGCCGAGCACAGCACCGACGAAACCGGTGATGATGCCGACGGTCGCCATCCACTTCGGGGCGGCGGGCTCGCGCTTGCGTCCCAGGAAACCGAGAACGATGCCCGCGACGGACACGAGGAATCCGAACACCGGGACCGCGGAGAGCAGAACGCCCGCGATACCAGCGATGAAGGAGATGAGGCTGAGGGTCTGCTTGGGCCCGGCGACAGCGGGTGCTGCGGGCGCCGGCGAAGCGGGAGGGGGAGTGGTTGTCATCTGGGTCGGACTCCTTTTATGTGATTTCGCTGAACACGCGTCAGCGCTGCCCATAGTGGCACTCCCCTCGTTCGGGTGTCAACGGGGGTCACCGATGAGTCCGTCCGAACGGTTAGGCCTGTATGAGGGTTACCGGCAGGGTCGAATCGGCCCCGAAGTCGAGCGCGGAGGGCTCGCGGCCGGCCATCACCAGCTGCGCGCCGAGTGCCGCGATCATCGCCCCGTTGTCGGTGCAGAGCGACAGCGGAGGCACGCGGAGGTGCACTCCGGCCGCCGCGCAGCGCTCAGCGGCAAGCTCGCGCACTCGGGCATTGGCGACAACACCTCCGCCGAGAAGCAGGCGCGGCACCCCGAAGTCGGCGCACGCGGCGAGCGCTTTGGTGATCAGCACGTCGGCCACCGCCTCGCGAAAGCTCGCTGCGACATCCGCGACCGGGATGCCGCTGCCGTCGTCTGTGCTCTTCTCCGTGAAGCGCGCCACGGCCGTCTTGAGCCCGGAGAACGAGAAATCGTAGCGATGCTTCTCGAGGTCCTTCGGCTGTGTGAGTCCGCGCGGGAACCGGATGGCCGTCGGGTCGCCGCCGATCGCGGCACGATCGATCTCTGGTCCGCCGGGATACGGCAGGCCGAGCAACCGGGCCACCTTGTCGAATGCCTCGCCGGCCGCGTCGTCGATGGTCTCGCCGAGCAGCTCGACATCCGAGACCAGGTCCCGCACCAGGAGCAACGAGCTGTGCCCGCCGGAGACGAGCAGGGCGACGGTCGGGTATTCCACCGGCGAGCCGCTGAGGATGTCGGCCGAGACATGACCGACCAGGTGGTTGACCGCGTACAGGGGCGTGTCGAGCGCGATCGACAGCGCTTTGGCCGCCCCGACACCCACCATGAGCGCCCCCGCGAGACCGGGGCCGCTGGTGACCGCGATCGCGTCCAGCTCCTGCAGCGTGACCCCGGCCTCGGCGAGCGCCGCTGTGATCGCGGGCGTCATCGCCTCGAGGTGGGCACGGGCCGCGATCTCGGGCACGACGCCACCGTAGCGCGCGTGCTCCTCCATCGATGACGCGATCACGTTCGCGAGCAGAGTGGTGCCACGCACGATGCCGACCCCGGTCTCGTCGCAACTGGTTTCGATGCCAAGCACCAGCGGGCCGGTCCCCAAGCCTGTCGAAGCGCTCATATGCCCACCGTCGGCCTCGTCTGCGGTGCGGGCACGACCAGGCGCATCACGTTCGCGTCGACCCCGTCCGGCTGATAGTAGCCGGCACGTACGGCGATCTGCTCGAAGCCGAGGGTTTCGTAGAGGCGCTGCGCGCCCGGGTTGTCTGCCCGCACCTCGAGGAACACCTGCAGGGCACCACGTTTGCGGGCCTCGCCGATCAGCGCATTCATGAGGCTGCGGCCGAGACCGCCGCCGCGTGCGATCTCGGCGACCGCGATGGTCTGGATGTCGCCCTCGCTCGCCCCCCGAGGACAGAACAGCCCGGCATACCCGTCCACGGTACCCGGGAACCCGACGCGCTCGGCCACGAGGTACCAGCACTGCGGGTTCTTCAGCTCGCTGAGCATCGCGTCGGGGGACCAGCCGTCGGTTGTGAAGATGGTGGTTTCGAGCAGCATGATGGCGTCGAGGTCGCCGGGATTCGCGGTGCGGAGCTTCCAGGTCATCCGGTCACCCGCTTCGGCAGGCCGGGCACGGTCGCGTCGGGTGCACGCAGATACAGCGGCTCCCGCGCGGCGAACGGCCGGCCGTGCTGGTAGAGCGTTTCCGCGAGCATGCCGCTCGCGCCGGCCGAGACCTCGACCGCGTCCACCCTGCTGTAACCGTCATAATCGGTTACCGCATTCGCGAGACTGTCTGGCGCGACGAGACCCGGGCCCTGTTCACGCTGCGGCAGCCCGAACTCGTCCGCGCCGCCGTACGCGCTCCAATAGACCTCGCGCCGCCGGGCATCGGTGACGACGAGCAGTGGACCGCTCGCGCCCGACGCATAGTGCTGCCAGGCGATGCCGTCGTGGCTCACCACTCGCACGACAGGCTTTCCGGCGCCCAGGGCGAAGGCGTTCGCCGCGGCGATGCCCACCCGCAGTCCAGTGAACGGGCCTGGGCCCATGCCCGCCACCACGCCGGAGAGCGCGCTGATCGCGACACCGGACCGGTCGAGGCACAGCCGGATCAGCTCGCCCACCACCTCGGCATGTCGGCGGGTATCGGGCTCCCCCGCCTCTGCGATGATTCCGCGATCACGGTCGACCACGGCCACGCTGGTACCGGCCGAGGTGTCGATCGAGAGCAGCATCAGTCCAGCCTAAGGTCGCGCCATCGGTCGCCGTGCGGGGTGACGGTAACGGTGCGCGGCTGCACCTCATCGTCATCACCGCCGTGGGCGCGCTCGATCTGCAGTTCGAGCCAGTGTTCGGTGAGTCCGTCGAGCATCCCGGCCGCCCATTCGACCACGACGATCGATCCGGCGTAGTCGAGGTCGAGGTCGTCGAGTTCGGCCGGCCCGCCGAGGCGATAGGCATCGACGTGCAACAACGGAGCTCCGCCGTCCCCACGCGGGTGGGTCCGTGCCAGTACGAACGTCGGGCTGGTCACCGCACCACGCACCCCGAGCGCTTCGCCGAGTCCTCTCGTTAACGTGGTCTTGCCGGCACCGAGCGCGCCATTCAGTGCGACGAGGTCACCCGCGCGCAGCTCCCGCGCGAGTCGGGCGCCGAGAGCAGCCATCTCCTCGGGCGTCGAGATCGTCAGGATCATGACGAGTACGTGCGCTCGATACGGTCGCCGAGTCTCGTGACGATCTCGTAGTTGATGGTGTCCGCGGCGCGCGCCCAGTCGTCGGCGCTCGGTGCGCCGGTGGCCGGGTCGCCGAACAGCACGGCGCGATCGCCGACGGTCACCTCGGCGTCTCCGACGTCGACGACGACCTGGTCCATCGCCACCCTTCCCGCGATGCGGTAGCTGACACCGTTGATCGAGACCGGCCCGCGACCGGAGGCGTGGCGTGGCACACCGTCGCCATAGCCGAGCGGCACCAGCGCCAGAGTGGTCTCTCGCTCGGTGCGGTAGTCGTGGGCGTACGAGACGCCGAGCCCCGCCGGCACGCGCTTCACCGAGGCGACGGCGGCGCTCAGCTCGAGCGCTGGACGCAGGCCCAGTCCGGCGGAGGTCTGGTCGCCGAACGGCGATAACCCGTAGACGCCGATTCCGAGACGCACCAGCCCGAAGCGCGCCGCGGGCACCCGCAGCGCGCCTGCCGTCGCGGCGAGGTGCAACAGCTCGGGATCGAGCCCCGCAGCCCTCGCCGCCTCGACCGCGTGCTCGAAAGCCGCGACCTGTTCGGCATCGGCTTCGGCACCGGCGTTCGCGAGGTGACTCCAGACTCCCGACACCCGGATGCGGCCGGCCACTAGCCAGGACAGGAACAGCACGAGCACCACTGCGGCGGCAGTGCCGGCCGCGAGCCATGCGGGGACGGAAGCCGGGGCGGTCATTCGTCCGCCCCTTCCTCGAACTCGTCCGCGAACCGCTGGA